>NZ_JCALDR010000012.1:0-167348 GCF_059812965.1 Mycobacterium sp. NGS29
ATGCAGTTCTTCGATACGCACCATCACCAGCGCCGCCGCGCACAGAAATCCATAGAGCCCGAACAGAAACGCGGTGTCGGGCCAGCCGATCGCCCGCTTCTGCACGTGGTCCTGAATTCCGGCGAACACGAACCCGACCAGGGTGAAGGCCAGCACCACCGCCGCCCGGCGGGTCGACATGTCCACGCCCACCAGCACCGGCAGCAGGATCATGATCAGCAACGGATAGATTCCGTCGCTGGACAGCAACTGCAGCGCGGTCAGCACCACCACGTCGATGGCGATGAAGACGAACGGCTCCAGTCGGCTCAGCTCGGCGAACCGGCTCATCCCCAGGCGCCGAAACGGCGTGAAAGCCAAGATCAGGGCGCACACGGTGGCGAAGGCGTACAGCATCACCAGGGTGATTTGCCCTCTCCATTCGGAGCGGGGGGTGGCCACCACCATGGCGCCGATCACGAAGGCCAGGACACCGACCCGGAGCACGGCGACAACACGATAGGAGCGCAACCGGTGGATGTTGCGCACCCGGTCCATTTCTGTGTCACTGGCGATCGCCACCGGAACACCGTACTCAGGACAGCACCCGCGGGCAGCCGGCGCCGGTCACAACGGCCGCCAGCGGTTTGCACAGTGCGGCGCCGAGCAAACCGATGGCCAGTGTCGCGACCGCGAGCGTGGCGCGCCCCCCGAGGGGCAGACTGCACGCGACCAGGACCGGCGCGACGACCGAGGCGATCGCGGTGGTCATCGACCAGATCCCTTGATAGAGACCCCGGTTCGCGGCCGGCGCGATGCGGTGCACGACGCCGGCGGCCACCACGAACCAGATGATCTCACCGGGCGAGCACGCGATCGCGGTCACGCTGAACGCCAGCGTGGTGTGGGCCAGCGCCGAGACGCCCATGCAGACCGTCACCCAGGCACCCGCGCCGGCCAGGATGTCCAGTCGCGGGCCGGCGGCGAGCTGCGCGCTCAGCCAGGGCGTGATCAACGGGGTGAACGCGATGACCGCCACTGCGTTGACGAGTTGCACGCACCCGTAGGCGCCGGCCCCCAGACCCGACTCGGCCATCAGCATCGGCACCGCGGCGAAGATGCCCATCAGTGCGGTCAGGCTGGCCAGGCTGGATGCGAACAACAGCAGCAGGCGGCGGTCCGAGAACGCCTGCCGGTAGCTGCTCGGCCCGGGTGGCGAGTCGGTCGGGCGACGGGTGCCGGCCGGGATGCATCGGGCCGACACCAGTGCGAAGGCCGCGCAGGCCAGGGCGTTGACCCAGTACAGCACGGGAGTGCCACACCAGTCGGCGGTCAGACCACCGATGCCACCGGTGATGGCGGCACCCACGTTGAGGACCCACCCGTAACGCCAGCTGTCCAACCGCGCCCGCCGCTGCGGATCTGTCACCAACTCGGTGATGGCGGCGCCCAGCACCAGGCGCGGAGCATCGCAGACCAGGCCGGCGACCGCGGCCCCGAGCAGCAGCGTCGCCAAGTCGTGGGCCCCGGCCAGCACGACGAGCACCGTGGCCGCGACCGACATGGTGGACACCAGCGTGGTTCGGGTACCGATGCGGTCGATCAGGCGGCCGCACAGCAGTTGGCCTGCCGCCCAGCCGACGCCGTAGGCCGCCAGCACAGCACCGACAGCGCCTGCGGCGTAACCGCGGCCCGCGACGTGGTAGGCCATGAACGGGTAGGCGAATCCGGCCGAACGAACCACCAGGTTCCCGCCCAGCAGCAGCCAGATCACCGTCGAATGATCTTCGGTGTGGGTCTGCTGCGCGACGCTGGGGATCCGGTCCTCGACCGCCACTGTGCTCACGTAACTGACGGTAGAAAGTGCAACGCGGCCGCAGTACCTCCGATCGGCCCGACAACGGGTTGACCGCCTGTCCGCCGATCGGGGGACATCAGGCCGCCAGGGCCTGCGGCACCGCGGGCTGCGGGGCCGGGACGGAGCCGCGGTGAGCGGTCTTCTCCCACAGGAACGGGGCGGTGACCAGTTGATAGAGCGCCCGCCATGCCGCCACCCAGTGCGCGATCCAGTACAGCGGCAGCGCAAGGATCGCGCGGAGGTGGCTCCTGCGGCGTTCGCCGTACGCCAGGTAGGTGGTGAGAAGCCAGGCCAGCGTGCTCACCGCCTGCACCCCACCGATCAGCAAGGGATCGGCCTCGACCTGCACCAGCCCCCCGTAGCCGAGCATGTCGGCGACGCCGAGCCCGAAAATCATTGTCTGCGCCAGGAATTGGACCGGCATGCCGAACACGAAGATCAGCAGGGTCAGCAGCCCGCGGGGACCGAACCGTCGCATCGCGTCGCGGGGCGACCGAGTGTGGACCAGCCCGGTGAGCAGAAACCCCTTGTGCCAGCGGGTGCGCTGGGAGATCCAGTCACGCAACCGGTCCGGTGCATCGCCGTAGGTGACCGAGTCGACGACATCCGACCGGTAGCCCAACGCGTGCAGGCGCATCCCCAGATCAGCGTCTTCGGAGACATTCCAGGCGTCCCAGCCGCCCACCCTGCGCAGCACCTCCGTGCGGAAGTGGTTGCTGGTGCCACCGAGTGGAAACGGCGCACCCAGGGCGGCCAGACCCGGCACCGTCATGCGGAAGCGGCGCGCATACTCCACCCCGAAGCAGTGCGCCAGGAGGCTGGTCTCGACGTTGCTGGTCTGCAAAACCGCTTGGACACAGGCGAGTTCGGCATTATCGTCGGCGAAGACCGCCGCGGTTCGGCGGAGTTGGTCGGGCTCGGGACGGTCCTCCGCGTCGAAGATCACCAGCAACTCGCCCTTGGCAACCAGTAGGCCGGCGTTGCACGAGCGCGGTTTGGTGCGCGGCGGCCCGGGCGGCACCTGCAGCACGCGCATGTGCGACGGCGGCTGCGCGGCGGCGATCGCCGCCTGGGTCTCGACGTCGGTCCGTTCGACCAGGAACAGGACCTCGAGCCGCTCGGCCGGGTAGTTCAGCTTGGCCAGGCATCCGACCAGATCGCCGATGACCTCTTCCTCGCGGTAGGCCGGAACCAGCACGGTGTAACTGGGTAGCTGTTCGTCGGTCAGCACCGGACCGGGTTGACGGGCCCGATCCGCGCAGCGTCGCCGACCTGCGATCGCGACGGCGACCGACACCGCCACAATCAGCGAGGTGACCGCCAGCAGGGTGATCAGCAGTGCCGACGGCGCGACCACCGCAGCGACGACGCACGCTGCCCCGACAGTCTGGGCAAAACGTTTCTGCCACAACAGGATTCCATGCCGAGCGGACATCTGCGGATGAGTCTCGGCGAAGTCGTGCAGGATGGTGTGCGCGACTTCGGTCGCACACTCGGTGAAGACCTGGTCCTGCAGTGGGGCCGGCCGCAAGTGCAGATCAGCCAAGGTTGTGGGCGGGTGAGCGGGGACTGCGAGCGGGGCGATTGTCGTCACGCCTGGAACGGTATTGACGATCACATTTCGGCAACTCCACCGATCGGGCCGTGCGGGGGCGGAGGCCGGTCGGACGATCGGGGGACACCACGGCTATCCGACCAGCGAGGGGAGCACTCGCAGCGGTGCGATTCCGTCCTGGATCGCGACTCCGGCCGCCTGGGCGCGTCCGGAGCCGGCCCCCACCGGCAGCCCGCCCAGCAGTTCCGGAGCAGCCGAACCCATCAACGGTGCGACTCCGCTGACCGTGCCCGGCAGCGCCCCCACCGCGGCGTGGCTCAGGGTCGGTGCCGATGCGGCCCAGGCTCGCGGGACCGACAGCGCCCCCACCGACGAGGCTTCACCGAGCGCCGCGGACACCGATCCGGCTGCGCCTACCGACGAGGCCGAGACAGCACCCAGTGCGTTTGCCGCAGCGGATCCCACCGATGCCGCGATCTGACCGCCGACGCCTGCGACCGCGGGGAACAGGCCGTTGATCGTCGACATCATCGACATCATCAGGCCGGCCGAAGACGTGCACACGAAGAACGGCGTGCCGAAGATGCTCATCAGGGTGTCCAGATCGGTGATCCACCCGGGCAGCACGGTGTCGCCGATCGAACCCAGTTGGGTCAACACCGTCACGACGCTTCCGGCGGCGGCCACCGCCCCGGTTGTCTGACTCGCCACCCCGGCCGGGTTGACGACTTGCGGCGGCTCGGCGAACGGGGTCAACCGGGCGGCGGCGGCCGAGGCGGCGGCGTAGCCGTACATGGCGGCTGCGTCCTGTGCCCACATCTCGCCGTACCGGGTCTCGGTGAGCGCGATCGCCGGCATGTTCTGACCCAGGTAATTGGTGGCGACCAGGGTGGCCAGCTGCGCGCGATTGGCCGCCACCTGGGCGGGATGCACCGTCATCGCGTAGGCGGTCTCGTAGGCGGCGACGGCGGCTTTGGCCTGGCCGGCGGTCGCCTCGGCCTGCGCGGCAGTCGCATCGAGCCAGGCCGCATACGGTGTGGCAGCGGCAACCATGGCGGTGGCCGCGGCCCCCAGGAAGGGACCGCTGACCAGATCGGTGATCACCGATTCGAAAGCTGTTGCCGTGACTCTCAATTCGACCGCGAGCTCGTCCCAGGCGGCGGCGGCCGTCAGCATCGATCCGGCACCTGGCCCTGCGTACATCCGCCCGGAGTTGACCTCCGGCGGCAATGCCCCGTAAACCATCTGCTGCCGTGCGCTTTCAGCGATCCGCTGCGGCGTTGCCGGCGGTCATCGTGGTGTCGACCGACCCTCGGTTTCCTGCGGCCGAGATCAACAGGTAGGACTGGTGCGGCACGATTGGCGACATGGCGTTCAGCGTGCCGCCCGGCGGTGTTGCTGTCTGTCCGGTGAGCGGCCACCCGCCGGTTGAATCGGGATGTCCCCCGATCGTGGGAGGGCAGGCCCCGCAGGTTCAATCCTGTTGCTGGGGCGACAGCAACCGTTCGGCCGCGGCATAGGGATCGTCGTGGCCGTCGACCACCGACTCGGCGAGCCGATCGAGGTCGGTGCGGGCACGCAACCTGGTCTGCGCCAGCGAGAGGATCTGCGCCCGGGCGCGGGCCAGCCGACGGGCGCGGTTGTCGGCGCGATGGTGAGCGTCGATCGCGTCCACCAGTTCGGTCAGACCCTCGCCCCGGGCAGCGACCAGGCTCACGATCGGAGCTTTGGTCTCCGCGCGCAGGTCCCGCACGGTCTGCTCGGCACCCTCGCGGTCGGCCTTGTTCACCACCACGATGTCAGCGACCTCCAGCACGCCGGCTTTCGCGGCCTGCACCGCGTCGCCGGCCCCGGGGTTCAGGATGACGATGGTCGGATCGGCCACCGCAGCGATCTCGATCTCGGACTGTCCCACCCCGACGGTTTCGGCGAGCACCACGTCGTAGCCGATCGCCCCGAGCAGCGCGATGGCGGCAGGCACGGCCGCGGCCAGGCCCCCGAGGTGACCGCGACTGGCGACCGAGCGGATCAGCACGTCGGAATCGTTGATGTGCGCGGTCATTCGGATCCGGTCGCCCAGCAGTGCGCCTCCGCTGAACGGTGACGACGGGTCCACGGCCAACACCGCGACCCGGCATTCGCGCTGCCGGTATGCACCGACCAACGCGCCGATGGTCGTCGACTTACCCGCACCCGGCGGGCCGGTGATGCCGATGACCCGGACCGGCTGTGCCGCGCCGATGCCGGCCAATACCTCGTCGCGGCGCTCGCTTTCGACCAGGCTCAGCAACCGGCCCGCGGCACGTGGAGATCCGTTGCGGGCCTTGCCGATCAGATCGGATACGTCCATGGTGGTGCGCTACGCCCTTCCGCGCCAAATGAGAACACTATTCTCTCAGTTAGAGAGTACGAGTTGCAAGGTTGCCCGCGCGCCGCCGGGGTGCTCCGTGCGATCCTGGGTGCCCGTCCCGAAGGAGGCTGCCGGTGACCGAGTCGAGGATCGCGGTGCCGGGCGGCACGGTGTGGGCGAAGCGGGTGGGCCCGTCCAACGAGACAGCCTCCGGTCGACCGTTGCTCGTCGTGCACGGCGGCCCGGGGTTGCCGCACTACTACCTGAATTCGTTGCAGCGGCTGGCCGACGACCGCGAGGTGATCTTCTGGGATCAACTCGGTTGCGGCAACTCCGAGCGACCGTCGAACCCCGACCTGTGGACCATGCAGCGGTCCGTGGCCGAACTGGATGCGGTGGTAACGGCTCTCGGTCTCAACGACTTTCACATCTTCGGCAATTCCTGGGGCGCGATGCTGGCGCAGCAGTACCTGCTGGACATCGCCTGCAGCGCCGTCAGCTTCACCATCTCCAACAGCGCCGCCTCCATCCCTGCGTTCGCCGCCAACGTCGCACGGCTCAAGAGCGAGCTGGACCCTGCCACCCGGGACGCCATCGATCGTCACGAGGCGGCCGGTACCACCGATTCGGCCGAGTACCGGGCCGCCGTCACCACCTGGAACGAAACCTTCCTGTGCCGCCGCCTGCCGTGGCCGAAAGATCTCTATCGGGCTTTCCAGAACATGGGCACCGAAATCTTCGAAACAATGTTCGGCCCCAGCGACTTTCATATCGTCGGGACCATCCGCGATTGGGATGTGCTCGATCGGCTCAGCGAGATCACAGTGCCGACACTGCTGCTGGCGGGCCGGTTCGACGAATGCTCGCCCGACCACATGCGCGAGATGCACGAGCGCATCCCCGGTTCGCGCTATGAGTTCTTCGAGAACAGCGCTCATCTGCCATTCATCGAGGAGCCGACTCGGTTCGATAGGGTGATGCGGGAGTTTCTCCGGCAGCACGACTGCTGACAAAAGCTCCCGGGTGTGCGTGAAGTGCCGAGGTGCGGGTATAGGCCACGCATGATTGGCTGCACGCCATGAAGTTGCGACGGAATCGAAACAAGGGGGGCGCGTCGATGAAGCGTGAGGTTGCGGCAAGTCTGCAGGTCGGTATTTCTGAACCCACCGCGCTGGAATTCCAGATCGCGGTCGCTCGGCTGCCGGGCCTGGACGTGAACGAGTCGCTGACCGCGACCCTGGAGGGGAAACCCGTCTCGCTGCGTGAGATCAACGGCGAATACGGCACCCGCATCCACACCGCCGACCTCGGCGCCGGTGAGCTCAACGTCGAGTACCAGGCCACCGTCGTCGGACGTGCCGAGCCACTTCCGGTCAAGGAGATCGAAGTCTCGACCTACCTGCGGCCGAGCCGCTACGCCGAGGCGGACAAGTTCTTCGGATTCGCCGCCACCGAGTTCGGTCAGTACACGAACCAGTCCGTGACACTGCTGGAGAAGGTGTCGTCGTGGGTGGGGACGCGGCTGCAGTATGTTCCGGGCTCCAGCGATCCGATCGACGGAGCGACCGACACGCTGCTGGCCGGTGCCGGCGTGTGCCGCGACTACGCGCACCTGGTGATCGCGCTGCTGCGCGCTGTCAACGTGCCCGCCCGACTGGTCTCGGTGTACGCGCCCGGGTGTGACCCGATGGACTTCCACGCCGTGGCCGAAGCGCTGATCGACGGACAGTGGCGGGTAGTGGACGCGACGTGCCTGGCGCCGCGCCAGACCATGCTGCGCATCGCCACGGGCCGGGACGCGGCCGACACCGCCTTCCTGGACAACCACGGCGGCGGGATCGACCTGACCAACATGGTCGTCACCGCGATCAGCAGCGACGACCTGCCGCGCGACTCGGTCGAGGACCTGGTCTCGCTCGGCTAGTTCTTGCCCGCGTTCAGCTTGCTGACGATCGACCGGAAGTCCTCGGTCACAAACGACTGGTGCTCGGCCGACAGCGCGTAGTCGATGCTGGCCAGCACCGCACGCTCCAGGTGGATGTTGAGCACCCGCTTGGTGCTCTCCACAGCCTGCTGCGGCAACTCGAGGATGCGTGTGGCGCACGCCACCGCTTCGGCCACCGGGTCCTCGACCACATGGTTGGCCAGGCCCAGCTCGACCGCCCTTTGGGCGCGAATCCTGGTGCCGGTCAAGGCATATTCCTTGGCCAACAGCAGACTGATGTGCAGCGGCCAGGTCAGCGGCCCACCGTCGGCGGCCACCAATCCCACCTGCACGTGCGGGTCGGCCAGGAACGCGTGCGGGGCGATGTAGACGATGTCGCTCAACGCGACCAGGCTGCACCCCAACCCGACGGCGGGTCCGTTGACCGCCGCGACCACCGGGATCCGGCACCGTGCCATACCCAGCACGATTTCGCGTCCGTCCCGAATTGTCTTGGCGCGCAGGTCGGCGTCCTCGGCCAGCTCCGTGAGGTAGGCGAAGTCGCCACCGGCCGAAAATGCTTTACCGGCGCCGGTGAGCACCGCCGCACGCGCCGTGGGGTCGTCGGTCAGTCGCTGCCACAACCGCGCCAGCCCGACGTGCAAATTGTCGTTGACCGCATTGAGGTCATCGGGACGGTTGAGCGTGATGATCCGCAGCGGACCGTCGGCGCGCACATCGATTTCGCTTGGCATGTCGTACATTTCAGACTCCCAGTCCCAGGATTCGCGAGGCGATGATGTTCTTCTGTATCTGCGAGGTGCCGCCCATCACGCTTTGCGCGCGGCTGTACAGGTAGGCACTGAGCAGGTCCGGATCGCGGGTGCCGCCGACGGCCAGCGCCGCATGTCCGACGGATTGTTCCACCCAGGTCATCAAGAGCTTATCCAGCGAGCCCTCAGGTCCGTGCGACACGCCGTCGAGTTGTTCGGACAGCCGCCGCCGCACGTGGTGGGTGAGCATCTGCGCCTGGACAGCTGCCCATGCCACGTCGTCGTCGACCTCACCGTCGCTGCGCGCCACCAGTTGCGCGACCAGTTTGTTGTACCGGGCCGCGTAACCCAGGGTGGACGGTTCGCGTTCGTGCCCGACGACGGTCATGGCCACTGCCCACCCATCGCCGGGGGCACCCACCATGCGGTCCGCCGGGACCCGGGCACCGTCGAAAGTCACCTGGCCGAATTCGTTGGTGACGCCGTTGATCATGCGCAGCGGACGTTGTTGTACACCAGGCTGTTTCATCGAAACGATGAAAGCCGACAGGCCGCGGTGCCGCTTGGCGGCGGGGTCGGTTCGCGCCAGCAGCAGACACCAGTCGGCGACGTCGGAGTAACTGGTCCAGATCTTGTGCCCGTTGATCACGTACTCGTCGCCTTCGCGGGTGGCGGTAGTGGTCAACGACGCCAGGTCCGAACCGGCACCCGGCTCGCTGAACCCCTGGCACCAGCGCTCGGTGCCGTTGATGATGCCGGGCACGAAGCGTTGCCGCAGTTCGTCGCTGCCGTGCCGGCCGATGCCGATGACCAGGTAGCCGACGCTGGGCCGTGGCGGAGCACCGGCGCGGGCCAGCTCCTCGTCGACGATGACGTCGTACACCGGCGGCAACTCCCGGCCGCCGTACTCGCGCGGCCACGACAGACCGAAGAAACCCTCTTCGTACAACGCGCGGTGCCAGTCGGCCTGCCGGGCCCAGTACTCGTCGCCCGACCCGCCGAACTCCTTGGCGTGCAACGAAAGCCAGGACCGCAGCCGGTTGCGGAACTCGGCCTCCTGCGGCGAATCACGAAAGTCCACGACCGACCTCCTTCAGGGTGACCGGCCACAGCTCGGTCGACGTCAGCGCCCGGCGCAGGTACACGTGCACCAGGCATTCCCAGGTGTTGCCGATGCCACCGTGCACCTGTATCGCGGTCTCGCAGACGGTGCGGGCGGCCCTGGCGCAGTAGACCTTGGCCACCTGCGCGGCCCGGATCGCTTCGGCGGGGTCGAGTTCGTCGACCGCCCATGCCGCGTGGCGTAGCACGCTCACCGAACCTTCGATCAGCGCCAGGCTTTCGGCCAGCAGGTGGGCGACGGCCTGATACGACCCGATCGGTTTGCCGTACTGCTCCCGCAGCTTGGCGTAGTCACAGGCGGTGGCGTGCGCGCCGCGGGCGGCTCCGACCAGGTCGGCGGCCGTGGCCACCAAGGCAAGTGCCCGCCATCGGCCGGCGGCCTCCGCGGACACCTCCCCCAGCGGCGTCGGGGATCCGGCAATCGACGCACACGTCCGGGTCAGATCGGCACCACCGTCGTCGCCGCCGAGATCGACGACCGAGACCGTGGTGCCGGAGAGCAGCAACGCCCGCTGATAGCCGCGCGCGTCGACGGCGCGATCGTCCACCGCGATGGTCACCGGTCCGACGTCGGCATCGAGGTGGCGGGCCAGGTCGCCGGCGAGCACCGGCCCCAGGAAGGGTGCGTCGACCAACCGGCGGCCGAATTCCTCTGCGACGATGGCCACTTCGACCCCAGAGGCCTCATCCGAGCGCAGCGATCGCCATCCGGTCAGGTCAATCTGCTTGTCCAGTCTGCTGATTCGGCTCTGGTCGGCCAGGTCCTGTACCGCCCCGGCGCCCAGGTCGTCGGCCATCTTGGCGGCGGCGTCACGTAGTTGCTGTTGTTCAGCTGTCAGACGTACATCCATAGCTCTCCTTGAGCACTCTGCGGAGCACCTTGCCCGAGGGCAGGCGGGGAATATCGGGCACGAACACAACCCGGCTCAATCGTTTGTAGGACGCCAGTTCCGCTTCGACGCGTTCAGCGAGTTCGGCTGCGAGCGCGGTGCTTTGGCCGGCCGCGTGGGTGGTCACGGCCGCCACCACAGCTTCGCCGTTGACACCGTCGGGCACACCGAACACCGCGCAGTCGTGGACGGCGGGATGACCGTGCAACACGGTCTCGATCTCGACCGGTGCGATCTGGAATCCGCGTACCTTGATCATCTCTTTGAGACGGTCGGTGATGCGCAGCCAGCCGCCATCGTCCAGCGCGCCGACGTCCCCGGTGCGATACCAACCGTCACTGAGCACTTCGGCGGTCGCCTCGGCCGGCAGGTAGCCCGCCATCATCGAATTCGACCGCGCCTGGATCTCGCCGACGTCACCCGGGCCGACGGGCTCGCCGGTGTCCGGGCAGACCACCCGCAGTTGCACGCCGGACACCGCCCGGCCGACCGAGTCCAGCCGCGATCCGACGACGGGGTTGCAGGCGATGACCGGAAGCTCGGTGGTGCCGTAGGCGGGGACCCAGCTGATGCCGGTGCGTCGGGTGACGGTTTCAGCGATGCTGGCCGTCACCGGTGTGGCACCCCACATGATGTAACGCAGTGACGACAGGTCGTAGGACTCGAGGCCGGGATGGGAGGCGATGGCCAATGCAATGGGGGCGACGGCCATTTCGACGGTGATGCGATCGGATTCGATGTGCCGCAGCATCCGGTCGATGTCGAATCGGCGGTGCAGCCGCAACCATGTCCCGGTGCGCAATGCGGTCAGGATGTTCAACAGGCCCAGAATGTGGGACGGCGGGGTGGCGACCTGGATCCGGTCGCGACCGGTCAGCTGCAGCGCTTCGCGCCAGTGCTGCACCGCAGCGTCCAGCGAAGCATGGGTGTGTCGCACCGCCTTCGGCAATCCCGTGGTGCCGGAACTGAACACCAGGACCGCATCGCCGGGCGCCGACCCGGCACCCCCCGGTGCACCGGGACCGACCGGTTCGTCCAGGTGCAGCATCGGCATCAGACCGGCCAGCACCGGGTTGTCCCCGATCGCATGGGCCGGGTCGGTCAGCGCGAGGGCGTGCTCGACCTCGGCCCGCTTCCAGGCCGGGCTGAGTAGCACCGCCGTGGCCCCCAGCCGCCAGATCGCCTGCAGGGCGATGAAGAACTCGGGCCGGTTGGACGCCATCACCGCGACCCGCTGACCCGCGTGGACGTTCCGCTTCCGCAGCGTGGCAGCCAGTCCGTCGGTCAGCGCGTCGAGGTCAGACAGGCTGTATTGCCGGTCCTCGAACGCGAGCGCGGCCGGCTCGGTCACGTCTCGATCCTCCAACCGTCTGAGAAGACCCTATCGTCTAATGAGAATACTATTCTCTATAGTGAAGAATACAAAGTGCAGGGAGGTGCGCGTGACGGAGGCCGGCATGGTGACGATTCACCTCGACCGCAAGAAGGTGTCGGTGCCGTTGGTCCCCGGCGAGACGCTGCTGGAAAGCGCGCGACGAGCCGGGCTCGAACCGCCGTTCAACTGCGAGGCCGGCAACTGCGGGACGTGCATGGCGCACCTCACCGAAGGCACCGCGACGATGCGGATCAACGACGCCCTCGACGACGACGAGGTCGAGGACGGCTACATTCTGACCTGCCAGGCCGTGCCGGACGCGGCACCGATCACCGTGCACTACGAGTAGCAACCAGGGAGGCGGCACATGGCCAGAGGGATCATCTACGTCGAGACCTACCCCAGTGCGCCGGACCGCGAGCAGGAGTACAACACCTGGTACGACGAGGTGCACCTGGGCGAACTCGTGGCGCTCGACGGCATCATCTCGGCACGCCGGTTACGCCCGGTCGACGGTGACGGGCCGTACGTCGCGCTGTACGAGATCGAGGGTGACGACCTGCCGGCCATATTGCAGGGCATGAGCACTGCCAAGCTGACCATGTCCAGTGCGCTGCAACTCGATCCGCCGCCGATACCGCGATTGCTCGAGGTGATCACCGACCACCCTCCGTCGGACTAATCGGGCAGCTTCGGCGGCGGCCGGTAGTCCGGTTCGTAACCGGACACCCGAATCGGACTGCCCACCAAGCGCGAATCTCCAGCCTGGACAACAACTTCCGGTGTCGCCTCCAGCGCTTCGGGCAGCGTCCGCACCGCCGCGGCCGGCACCCCGAGGGGACGCAGCCGCTGCTCCCAGCTGACGGCAGTGTCGGTCGCCAGCATCGCCGTCACGACCGCCAGCACCTCGTCGCGCCGGGATACCCGCTCGGCCATCGTCTCGAAGCCGCCGATACCTGCCTCGGAGGCAAAGGATTTCCAGAAACCGTCGTGGGTGATGAACAGTGCCAGGAACCCATCGGAAGTCGGGAAGAGCTGTGCGGGAACATAATACGAGTGCGCACCGTAGGGCCGGCGCTGAGGAACGACACCGTCATTGAGGTAGGCGGCAGCGTGATAGTTCAGCTGCGAGAACATCACATCGCGCAAAGACACGTCCACCTGACCACCGCTGCCCGAGATGATCTTGGCCAATAGTCCGAGCGCAGCGGTCATGCCGGTGGAATTGTCCGCCGAAGAATATCCCGGCAGGGTCGGTGGGCCTTGCGGATCGCCGGTCAGCGCGGCGATACCGACTCCGGCCTGCACCACGTAGTCGAAGGCCGGGTCGTCTCCGCCGTCGAGTCCGAATCCGGTGATGGCCACGCAGACGATCTTTTCGTTGTGCTGCCGTAGCGTCTCGTAGGTCAATCCCAGCCGCCGGATCGCCGACGGCTTCAGATTCACCAGCAGCGCGTGGGCGTCGGCAACCAGTCTGCCTAAGCGTTGTTGTCCGCCTTGCGAATTGAGGTCCAGACAGATGCTGGACTTGTTGCGGTTGAGGCTGGCGAAATAGCTGTCGGAGACCCCCCGGGAGATCTCCCCGCCGCGCGGCTCGATCTTGGTGACGTCGGCGCCCAGGTCGGCCAGCAACATGGTGGCGTACGGTCCGGCCAGCATGGTGCCGACCTCGAGTATCCGAATGCCGGCCAGCGGACCGGCACTGCTCACCGCAACTCCCGGGCGAGTTCGGCGATCATCTCCCGCGTGCGTCGCTTGGAAGCAATGAGTTCCTCGCGGGTGTCACCGATCGGCAGCAGCCGCACCGACAGATCCGTCACCCCGGCGTCGGCGAATCCCCGCATCCGGGAGAGAATTTGCTCGGGGTCGCCGGCCGCGCACAGGTCACCGACGTCGCGGGCATCACCGCGTTCGAGTAGCCGCTGATAGTTGGGCGAGACTTCAGCTTCCCCCAGGATGCGGTTGGCCCGTTCCCGGGCCGTGTCGACTTCGGATGCCGCACAAAGACATACCGGGATACCCGCGATGATCCGCGGCGCCGGGCGGCCGGCATCCGCGGCGGCCTTGGTGATCTTCGGTGCGATGTGGTCACCGATCGCACGCTCGTCGGCCATCCACAACACGGTGCCGTCGGCATGCTCACCGGCCAGTTGCAGCATCACCGGACCCAGTGCGGCGACCAGCACCGGCATCGGGGTATCGGCTCCGATCGCCAGCGGGTTGTGCACTGTGAACGAATCGTTCTGTACGTCAACCGGTCCCGGTCCGGCGACGGCGGCGTTGAGTACCTCGAGATAGTCGCGGGTGTAGGCGGCCGGCTTCTCGTAGGGCAGCCCGAGCATGTCCCGGATGATCCAGTGGTGCGACGGTCCGACACCCAGCGCCAGCCTCCCCCCGGCCACCGCGTGTATCGAGAGTGCCTGACGGGCAAGAGCAATGGGATGTTGAGCTTGCAGCGGCACCACCGCCGTCCCCAGCTCGATGCGTGAGCTGTGGGCGGCCATCAGCGACACCATGGTCAAGCAGTCGAAGTCGTCGGGAACCTGCGGCATCCAGGCCGTGTCCAGACCCGCCGATTCGGCCCATTCGATGTCGGCGACCAGCTTGGTCACCTTGCGGGACATGTCGCCACGCTCGGCGCCGATCATCACTCCGACACGCACGGTTCCTCCTGTGCCGTCTGGGCAGCCGGTTCGGGTGTTCCGGTCAGCGTGCGAATCTCGCGCACCAACGCGTCCAGCGGTGTGCCGGTCGGAAACACCGCTGCGGCACCGGCTTCCAGCAACTTGGGCACGTCGGCGTGCGGGATGGTTCCACCGACCACGACCGCGATGTCAGCCGCATCGGCCGCGCGCAGCGCTGCGATCGTTCGGGCGGTCAGCGTCAGGTGGGCTCCGGACAGGATGCTCAAGCCGACGACGGCGACGTCTTCCTGAACCGCGATCGACGCGATGTCCTCGATGCGCTGCCGGATACCGGTGTAGATGACCTCGAAGCCGGCGTCGCGCAGGGTACGGGCGACGATCTTGGCGCCACGATCGTGTCCGTCCAGACCGGGTTTGGCGACCAGTATGCGGGCGGCCATCTAGAACACCACCGGCTGCTGGAATTCGCCCCAGACCGCCTTGAGCGTGGCGACCATCTCACCGACCGTGCAGTAGGCGTTGGCGCAGTCGATCAGCCGGTGCATCAGGTTGTCGTCTCCTTCGGCGCCGCGGGCCAGCGCAGCCAGGGTGGATTCCACTGCGCCGCTGTCTCTTTCGGCTTTCACCTGGGCCAGCCGCTTGAGCTGCAGGTCGCGGCCCTCGGCGTCGAGTTCGTAGGTGTCGATATCCGGTTCGGGTTCCTCGGAGACGAATCGGTTGACCCCCACCACCGGTTTGGCGCCACTCTCGATGTCCTGATGTATCCGGTAAGCCTCGTCGGCGATCAGCCCCTGCAGGTAGCCGTCCTCGATCGCGCTGACCATGCCGCCGTGCTGTTCGAGGTCGGCCATGATTTCGATGATGCGGGTCTCGGTGGCGTCGGTGAGTGCTTCGACGAAGTAGGAGCCACCCAGTGGGTCGGCGACCTGCGCGACGCCGGTCTCGTAGGCGAGGATCTGCTGGGTGCGCAGGGCCAGCGTGGTGGAGTCCTCGGAGGGCAGCGCGAAGGGTTCGTCCCAGGCCGCGGTGAACATGGACTGAACACCGCCCAGGACCGCCGCCATCGCCTCGTAGGCCACCCGCACCACGTTGTTCTGGGCCTGCGGACCGTACAACGACGCACCGCCGCAGACACAGCCGAACCGGAACATCGACGCCTTGTCCTTGGTCGACCCGTACCGCTCCCGCACGATCGTGGCCCAACGTCGGCGTCCCGCACGGTATTTCGCGACCTCTTCGAAGAAGTCGCCGTGGGTGTAGAAGAAGAACGAGATCTGCGGCGCGAATTCGTCGATACTCATCCGGCCGCGCTCCACCACGGTGTCGCAGTAGGTGACCCCATCGGCAAGGGTGAAGGCCATCTCCTGTACCGCGGTGGCGCCGGCGTCACGGAAGTGGGCGCCGGCCACTGAGATCGCGTTGAAACGCGGGACTTCGGCCGCGCAGAACTCGATGGTGTCGGCGATCAGCCGCAGCGACGGCTCCGGCGGCCAGATCCAAGTTCCCCGCGAGGCGTATTCCTTGAGGATGTCGTTCTGGATGGTGCCGGTGAGCTTGGCGCGCGGTATGCCTTTCTTCTCCGCGGCCGCAACGTAGAAGGCCAGCAGAATCGCCGCCGTGCCGTTGATCGTCATGCTGGTGCTCAGCTTGTCCAGCGGGATCCCGTCGAACAGGATCTCGAAGTCGGCGAGGGTGTCGACCGCGACCCCGACCCGGCCCACTTCCTCACCGAAATCAGGATCGTCGGAGTCATAGCCACACTGAGTCGGCAGGTCGAGCGCGACCGAGAGACCGGTACCGCCCTGGTCCAGCAGGTAGCGGTAGCGACGATTGGATTCCTCAGCGGTGCCGAAACCGGAGTACTGCCGGAAAGTCCACAGCTTGCCGCGGTATCCGGACGCGAAGTTACCCCGGGTGAACGGGAACTCACCCGGAGGCGGGGGCTCGGTGCCGCGGTCCTGCGGGCCATACACCGGGGCCAGCGGTATGCCTGATGGGGTGTGGGCTGCGTTATCCATCGGTGAATAACGTACTTGCAAAAAAAGAGAATGCCAATACCATAGTGTTGACCTGCTGAAACGGTGCCGCGCCAGCAGCGTCTGGGGCCACACGGCCCCGGCTATTCGGGCCCAGCAGGGTGGTCGGCTCGAAGTTGTCCGCTCGCCGCACCGAGCCAGCGATTCCGCGGCTGCGGATGTGTGAACATCAGCACATCGCGGCGGGGCCGAAGTCCGGTCCCGGCGGCGCCTGTCATCGCCGATCAAGTGCGGAAATGCGCTTCGAGCGCAGCTATGGCGCGCCCCGGCCGCGGGCCGCTGCCGGCAGCGCCAATTCAACCTGTGTTTTACGCTCAGCACATCGCCCCGGAAATCACGGGCGCGGAACAAACCGCTCCCGACGCGAGTTCGTATCGGCGGAGCCCCCAAATCAACGGAAAAGAGCTGACTTTGCGCCGCACCGGAAACCCTTCCCTTCGGCGGATGGCACCCAGGCTGGCCGTGATCGTCGGCGCCGTAGCCGCACTCATGTCGCCGTTCGGCGAGCCGGCCCGCGCCGGCGCTGATCCGGGATGTCCCGATGTCAGTGTGGTGTTCGCGCGCGGGACCTTCGAGGCTCCCGGCGTCGGCGCTACCGGACAGGCGTTCGTCGATGCCCTCAACGCTCGGCTGGTGGGCAAGAACGTCGCCGTCGACCCGGTCAACTATCCCGCGTCGCTGGACTTCGCCAGGGCGGTCGACGGTGTTGCCGACGCGAGCAGCAAGGTCGAGACCACGGCCGCGAATTGCCCGAACACCAAGATCGTGCTCGGCGGTTACTCCCAAGGTGCGGCCGTCGCCGCATACACCACGGCCGACTCCGTCCCGGACGGCGTGGCGCTGCCCGACGGGACCGGGCCGATGCCGCCCGCCGTCGCGTCCAAGGTCGCCGCGGTCGTACTGTTCGCGGCCCCGTCGGACGGATTCTTGAGCATTGTCGACCGCAGCGCTCCGCCGATCGCGATCGGTCCGCTGTACACGGCCAAAACGCTGCAACTGTGCGCGGACGGCGATCCGGTGTGCTTCCCCGGCGGCCGGGACCGCGCCGCGCACAGCACCTATCGGGACAACGGCATGGCCAACCAAGCCGCCGATTTCACCCGCAACGCGATCCTGTCTCGCTGAGCAGTCCGCGCACCATCATGCGCGGCACAGTATTTCCCCGTTGGGGATGGCGAACCAGCCATCCGGGTGCGCGGCCCACGCCCGCCAGGTCGCCGATATCTCGTCGAGCTCGGCGCTGACGGCCAGGCCTGACTCGACCAGCTGACGGGCGAGATCCGAGTGCAGAATCCGATCGGCCCACATGCCACCCCACCAGCGCCGAGCTTCGTCGGTTGCGTAGCACCACAGGCTGCCGGTCGGCGTGATGTCGTCAAAGCCGGCTTGGCGAGCCCAGGACAGCAGGTGGCGGCCCGCATCCGGTTCGCCGCCATTGGCGCGGGCGGCGCGTGTGTACAGGTCCAGCCAGCGGTCCAGCGGCGCCAGACGCGGGTACCAGATGAACCCGGCGTAATCGGCGTCCCGAGCGGCGACGATCCCACCCGGTGCGCACACCCGCTTCATCTCGCGCAGCGCCTGCACCGGGTCCGCGACGTGCTGCAGCACCTGGTGGGCATGCACGACGTCGAACGCGTCGTCGGGCAGGTCGAGCGCATGCACGTCGGAGGTGGTGAACGACACGTTGCGCAGGCCGCGCGACTGGACCTCGGTGCGCGCCAGGCCCAGCGCCTGTTCGGTCTGCTCGACGGCGGTCACTGCGCCGGGCGCGACCCGCAGCGCGAGGTCTGCGGTGATAGTGCCTGGGCCACAGCCGATATCGAGAAGCGACAGGCCCGGCCGCAAGTGCGGCAGCAGGTAGCCGGCGGAGTCCGCCGCGGTACGTCGCCGGTGTCCGCGTAGCACCGACTCGTGGTGTCCGTGGGTGTAGATCGCCTGGGGTTCCTCGTTCATGAAGTGGTCCGTTCAGTCGACCGGGGCATCGAGAATCGGCCGCTGCACCCCGGCCCCGGGGCCGTCGAAGTGCCACCATTCACCGGAATACACCTGCAGCCCACCGTACTTCATCGCATCCCGCAGCCGGGACCGGTTCGCCTGCGCGGTGGGACTGACATCTTTGGTCGCGAAAGCCGTTGCCCGCGCGGTGAAGTCGTCGAAATCGGTGCCCATGTCAGCCACGCAGAACTGCGCCGCCCGCCGTACTGTCGGACACGGTTGCTGGGTGGTGGTGAAGGTGACGTCCACCGACCGTCCGGCCTCATGGCTGGTGGCGTACGGGCCGGGACGGGCCACCCACGCCGGGTTGGGCACCGCTTGATACAACCTGGCCTGAACCTCGTGCGGCCGGTAGCAATCCCAGAAGACCAGCAGTTGCCCGGCTGGGCGCAGCGAATTGGCGGCCGCTTCGAGCCCGGGCGCCATGGTGTGGTGCACCAGGCAACGGGCGCCCGGGGGGTACAGCTGCGTGTGGGTGAAGTTGTCGGTGGTGGCGTATCGCAGATCGATCACTGCGTCGCCCACGATGCTGCGCACGTCGACGAGTCCGGCCGCGGCCGCCTCGGGACTCACCGGAGGCACGCCAGGGCTGAGCGGAATCGTGGTGCCCACCGGTCGCACCGAGGCGCCGTACGATGGCGCACCGCACCCGGCCACCAGGCACACGATGGCCACGATCAGCTGGAACTGCACTGTTCGACGCATTGCTTCATTGTCGCGGGTCGCGACCCCGGAAACGGGGAGCCGGCGCGCGGGTCTCAACCGATGCGATCGGTCGCCGTTTGCAGGATGACCTGTGCGATCTGGGCGGCGGGTTCCAGCCCCACCACACCGACCGACATCAGCACCGAGGACTTCTCCCGGTAGAGGTGGCTCCACGCGTTGGCGCTGATCCGCACCGTCGCGCCGTCGGGCCGGTCGAGGGTGAATTGGTAGCGGGGGTCGTGCAAGTCGGCGCAGGCCTGCAACGACGTCTCTAGCTGGTGCAGGACACCGCGCGCCATGCTGGAGTCGGGATACACCGCTACGGCCTGGCTGACCGTTTGGATCAGTGCGGGCGGGCCTGGTTTGAGGTCATCGGTGATGCCGTGGTAGCCCGCGCTGCGGAACTCCGACCAGCCGGAACCGAAGGTGACGTCGCTGATGCCCGCGGCTCGGCACGGCGCCGGCGCGTTGAGGTCGCTCGGTGGTGGCTGGTGCAGGTCGGCGTGCGCGTGCGCGGTGAGTTCCTCGTAGTTGGCGATGCGACGAACTTCTTCGATGCTGACGATCAGCGAATCGGCGCGCGAGCCCGGCTTGGTGGTGGGTTTGGCCGACGTGCTGTGCGACGAACACGCCGTCAGCGCGACCATCACGCAGGTGACGATCAGATGCCGGCCACCGCGCGCGGTTCGTGGTCTGAGCAAATCCACCCTCCCCGGTCGCGGCCCACTGGTCATCCTACGGGCGAGTGCGTCACACGCTCGGCGGCGCACGCGGGAGTTAGAGTCGCGTGTGCCCAAGATCAGCGCTTCGTCGGTGGAGGAGCACCGCGAGCAGGTGCAACGACGTGTGTTCGAGGCGTTCGCCACGTTGATGGCCGAGCACAGTTTCGACGCGATCACGATGGCTAAGCTGGCCGCCGCCGCGGACATCGGGCGCACCGCGATCTACCACCACTTCGCCGACAAGGAAGCCGTTGTCGTGGCATTCGCGTCGCACGAGACAAGCCGTTACATCGACGGGCTGCGCGCCGAGTTGGCCGATGTCGACGACCCGGCCGAGCGGCTCAGGATCTACGCGCGCCATCAGCTCGGTGCGGGTGAGCAATTCCACATGGGTCTCGGGCCGCAGCTCTACGGCGCGCTGTCGCAGGAGACCATGCGCGCCATCCGCGAGCACGTGGTGGCCATCGAAGACGTGTTGCGCGAAATCCTGGCCGACGGAGTTCGTTCCGGCCAGTTCGTGGTGGAGGACGAAGCTGCCACCATGTCGTTGCTGCACGCCTGTCTGGCGCCGCGCGACCTGCCGACCGCCGCTATTGAGCGATTCGTACTGCGCGCGCTGGGAGCGACACCGTAGTGCGGCTTGTGTTATGTTTCTGACAGATTGTCAGCATCATTTTGACATGTTGTCAGAGCCGTTGGAGCAGTAGCCGAGTACCGGGAGCAGAACGTGTCAGTCAGCACCGCCGAGGCCGTCCGACCCTTCTCGGTCGCGATGAAGGAAGGTTCGACCGCCGAGCACGAGGCCGCCGAGCACTCGCCCTACGTGTCCGAACTGCTCGCCGGCCGCGTCAACCGTCAGGGTTACGCCGACTACCTGCTGCGGTTGCGGATGATCTACGAAGCCCTGGAGCGGGCGGTGCGGAGTCACCGGGAAGACCCACTGGTGGCTGCCGTCTACGATCCCGCGCTGGAGCGGCTCGAGGCTATCGACACGGACCTGCAGTACTGGGCGCCGGGCGCGGGCCACGACGTCGACTCCCCCGCTGCGCGCGCCTACCGCGACCGGTTGGCCGACGCCTCGTGGGGCGGCGAACTGGTGGCCCACCACTACACCCGCTACCTCGGCGATCTGTCCGGCGGACAGGCCATCGGCAAGATTCTCAACCGCACCTTCGATCTGGATGGCGCCGGCCTGTCGTTCTACAAGTTTCCGATGCGGCCGAAGCCGTACAAGGACGCCTACCGCGCCCGCCTCGACCGGCTCGGACTCGACACCGACGAAATCGGTCGCGCGGTGGACGAAGTGAAAATCGCCTTCAACCTGAATCAGGCGTTGTTCGCGGAGCTGGCGCAAAATCTATCCGCCTACCGACGCTGAAACGGATGCGAGCGTAACGCTGCGGCGAAATTTCCCCTCAACTTTTCGCCGCAGCGTTACGCTCGTCATCCATTCGGTCCCACGGCAAATGAGTTGCGGCCGGGGACTTTTGAACTAGCGGAACATGCCGGTGCGGGTACGGCGACCGGTCAGGGCTTCGTAGACAGCAATGAAGACGATGGCCAGGCCCACACCGATGAAGAACGGAATCCAGGCGATTCCCCCGTTGGCGTTGTGGTAACCGAACTGGCTCGCCACCACGGACCCGAGCAGTCCGCCGGCAGCGCCGAGCAGCACGGTCATGAGCAACCCGACGTTCTGCCGGCCCGGCATCACCAGCCGTGCCACGAGACCGATGATGGCGCCGACAACCAGGGCCATGAGAATAGTTCCGATCATTTCAACTCCTGTGCACAGCGGCGCTCCTGTTGAGCACCTCCTGACACGCGAGTTCCCCGAACCGAGCCGCTTATAACACGCATGTTGATTCGGTTGATTCGTCCGGCAACCGTTGCGCCAGAAGGGTTTGAACACCCTCAGGAGGGGTAAACGCGATTCGTTCCACAGACGTCCACTAGGGAGGCAGCGCGCATGACATCCCATGTCTGCCCGGCGTGCGGTTATCCGACGCTCAAACCGGCTCTATGCGCGTTCTGCTGCCCCGGAGAAGTGTTCTCCGGGAACAACATTTTCGGAGCCCCTTTGATCCCCACGATGGCGAGGGAGTCGACGTGGGCCGGGGCCGGTGGCGCCGATCTGGTCACCCAAGGACCTGTCTGGTCGGGTTTGGCCAGCTAGTTGCAGCTGCCGCCGGTCGTAGACTGAGCTGACGCGGGCCCACGTTCCGCACCGACCTCAATGCTCACGACCGAAGGGGGCTCGATGGCCCGCTTCAGCATCCTGTTCCCAGCGGGTGATGCCGCAACGGGAGCAGACGCGGCGCCCGAATGCCTCTCCGATCTGCACCTCGACGAAATCATCACGGCCATCAACGCGGGGCACGCCGACGACGTCGATCGATACTTTCGCCAACCGCTGCCCGATGTCGCCGCCATCGAGCACCGCCATCAGGTGTTCCGGGATCTGCAGGACGAGCGCATTCGCCAGCCCATCACGGATTTCGTCAACGGCCTGCGAACGATGCGGCACCGGCGTGAGCAGGCGAGGGGACTCCGACATCCGTTGCAGCGGCAAGGATGGTTCATCTACGCGGTGCAGACTTACTGCGAAACCGTGGCGACACTGCGCCAGGCACTCGGCCGAGTAGCACCGACCTCTCGCGGATTGTCCGAGTTCTGTTCCTACTTAACCGAATACGTCGACAGCGACACCTTCCAGAGCCTGCTGGCCGATACCTCGACGGTCCGGGCTGCGTTGCATGACGTTCGTTACACCGTGCATATCCAAGACCGCCGCGTGCACGTCGAAAAATATTCCGGCCAAACCGATTACAGTCCCGACGCGGTGGCGACATTCGAGCGATTCGCGACCGAAGAAGCGATCGATTACCACGTCACCCATCGGGACTCGGCCGACATGAACCACGTTGAACGGCAGATCCTCGAGTGCGTCGCGAAGCTCTACCCGAACGCATTCAAACAGCTTGCGGAATTCTGCCGCCGTAACACCGGCTTCACCGAGTCCACCGTGATCCGGTTCGACCACGAAATTCGGTTCTATCTCTACTATCTGACCTTCGTGCGTCGCATGTCCGCAGCCGGCCTGCGCTTCAGCTACCCCGAGGTCACCGCCGAGCCGGGGGTGCTGGCCGCCGACGACGCCGTCGACCTCGCGTTGGCGATCAAGTCGGATCATCCGTTGGTGGGAAACGATTTCCGGTTCTCGGAGGCCGAACGGGTGCTGGTCATCACCGGTCCCAATCAGGGCGGCAAGACCACCTTCGCCCGGACCATCGGCCAGTGCGCCTATCTTGCCTCCCTCGGCTGCCCGGTACCCGCCGCACATGCCAGGTTCACGGTGCCCGACACGATCTACACGCACTTCGAACGACAGGAGAGCCTGACGACCCTGCACGGCAAACTCGAGGACGAACTGGTCCGGATCCACGAGATCCTGTCGAGTGCCACCGCCACCAGTCTGGTCATCCTGAACGAGAGCTTCGCCTCCACAGCCCTCAACGATGCTCTGCTGATCGCTACGAAGGTTGTTCGGCGCATTGTGGAAATACGTTGCACTGCAGTCTATGTCAGTTTCCTCGATCAGCTGGCCAGCGTGGATCGCGCGTGCGTCAGCATGGTGGGCGAGGTTGCACCCGACGACCCCGCGCGGCGGACGTTCAAGTTCACCCGTCGACCCGCGGACGGTTTGGCCTACGCCGCCGCGCTGGCGAACAAGTACGGACTCACCCACCAGGCCCTGCGACAGAGGATCGGCCGGTGAAAGTCCGCCTGCTTCATCCCGAGTCGGATTTCGACCTCAAGGCCCGATTGCCCTGGCGGCTCAGCATTCTCACCGAAGAAGACCTGGAGCTGGGCAGACTCTACGACGCAATGGCAGCCGGCGATCCCTTTCTGCTGGAAACCGCCAAGAAGGTGGTCCCATGGAGCGTGAGCGAGCCGGAGGTCATCCGGTACCGCCAACAGGTGCTCGCTGACTGCCTGGCCAATCGCGGTGTGGTGCAGAAGATGTACGACATCGCCTCCGCCGTTGAAGGAATCGAGCTGCGACACAAGGTGTTTCTCGGCGGTCTCAGTTCAGGCGACCCCGCGTTGATGCTGCGCCGCTCGGTCCGGATCCTGGAACTGCTCGTCACCACGTTCAGAGGGCTGCGTGGTCTGGCCGACGCATCAGCCGGTCGGTTCCGTTCGGCCGGGTTCGGGCAGTTCTTCGCGATGCTCGCCGAACTGATGCCCGACGACTATCTCGAGCGGTTCGAGGAATACCTGGCCGAATTGAATCTGCCCCGCGGGGTGTTGCTCAGCGCCCGGCTCGGACTCGGCAACCGAGGAGAACACCACGAATTACACCAACCGCCCCAGCGCAATCGGTGGGGCAGGCCGCTCGGAGGTTCCCGCGACGGGTACGGATTCGTCGTCGACAAGGAGGACATGGCCGGGGAGCAAGCGCTGGACAAGCTGGCCGGTCAGGCAGTCAACGACGTCGCCAGCGTGGTCACCCAGGCAGCCGAACATTTCCAGACGTTCTTCGGACGCCTGCGGCTGGAACTGGCGTTCTACCTCGGCTGCCTGAATCTGCATGATGCGCTGACGAAACGGTCTGTGCCACTGTGTGTTCCGGTGCCAGCACCGATCGGGACGGTCAAATTCGACACCCGGGGTCTGCGCGACGTTGCACTCTGTCTGACCACCACGAGGAAAATCACCGGAAACGACGTCGACGCCGACGGCAAGAACTTGATCGTCATCACCGGGGCCAATGAAGGCGGTAAGTCGACTTTCTTGCGCAGCGTGGGTGTCGCCCAGTTGATGATGCAGGCGGGCATGTTCGTCGCCGCAGCGGCGTTCAGTGCCAACGTCCGCGACGGTGTTTTCACCCATTTCAAGCGGGAAGAGGATGCCAGCCTGCGGCACGGCAAGCTCGAGGAGGAATTGGCCCGGCTCAGCGCGATGGTCGAGCACATGGGGCCGGGGTCGCTGCTGCTGTGCAACGAGTCGTTCGCCTCGACCAACGAGCTCGAAGGATCTCAGATCGCGCGGGGCATCGTGCACGCCATGGTCGAAAGCGGAGTCAGGGTGTTCTTCGTGACCCACCTCTACGACCTTGCGGACAGTCTGTACGCGCGTCAGGATCCGACTGACCTGTTTCTGCGGGCCGAGCGGCGCACCGATGGTTCGCGGACGTTCCGGTTGACCGCCGGCAGGCCCGAAGCCACCAGCTACGGCGAGGATTCTTTCCGGCGGATCTTCGGGATCTCTCGGGACGGGACGCTGTGAACGACGAACAACCACAACCGGGGAGCGCCACAACGGGTGGGCGTCACCGCCTACTCAGCCACCGATCCAGGGTCGCAAGGAGGTCCTTTCGGGGGATCCAGGCGAACTGGCGGTGGATCTTCATGCGTTGGACCTCTGAAGTGGCCAGGGGCGGGATCGAACCGCCGACCTTCCGCTTTTCAGGCGGACGCTCGTACCGACTGAGCTACCTGGCCGGAAGCCGGCAGGCAGCGTGTGCCTCGCCGTGCTGGCGACCCTGACGGGACTCGAACCCGCGACCTCCGCCGTGACAGGGCGGCGCGCTAACCAACTGCGCCACAGGGCCTTGCTCTGCTCCGCGGTCACCCGCGTCGCAAGTACCCCCTACGGGATTCGAACCCGCGCTACCGCCTTGAAAGGGCGGCGTCCTAGGCCGCTAGACGAAGGGGGCCAGAACCGAATCTCTCCGGGGCACTCGCAACGAGATCACCGTTGGGAGCCAAGTCAGCTTAGGGCACCCCGGGCCCAATCCTCAAACGAGGCCCAACCGGCCACCCAGTATCCTGAGTCTCCACGCCCCTATAGCTCAGTTGGTAGAGCTACGGACTTTTAATCCGCAGGTCGCAGGTTCGAGCCCTGCTGGGGGCACCGCGGCGCTGGTCACGTCCCGCTGCCGACGCGAAGTTGGGCGCACCGTTCGAATGCCGCCCCGCACGGTTATGCTCGCGGCTATGCTTCCGGACGTGACTTCCGTTGATGCCCAACCAAACGCCCCCGTAGCCCTGGTAACGCTGGAAATTCGTCATCCGGCCGCAGAGACCCTCACCGAATCGGCGAGCCGCGAGCTGAAGCAACAATTGCTCGCCGACCTGCCGATCGAGCGCCAGGCACAGGACGTCCAGTGGGGTATGACGGCTCCCGGCCAGCCCCCGCAGCCCGTCGCCGACCGCTTCGTGCGCTATTCCAACCGCGAGAACACCACGGCGGCGTCGCTGAAGAACCAGGCGATCGTCGTCGAGACCACCGCCTACACCAATTTCGACACCTTCCTCGACGTTGCGATGCGCGTGGTGGACGCCCGCTCGCGCATTTCCTCGATTGTCGGCGTCGAGCGCATCGGGTTGCGCTACGTCCTGGAGATCCGGGTACCCGCCGGCGTCGACGGCCGCATCGAATGGACCAACTGGATCGACGAAAGCCTGCTGGGGCCGCAGCGGCTGGCTCCCGGCGGGCTGACGCTCACCGAATGGCAGGGCGCGGGCGTCTTCCGGGAGGCACAGCCCGGCAGGTCGCTGATCGTCCGGTACGGGCCGGGGGTCGGCCAGGCCCTCGACCAGAGCTACCACCTGCGCCGGGTGGCACCGGCCGGGACGGGCCAGTTCTTCCTGATGGATATCGACAGCTTCTGGACGCCGCCCACCGGCGCGATCCCCGAGTACAACCGCGAGGCGCTGCTCTCGACCTTCCGGGATCTGTATGCCCCGGCGCAGACGGTCTTCCAGGACATGCTGACCACGCGCCTCAAGGACGACCTGCTGCGCGGGCAGCAGTAGCGCTCTACGACCCCAGCACCGCGCTGCTGTAGGTCATGTCGGCGAACGCCTGGGAAAGTTCGTCGTCGGGGTAGGCGAAGCCGTTGGCATCCTGCAGTTCCTTGACGGTGCGCGACGACGTCTGCCACCCCTCGCCGGACAGATGATCGAGGATGTGGCTGCGCTCGGCGTGGTAGACGAGGTCGTTGAAATCGACCTCGAACCCGAGTTCGGCCATCCGGTCGTAGTGTTCCCGCCACCGCCGGTCCTCGAAGATCCGGGTGTCGGGTACGAACTCGAAAGCCAGCCGGCTACCGGGCGCGCTCAACGCGGTGATGTTGTCGAACAACGCGTCCTGCGCGTCGCCGGGCAGGTAGACCAGCAGTCCTTCCGCGCTCCAGGCCGCCGGCGCCTGGGCGTCGAATCCCGCCGCGCGCAGTGCCGCTGCCCAGTCGTCGCGCAGGTCGACCGAAACGGTCCGGCGTTCTGCGGTCGGCTCGGCACCCAACTCGCTGAGCGTCCGCGTCTTGAAGTCGATCACCTCAGGCATGTCGACCTCGTAGACGACGGTGCCGGCCGGCCACGGCAGCCGATAGGCGCGCGCGTCCAGGCCGGAGGCCAGGATCACGAACTGTGCGATCCCGCTGCGGGCGGCGTCCAGGAAGAAATCATCGTAAAACCTTGTGCGACAGGCCATTCCCTGGGCCATCCGGTCTGGATCGAACCCAGCCTCGGCGTCGGCGGGAATCTCGCCGTTCACCAGCCGGACATAGACGTCGAGGCCGGCCGCACGCACCAGGGGCGCGGCGAACGGGTCGTCGATAAGGGCACGCTCGGAGGCCAGCGCACGCTGAGCCGCGACCATGGTGGCCGTCGCGCCGACACTCGTAGCCAAATCCCAACGATCGCGATCGCTACGCACGACCAACTCCCCTCAGCAAAAAATATAGATAATCTAGTTAGTATCACGTTCGGTCGAGACCGGCACGATCGGGACTACGCTGCGATCTGTGACCGACTTCGCCCAACGCACCATCGATCTCGCGCGCCGCAACGTCGAAGAAGGTGGTCGCCCGTTCGCGACCGTGATCGTCAAGGACGGCGAAGTCCTCGCCGAGAGCGCCAACAAGGTGGCTCAGACCAGCGACCCGACCGCACACGCCGAGATCTTGGCGATCCGCGACGCCTGCACCAGGCTGGGCACCGAGCACCTGGTCGGCACCACCATCTACGTGCTGGCCCATCCCTGCCCGATGTGCCTGGGCTCGCTCTACTACTGCTCACCTGATGAGGTCGTCTTCCTCACCACCCGCGATGCCTACGAACCGCACTACGTCGACGACCGCAAATACTTCGAACTGGCCACCTTCTACGACGAATTCGCCAAAGACTGGCAGGACCGGCGACTGCCCATGCGGTACGAGCCGCGCGACGCCGCGGTCGACGTCTACCGGCTCTGGCAGGACCGCAACGACGGGCAGCGTCAGGCAACCGCCCTGCCGGAGTGAGCGGATCCGGTCAGACCTCTGAGCAGTAGTGATTGAGGCTGCCGCGCCGCTCCAGCGGCGGCAGATTGCGCGCGGCCGTCTGAGGCAGCGGCGCGTCGGCCGGAATGCGCCCGCTGGCACGATCCAGACCGGCGCGGGCCCGCGGATGCTTGCGGTATCTGGGCGGGACGAAGGCGAAGATGGCCCGCACCAGGTTCCCGAAGCGCCGATGCAGCCACTCGTCGCGGGCAGACCACTGATAACCCAACCGTTCCCGCACAGCCGGATGGTAGAAGCCGAGCGTGAGCCAGACGAACATCGGCCGGGACAGCTTGGTCAGCGCTGCCCACACCCGATCCGGAATCCAGGGCGCGATCGGCGGCTTGTCGTAGATCGTCAGATCGAGTACGGCGCGCGTCGCATAGTTGTCTTCTAACACGTTGCGGCACATGTGATCCCAATAGTCCTGGAACTCCTCCCAGGTCTTGGGCACCGGCCGCATGCTCATGCCGTACATGCGGTACCACTGGATGTGCTCGTCGAACAGTTGGCGTTTGTCCGCCTCGGACAGTCCGTCGCCGAACCGCTCGGCCACCAGGATGGTGCCCATGAAAAATGTTGAGTGCGCCCAATAAAAGACGTCGGGATTCAGCGCGTGGTAGCGCCGCCCCTGATCGTCGACACCCTTGATGCCGATGTGGTAGTCGCGCACCTCGGCGCCCGTCGTCGGCGCCCGGTCACCGTCGAAGACCACCCCGCCGATCGGGTACAGCGACCGCAAGACCCGCGGCAACGGCTCTTGGAAAAACGTCGAGTGTTGTTCGACCGCCGCACCCAGTTGGGGGTGCATGTTCTGCATGGACCCGGCGAACGGGCCCTGCAATATGCCGCGCCAGTCGCCGAAATACTTCCAGGTCAGCGAACCCGGGCCGAGCGGGGTCGGCGGCGCCTCGTAGCCGGACGACACCGGACAACCGGCGGCCACCACCTCATCGGATGGGGCATCATCGCTGGTCAGCGGGCAGCCGGCAGACGTATCTTGAGTCACAAGTGTTCAACCTCGGTTCTCGACCATTCTGACTACGCGCGTTGTCAGAATCAATCTTAGGAGCAGAAGTGCAGGGGGGTCAACGGCGGGGGCGCTGGTCGGGTGTTCCCGTGCAGGACCGCCATGCCCTGCGCCGTGACGACCTGGTCGCCGCGGGCGTGCAGTTACTCGGCGGGGAACACGGCCCGGCGCTCACTGTGCGCGCCGTCTGCCGGAAAGCCGGTTTGACCGAGCGCTACTTCTACGAGAGCTTCGCCGACCGCGACCAATTTGTCCGCGCCGTCTACGACGACGTCTGCACCAAGGCGATGGCCGCTCTCACCTCAGCGAAAACGCCACGCGAAGCCGTCGAGCAATTCGTCGCGCTGATGGTCGACGACCCGGTGCGCGGCCGGGTGTTGCTGCTGGCTCCCGCGGTGGAGCCGATACTGACCCAGTCCGGCGCGGAGTGGATGCCCAACTTCATCGCCCTGCTGCAGCGCAAGTTGTCCCGCATCGCTGACCCCGTCGTCCAGAAACTGGTCGCCACCAGCCTGATCGGCGCGCTGACCGGATTGTTCACCGCCTACCTGAGCGGGCAGCTGGGCGCCAGTCGCGAACAGTTCATCGACTACTGCGTCGACATGCTGCTCAGCACCGCCGCTACCTACGTACCGCTGGCTGATTTCCCCGCCGGCGACGCTGCCCAGGATTAGCGCCGGACGCCCTCGGGCACCCGTTTCGAATGTGACCCGAGCGTGATACGCCACACCGCCGAGAAACTTGATGCTACTGATAGACACAGATATATTGACTGCAACCCAAAGACACAGATAACTGGAGGGATCATGTCAGCCGAGCTGACCAACCTGCAGCTTTTGCACGAGCTCGAGCCGGTCGTCGAGAAGTACATCAACCGGCACGAGAAGATGCACAAGGACTGGAACCCGCACGACTACATTCCGTGGTCGGATGGCAAGAATTTCTACGCTCTCGGCGGGCAGGACTGGGATCCCGAGGAAAGCAAGCTGTCCGACCTCGCGCAGGTGGCGATGGTCCAGAACCTGATGACCGAAGACAACCTGCCGTCGTATCACCGCGAAATCGCCATGAACTTCGGCCTGGACGGACCCTGGGGACACTGGGTCAACCGGTGGACCGCCGAGGAGAACCGGCACGGCATCGCGCTGCGCGACTACCTGGTGGTGACTCGTGCGGTCGACCCCTATGAGCTGGAGAAGCTGCGCATGGAGGTGGTCAACCGGGGCTTCAGCCCAGGCCAGAACCACCAGGTCCGCGACGACCTGTTCGCCGAGAGCCTCTTCGACTCCGTCATCTACGTCACGTTCCAGGAACTGGCCACCCGGATTTCGCACCGCAACACCGGCAAGGCCTGCAACGAGCCGGTCGCCGATCAGATGCTGGCCAAGATCTCCGCCGACGAGAACCTGCACATGATCTTCTACCGCGACGTCAGCGAGGCCGGTTTCGAGATCTGCCCCAACCAGGCAACGAAGTCGCTGCACAAGATCCTGCGCAACTTCCAGATGCCCGGCTTCCAGGTTCCGGAATTCCGTCGCAAGGCCGTATTCATCGCCGTCGGCGGCGTCTACGACCCCCGCATCCACCTCGACGACGTGGTGATGCCGGTGCTGAAGAAGTGGCGGTTCTTCGAGCGCGAGGACATCACCGGCGAGGCGGCCGCGCTGCGCGACGACCTGGCCCTGTTGATCAAGGAACTCGAGCAGTCCTGCGACAAGTTCGAGGTGTCCAAGCAGCGTCAACTCGACCGGGAGCTCCGCACCGGCAAGAGGACCACTGCGTTCGAACTGCACCAGACCGCGGGCAAGCTGACGATGAGTCGCCGGTAGGGGTCTTGCGTATCGGTCCGATCACGCTGGCCAGCCCGGTGGTGCTGGCACCCATGGCCGGCGTGACCAATACCGCGTTCCGCACCCTGTGCCGGGAACAGGAGCTGGCCAAAGTCGGCACGGTGAGCGGGTTGTATGTGTGCGAGATGGTGACCGCCCGCGCGCTCGTCGAGCGCCACCCGGTCACCATGCACATGACGACCTTTGCGCCGGACGAGTCACCGCGCTCGCTGCAGCTCTACACCGTCGACCCGGACACCACCTACGCCGCGGCGAAAATGATCGCCGACGAGGGGTTGGCCGACCACATCGACATGAATTTCGGTTGCCCGGTGCCCAAGGTGACCAGGCGCGGCGGCGGGGCGGCCCTGCCGTTCAAACGGCGGCTGTTCGGCCGCATCGTCGCCGCCGCGGTGCGCGCCACCGCGGGCAGCGGTATCCCGGTGACGGTGAAGTTCCGCATCGGGATCGACGACGAGCACCACACCCACCTGGACGCGGGACGGATCGCCGAAGCCGAAGGCGCCGCAGCGGTGGCGCTGCACGCCCGCACCGCCGCGCAGCGTTACTCGGGCACCGCCGACTGGGAGCAGATCGCCGCGCTCAAGCAGCAGGTGCGCACGATCCCGGTGCTGGGCAACGGCGACATCTACGACGCCACCGGCGCCCTGGCCATGATGGCGAGCACCGGCTGCGACGGGGTGGTGATCGGCCGCGGCTGTCTCGGCCGGCCCTGGCTCTTCGCCGAGTTGTCGGCAGCTTTCACCGGCCGCCCGGCGCCGACCCCGCCCACCCTCGGCGAAGTCGCCGACATCATCCGCCGGCACGGCGTGCTACTGGCCGCGCATTTCGGCGAGGACAAAGGCATGCGCGACATCCGCAAGCACGTCGGATGGTATCTGCACGGCTTCCCGGCCGGGTCCGACCTACGACGGGCATTGGCTCTGGTCACGTCCCTCGACGAACTCGACGAACTTCTGGAACGGCTGGACGGCAGCGTCCCCTTCCCGGAGGTCGGCAGTGGCCCACGCGGTCGGCAGGGGTCGGCAGCCAAGGTGGCGCTCCCAGCGGGCTGGCTGGAGGACCCCGAAGACTGCCGAGTGCCCCAGGGCGCCGACGTCATGCACTCCGGCGGCTGAGTTCGGGTAGCCGAACCGAGACGCTACTGAAATCGCGCCTCGGCCAAGAAATCAGTACGATATGAGCCCTACTGCAGTTGCGCGGCACTTGTCCGATGGTGCTGCGCCTACTCATGCGCACGTTCGGAGGCCAACAAAGAATGAGTGACGGCGAGAAGGACGCCACTCCCGGCCTCCCGCGCAGCTCCGGCCGCGATGATGACTGGCTTACCGCAGAAGCGTCGGCAATGCCAGGCGCCGCGCCGTGGGAGCGCTTCACCGAATCTGCAGTGGACGAGGACCTGTGCCGATGGTCGGGCAAACCCCCAGCCGTCGAGACTGATCAGCGTCCGGAGCAGGCCGACACCGCGGCCGGCCACGACCGCGGCCCGCTCAGTGTCGCCGATCTGATCGCCAAGCTCGGTGCGACTGTTTCCGAGCGCCCGCGGCACCATCACGTCGCCGGGGAGCCCGAGGACGCTGACGAGCCGCAGGTCGCTGACGAGCCCGAAGAAGAGCCGGCATCGCCGGCATCGCCCGAGATTGCCGAAGTCCAGCGGCCCGTGCCGCAATCCGACGAAGCACCCGACCGCGACGACCTGACCGACACCCAGATCCTTCCCATCCCCGCCTACTCGCTGCAACTGCAGTCGGAGCTGCCCGACCTGGGGTCCGCCCATTACCCGCTCGACCCCGACGACGAGGACGCCGGCTCGGCAAAGCCGCGACGCAAACGATTCCGAAGGATCTCCGCGGCTAAGGACAACGGCCCGAGAACGCGCGAGGCGAAGCGGCGCAACCACCGCGGCCTGTTGATTGCGGGCCGCGCCGCGGTCGCCGTCGTCGCGGTGCTGGCTCTGGTAATGACCGGTGGCGCCTACCAGTGGAGCGCATCGAAGAACAACCGGTTGAACACCGTGAGTGCGCTGGATCCGCAATCGGCGGACATCGTCGACCCCAATGCCCAATACGGCGACGAGAACTTCCTGATCGTCGGCATGGACTCCCGCCTGGGTGCCAACGCCAACGTCGGGGCCGGCGATACCGAGGATGCGGGCGGCGCCCGGTCCGACACCGTGATGCTGGTCAACATCCCGGCCGACCGCAAACGAGTGGTAGCGGTGTCGTTTCCCCGCGACCTGGCGATCAATCCGATCCAGTGCGAAGCCTGGAACCCCGAGACGGGTAAGTACGGCCCCATCTACGACCCGAAGACCGGCAAGACGGGTCCGCGCATGGTCTACACCGAGACCAAACTGAACTCGGCGTTCTCCTTCGGCGGGCCCAAGTGTCTGGTCAAAGTCATCCAGAAGCTCTCCGGCTTGAGCGTCAACCGGTTCATCGCCATCGACTTCGTCGGCTTCGGGCGCATGGTCGAGGCTCTCGGCGGCGTCGAGGTGTGCAGCACCACGGCGTTGAAGGACTACGAGCTGGGCACCGTCCTCGACCACGCCGGACGCCAGATCATCGACGGGCCCACCGCGCTGAACTATGTGCGCGCGCGCCAGGTCACCACCGAGAGCAACGGCGACTACGGTCGCATCAAGCGTCAACAGCTGTTCTTGTCGTCGCTGCTGCGAACGATGATCTCCGAAGACACGCTGATGGACCTGAACAAGCTCAACAACGTCGTCAACATGTTCATCGGCAACAGCTACGTCGACAACGTCAAGACCAAGGACCTCGTCGAGCTGGGTCGATCACTGCAGCACATGGCGGCCGGGCATGTCACCTTCGTGACCGTTCCGACCGGGATCACCGACCAGGACGGCAACGAGCCGCCGCGCACGGCCGACATGAAGGCGTTGTTCACAGCGATCATCAACGACGATCCGTTGCCGCTGGAGAACGACCACAACGCGCAGACGCTCCGGCCGCGCACGTCGGGGACCACCACCACACCCTCGACCGCCAGCAAGGCGCCGGAGGCGACTCCGACCAACGAGACGCGCCGGGAGCAGGTCATCACCACCTCGCCGCAAGAGGTCACCGTGCAGGTGTCCAACGGCACCGGCACCACCGGGTTGGCCGCCACCGCCGCCGGCCAGCTCAAACGCAACGGGTTCAACGTCATGACGCCCGACGACTACCCCAACACGTTGAAGGCCACCACGGTGTTCTTCTCGCCGGGCAACGAGCAGGCCGCGGCGACGGTCGCCGCCGCCTTCGGAAACTCGAAGGTAGAACGGGTCACCGGAATAGGCTCGGTGGTTCAGGTGGTCATCGGCTCGGACTTCAACGCGGTGAACACGCCGCCGCCCAGCGGCTCCTCGGTGAGCATGCAGATCAGTCGCGCGTCCGGCAGCACTCCGACCAGGCTGCCGGAGGACCTGACGGTGACCAACGCCGCGGACACCACGTGCGAGTAGCAGGACGTGCGGTGCTTCACTCCGATTCCGGCCGCTAGAACGTAGGCTCTACCCATGCGGACCGCTTACCACGAGCAGCTCACGGAACTTTCTGAGCGCCTCGGTCAGATGTGCGGGCTGGCCGGGATGGCAATGGAGCGTGCTACGCAATCGCTCCTGCAGGCCGATCTGGTGCTGGCCGAACAGGTGATCACCGACCACGAACAGATCTCGGCGCTCAGCACGCAGGCGGAGGAGAGCGCCTTCGTACTGCTGGCGCTGCAGGCGCCGGTCGCCGGGGACCTGAGGTCCATCGTCAGTGCAATCCAGATCGTGGCGGATATCGACCGGATGGGGGCGCTGGCCCTGCACGTCGCCAAGATCGCTCGGCGTCGCCATCCCCAGCACGCGCTACCCGAAGTGGTCAACGGCTACTTCGCCGAGATGGGCCGTGTCGCAGTCGAATTGGGCAACAGCGCGCAAGAGGTGCTGATATCCCGCGATCCTGAGAAGGCCGCGCGGATCCGCGAAGAAGACGACGCGATGGACGACCTGCACCGGCACCTGTTCAGCGTGCTGATGGACCGGGAGTGGAAGCACGGTGTGGCCGCCGCCGTCGACGTGACCCTGCTGGGCCGGTTCTACGAACGCTTCGCCGACCATGCGGTCGAGGTGGCCCGGCGGGTCATTTTCCAGGCCACCGGCACGCTGTAGCCAACCTCAGCCGAATCGGCCGGAGATGTAGTCTTCGGTGGCCTTCTGGCTTGGGTTGGAGAAGATCTTCTCGGTGTCGTCGATCTCCACCAAACGGCCGGGCTTGCCGGTGGCCTCCAGGTTGAAGAACGCCGTCTGATCGCTGACCCGCGCGGCCTGCTGCATGTTGTGGGTGACGATGACGATGGTGTAGTCCTGCTTGAGTTCGCTGATCAGTTCTTCGATCGCCATCGTCGAGATGGGGTCCAGAGCCGAACACGGCTCATCCATCAGCAAAACGTCGGGCTGGACGGCGATGGCCCGGGCGATACACAGCCGCTGCTGCTGCCCACCGGACAATCCGCCGCCCGGTTTGTCCAGCCGGTTCTTGACCTCGTCCCACAGGTTGGCGCCGCGCAGTGAATGCTCGGCGGTCTCGGCCAGCAGCTTGCGGTTGCGCACGCCCTGCAGCTTCAGACCGGCCACCACGTTGTCGCGAATCGACATGGCGGGGAACGGATTCGGCCGCTGAAACACCATTCCGATGGCGCGGCGCACTCCCACCGGATCGATGCGGGTGCCGTAGATGTTCTCGTCGTCGAGCAACACGCTGCCTTCGACCCGTGCACCCGGGATGACCTCGTGCATCCGGTTGAGCGTGCGCAGCACGGTCGTCTTGCCGCAGCCGGACGGGCCGATGAACGCCGTCACGCTGCGCGGCAGCACCGACAATGACACGTCTGCGACCGCGTGAAACGACCCGTAGTAGATGTTGACCTCGTTGAGGTCCAACCGTTTGGCCACTGCTACAGCTCCCGCCTTGATACTGCTTCGGGTCACGCCTTCTTCGGGGCGAGAACTCTCGCGACCACCCTGGCCCCGACGTTGATCATCGCAATCAACAGGACCAGTGTCAGCGCGGCACCCCACAGTGCATCCGTGGGAACCGGATTCTCACCGGCGCCCGCATTCGTCTGGTGATAGATCATGCCGGGCAACGAGCCCATGAACCCGCCGAAGATATCGAACTTCGTCGCGCTCGAGTAACTGACCAGGACCAGCAGCGGTGATGTCTCGCCCAACACCCGGGCCAAGGCCAGCATGATGCCGGCCAGGATGCCGGACAGGCCGGTCGGGAGTACCACCCTGGAGATGGTCTTCCACTTCGGTATTCCCAGCGCGTAACTGGCTTCGCGAAGGTCGACCGGGACGATCCCCAACATCTCCTCGGTGGCCCGTGCGATCACCGGCAACATCAGGACCACCAGCGCCAGCGCCACCGCGAACTGCGAGCGCGGCAGACCCAACACCGCGACCCACACCGCGTAGATGAACAGGGCCGCCACTATCGACGGCAGCCCGGCCAGGATGTCCACCGTGAACGTGACCAGGCGCGCCATCGCACCGTCGCCCCCGTACTCGGCGAGATAAATCCCGATCGAGATCCCGAGCGGAATCGAGATCACCGCACACACCAGCCCCAGCAGCAGCGTGCCGACGATCGCGTGCAGAGCCCCGCCGCCGGCCGTCGAGACCGAGATACCCGCCTGGGAATGCGTCCACCAGCAGCTGGAGCCGAGTGCCTTCATCCCGCGGACCACCACCGCGCACAGCACCCACACCAGCGGTGCCAAGGCCAGCAGCATCGCTGCGTTCACCAGCAGGGTGGCCACCCGGTCGGCGAATCGGCGGCGCCGACTGAGACCCGAGATTTTTCGCCACTTCAGGGGGCGGTCCAGGAAGGAGGTCATCGCGCTCCCCCGGCCCGCGACCCGGACACGGCGCGCCGCGCCAGCGCGTTGACCACGAACGTGAGGAGGAACAGCACCAGCCCGGCAGCAATGTAGGCACCGGCGCGGTAATGGTTGTCGAATTCGGGTGCGTTGGCGGCGATCTTGGTGGCGAGGGTCGAGCCGCCGTCGAACAGCGACCAGCCGAACTCCTCGCGGGTGCCACGCAGGATGATCAGCAGCGCCATCGTCTCCCCCAGGGCGCGGCCCAGACCCAAGGCCGCGCCGCTGACGAAGCCGGATCGCCCGAAGGGCAGCACGGTCGACTTGACCACTTCCCACCGGGTGGCGCCGAGAGCCTGCGCGGCCTCGATCTGGTCCGGTGGTGTCTGGGCGAACACTTCACGGGTGACTGCGGTGATGATCGGCAGGATCATCACCGCCAGCACGATCCCGGCGGTGAACAGGGTGCCGCCACCGCTGATCGACCCGTCACCGGCGGCGAACAGAGACCACTGACCCAGGTGGGCGTTGAGCCAGCCGGCCGCCGGACGCAGCTGGGGCGCAAGCACGTGCAGGCCCCACACGCCGTAGATGATCGAGGGCACCGCAGCCAGCAGGTCGACCAGGTACGACAGCGGCGCGACCAGCGACTGCGGCGCGTAGTGGGTGAGGTAGAGCGCCACCCCCAGCGCCACCGGCAGCGCCACGACCAGCGCGAACAAGGACACGAAGACCGTAACCTGCAGCTGCTCCAGAATGCCGAATCGCAGCGTCGCGGCATCGGTGGTGATCCAGGTGCCGGCGTAGGTGAAGAAATTCTCCCGGTTGCGCGACAGCGCCGGTAAGGCCTGCAGGAGCAGGACGACGCCGATGGCTGAGAGCAGGACGACGATCAGCGCCCCGGAGGCCGCGGACAGCCGACGAAAAAGCCGATCCGCCAGGCGGGGTTCGGGGAGCCCCCGTGAACTGAGCGGAATGACCTGTGGTTCGGGAAAGGGCGCGGCCACGACCTCGCCCGAACCTGCGTCGGCTGGGTTCGGCGTCGTCATGGCGATGCTCAGGTGGCGGCCGCGTAGGCGGTGTCGACGCTGTAGACGGAGAAACCCGTCTTCTCGTAGGTCCGCACCGCGGCCTTGTTGTCGGATTCCACGTACAGCAGCGCGGTGGGATCGGGCCGGTCAGCCAGCCGCTGCGCCAACGAGGCCAGGCCGATCGACGTCAGCGTCTGCCCCAGTCCGCGGCCCTGCGCGGCGGGGTCGACGCCCAGCACATAAACCTCCCCCAATCCCGCGGTGCCGGGATGCACCTTGGTCCAGTGAAAGCCCAGCAGTCTCTCGTCTCCGTCCGCGGGGGCGGCCGAGTACGCCAGGAACAGCCCGTCGGGATCGAACCACGGCTCGCCGCGCCGCTCGTCGAGATCTCGTTCGGTCCAACCCCCCTGCTCCGGGTGGTAGGAGAACGCAGCGTTGTTCACGCGCAGCAACTCGTCGTCGTCGGACGGGCCGGCGTAGGTACGGATCCGCAACCCACGCAGCCGATCGGGGTGCACCGGGGCGGGCGCATCGCGCAGCGGACGTCGCATCTGCAGCAGTTCCCGCACGGCGACCAGATCCAGCGCCGCGGCGGTGGCCCGGGCCGCCGCCAGCGTGCCGTGCGCCCAGAACTGGTTGCCACCACCCGATTTGTCCAGGGCCGAGCGCGCCAGTGCGGTCCCGATGCCACGCTGCCGGTGCTGCGGGTGCACGACCAGTTCGGCCATCGCGGCGGCGTCATCTCGCGCGGACGTGAGATTGAGGTACCCGACGACGGCACCGCCGTCATCACCCTCGACGGCCAGCAGATGATGGGTGCGCTGCTGCGGCAGCTCCCGCAGCACCTGTTCTCCGACCGGCGCGACCTCATCGAATTCTGTTGCCGCGCTGATGATCTCACGGATCGCGCGTTGGTCCTCGGCGGTCAGCGCCGAGCGCCAGGTCAGGGTGGTCACTGACTGCGCAACGGGTCGGCCAGCGGGTCCTGCAGACCGTCTGCCTCGGTTTCGTCCTCGGACTCGGCGGCCGCCGGACGACCGCGCGCAGGCCGAACCGCCTTGTAACCGACGTTGCGGACAGTGCCGATCAGGGCTTCGTGCTCGGAGCCCAATTTGGCGCGCAGCCTGCGGACATGCACATCGACAGTGCGGGTGCCGCCGAAAAAGTCGTATCCCCACACCTCGTGCAGTAACTGAGCACGGGTGAACACCCGGCCGGCGTGCTGGGCCAGGTACTTGAGCAGTTCGAACTCTTTGTAGGTGAGGTCGAGCGGACGGCCGCGCAGTCGGGCGGTGTAGGTGCCTTCGTCGATCACCAATTCGCCCAAACTGACCTTGCCGACGCTTTCCTGATCGGCCAGACCTCCGCGCCGACCGACCACCAGCCGCAACCGGGCATCGATCTCGGCCGGCCCGGTACTGGGCAACAGGATCTCGTCCAGACCCCAATCGGCACTGACCGCCACCAGCCCGCCTTCGCTGACCACGGCCAGCACCGGGACCGACCTACCGGCCGTACTCAACAGCCGGCACAGACCGCGCGCCCCCGACAGGTCGTTACGCGCATCGACCAGGACGACATCCGCGTTGCCTGCCTCCAACAGCGAAGAAGCTTCCGCCGGCGCCGTCCGCACGGAGTGAGGGAGCAGCGACAGCGACGGTAGGACCGGATCGGAATACAGCTCCGAGGTCAGCAGTAGTAGCTCCAACAAGCCCCTCCAGCGTTCGTGGGTAAGGCCTCCAGGCACATCGCGACACATCGCGTTAGCGGCCAGAACATCTAACGATAACGTGCCACCTGGTCTTTGGCCTTCTGACAGGGCGTCGCGGCCCACCGGTACCAGCGGTTAGACCAGCGGATTCGCCGCCGCGCGGCGGTTGTGACCAATGCAACATGGCCCGCGGCGATGTCACAATATGGCGATGCGCAAGATGCTGGTCGGTGCTACCGCCACGGCGATCACTGTCGGTGTGGTCGGGTTCGGTGCCCTCGGCGTCGATTACGGCGCCAGCATCTACGCCGAATACCGGCTCTCGACCGCAGTTCGCCACGCCGCCGACCTGGGCTCCGATCCGTTCGTGGCGATCCTGGCCTTCCCGTTCATTCCGCAGGCGATGAACCACCGCTACAACGAACTGGAGATCAAGGCCTACACGGGAGACCAGCCGGCGGTCGGCCGGGCACTGCTCGAGGCCACCATGCACGCGGTGGACCTGACCGACGCATCCTGGCTGATCAGGCCGGACGCCAAAATTCCGGTGGGCGAGCTGGAGAGCCGCATCATCATCGACTCGGTGCACCTGGGCCGCTACCTGGGCATCACCGACCTCATGGTGGAGGCACCCCCGCAGGAGTCCAACGACGCCACCGGCGGGACCACCGAGTCCGGAATATCCGGCAGCCACGGACTGGTGTTCAGCGGCACCCCGAAATCGGCGGACTTCGACCACCGCGTCAGCGTGTCGGTGGACCTGTCCATCGCCGCCGAGGACCCCGCGACGCTGGTCATCACCCCCACCGGTGTGCTGACCGGCCCCGACACCGCCGACCAGCGCGTTCCGGATGACAAGCTGACCGCGGTGCTGCGCGCCTTCACCGGCAGGTTGTACAGCCAGAAATTGCCGTTCGGCGTGGCGCCGAACACCGTCGGGGCCCGCGGATCCGACGTCATCATCGAAGGCATCACCAACAACGTCACCATCCGACTCGACGACTTCAAACAGTCCTGAGCTTCGGTCCGGTTATCGCTGTTGGCTTGATCACTATGTCATTGGGTAAGCTGACCGACGTGTCAGCCCGCGCCGAGCTTCTGCTCACCAAGTGCCGCACAGTCGACCTGTGCCGCACAGCGGGTTGTTGCTGTTGCTGTAGCTGCTGAGTAGCCGCGCCTCATCTGCGCAGCACTCGGAGCAGCCCGGAATCCCCCCGTGGCATCTCCCCATGCGCAACAGGCATACCTAGGAGTAAGTCCGTGTCGAGCACTACCACCGCCCGAGTGCGTGGACGTCCGCGCCGCCCAGCGGTCGGCTAGCGCTCGAAAATTCACAAGAGAAATCGAAAGGATCCCACCATGGCACGCTCCGACGTCCTGGTCTCCGCCGACTGGGCGGAGAGCAATCTGGATGCCGCAGGCGTCGTCTTCGTCGAGGTCGACGAGGACACCAGCGCATATGACGGCGGTCACCTGCCCGGCGCGATCAAGCTGGACTGGCGCAGCGACCTGCAGGACCCGGTCAAGCGCGACTTCGTCGACGCACAGCAGTTCTCCAAGCTGCTCTCCGACCGCGGCATCTCCAACGACGACACCGTGATCCTCTACGGCGGCAACAACAACTGGTTCGCCGCCTATGCCTACTGGTATTTCAAGCTGTACGGCCACGAGAAGGTGAAGTTGCTCGACGGCGGCCGCAAGAAGTGGGAACTCGACGGCCGGCCGTTGTCCAGCGATCCGGTCGACCGGCCCGCGACCTCCTATACGGCCGCCGCGCCGGACAATTCGATCCGCGCCTTCCGCGACGAGGTGATCGCGGCCATCGGCACCAAGAACCTCATCGACGTGCGTTCGCCCGACGAGTTCTCCGGCAAGATCCTGGCCCCGGCGCACCTGCCGCAGGAACAGAGCCAGCGGCCCGGCCACGTCCCCAGCGCCATCAACGTGCCGTGGAGCAGGACGGCCAACGAGGACGGCACGTTCAAGTCCGACGATCAGCTGGCCAAGTTGTATGCCGACGCCGGCCTGGACGGCACCAAGGAAACGATTGCCTACTGCCGAATCGGGGAACGATCGTCGCACACCTGGTTCGTGCTGCAGGAGCTGCTCGGACACCAGAACGTGAAGAACTACGACGGCAGTTGGACGGAATACGGCTCCCTGGTGGGTGCCCCGATCGAGTTGGGAAGCTGACATGTGCTCTGCGCCAAAGCAAGGACTGACGTTGCCCGCCAGCGTCGACTTGGAGAAGGAAACCGTGATCACCGGTCGGGTCGTCGACCGGGACGGTCAAGCCGTGGGTGGCGCCTTCGTGCGTCTGCTGGACGCCTCCGACGAGTTCACCGCGGAGGTCGTCGCCTCGGCCACCGGCGATTTCCGGTTCTTCGCCGCGCCCGGTTCGTGGACGTTGCGGGCGCTGTCCAAGCTGGGCAACGGAGACGCCGCGGTGGCACCGCAGGGCGCCGGCGTCCACGAGGTGGACATCAAGATCGCCTGACCGCCTGCGAAGTCACGCGGCTGCGGCGAATAGACTCGGCGTCGTGGTGCTGTTCTTCGAGATCATGCTGGTCCTGGCGACCGGGGTCATCTCCTGGTTTGCGCTGTATGCGCTGTACCGGTTGATCACCGACGAGTCGTGACCCCCAACGACGGCGATGCCGCGGCAGACGACGCGGCGGGTTCGGCGGACCGTGCTGTCGCCGCCGCGGCCGAACGCGCCAAGCTGACCGCTGCCCGCAACATTCCCGCGTTCGACGACCTGCCGCTCCCCTCCGACACCGCCAACCTGCGCGAGGGCGCCAGCCTGAACGACGCGCTGCTGGCGTTGCTGCCGCTGGTCGGGGTGTGGCGCGGCGAGGGTGAGGGCCGCGGAACACACGGCGATTACCGATTCGGCCAGCAGATCGTGGTCTCGCACGACGGCGGCGACTACCTGAACTGGGAAGCCCGCTCGTGGCGCCTGAACGAATCGGGCGGCTACGACGAGCCCGGGCTGCGCGAGTCGGGTTTCTGGCGTTTCGTCAGCGACCCCGACGACCCGACCGAGTCCACGGCGATCGAGCTGCTGTTGGCGCACTCGTCGGGATACGTCGAACTGTTCTACGGCCGGCCGCTCACCCAGTCGTCGTGGGAGCTGGCCACCGATGCGCTGGCACGCAGCCGGTCGGGCGTGCTGGTCGGCGGGGCCAAACGGCTCTACGGCATCGTCGAAGGTGGCGATCTGGGCTACGTCGAGGAGCGCGTAGACGCCGACGGCGCCCTGGTGCCGCACCTGTCGGCACGGCTGGCCCGCTACGTCGGCTGACGGATGCGGCAGACCAGGACCGTACCGCGCCACCTGCGCTGGACCCTGTCCACCGTGGCGGTGGTGCTGATCGCCTATCTGGCCGCGGTCGCGTTCGAGCCCGGCATCCTGGCCGCGCTGCCCCCGGAGCTGCGCTGGTTCGGCCGGCCGGGATCGATGTCGACGACCGCGATCGCGGTGGGCGTGCTGGTCGCCGTGTGCGTCCTGACCTTCCGCTCCAACGCCAGCCACCGGGTGGTGGGTGTTTCGTTCAGCGTGATCGCGGTGCTCATCAGCGTGAGCGCGATCCTGGGCCTCAGCGCCTACTGGAACTGCCACGACGCGAACCACCCGGCCGTCTTCACGCCGCTGATGCTGACCGCCCAGCTGATCAAAGGCAGCAGCGGCGACTACTCCCTGGCCGGTCACGTCTGTCCCGAGCCCACCCCGGTCGGCCTCGAATTAGCCCGTATGGCAGCGGTTTCAGCGATCTTCACCGGCCTCGGCGGAGCGCTGGTCGGCGTGTTCCGGGCGCAGGTGGACCGGCTGCGGGCCAACTTCGCCAATTCGGTCACCGCGATCGTCGGCGTCGACGACGACACCGAATCGATGGTCAGCGGCGTGGGACGCACGCTGGACCGGCGCAGCACCCTGGTGGTCATCACCAGTGCCGGCGACGATCGCGTGCAACGGGTCCGCAGACTCGGCGCCCGGGTGGTGCTGGTGGACTTCAACACACCATCGACGCTGGTGTCGCTGCGGCTGTGGCGTCACCTGGGCCGGCTCTACCTGATGGCCCCCGATCCGGCCGTCAACCTGTTGTGGCTCGACCTGATCGGTCGGCGGCTCGCGGAGGTGGCGGACAAGCGGCGCCTGCCGCTGATCGTGCGCATCGACGACCCGTGGCTGGCTGAGGCATGGCGGGCCCAGCAGTTCGGTGGCTCTGACACCCGGTGGGCCGCGGACGTAGTCGGCAAGTACGAGGTCACCGCGAGCCGACTGTTGGACGGCATCATCGCCACCGGCCACACCAAACGTGTATTCGTCTGCGGCACTTCGCAATTGACGTTGGCCCTGTGCGCGGACCTGACCCGCCGCGCGCTGGAGCGCGAGTTCTACACCCCGCCGGGGGCGCACCCGCTGCCAGCGCTGACCCTGGTGGAACGAGACGCCGAGGAATACCTCAGGGACCATCACTTCTATCGCCGGCAGGCCGGCTTCGCTTCCGACGGCCCAGCGATCGACGCCGTGTCGGAGGCGCCGACCATCCCGACCATGCTGAGTCTGATCGGCGACACCGACTCCGTCTCGTGCGCGCTGATCCTGGTGGACACCCACACCGCAACCACCGGCACCAGGCTGGCCGCCCGCTTCCCCGACATGCCCATTTTCACCTCCGACCTCAACACCAGCATCGCCGACGATTCGATTCAGGTAGTCGGGATGCTGCAGTCCTACTCGCTGGTGCTCGACACCCGGGAAGGCCAGATCCAGGACGCCTGGGAGCGGGCGGCACGGCTCATTCACGAGCGCTACGTCGCAACCATCGATCCCAGTTGGCCGCGGGGTCCCGCGGCGGTGCCGTGGAGCGAACTCGACGAATTCTACCGGGGCTCGAACCGCCGCCAGGTGCGCAACGCCTTATGGATGGTCGAGCAGATCGCCGGCCACACCTGGAACACCTGGGGCAATCCACCCGCCCAGCTTTCCGGTCAAGATATGGCGGATTCTCCTGCGCTGGAACAGCTTTCGCTGCTGGGGTTCGACCGGCCCGCGGCCCTGGCGATGGCACGTGCCGAGCACGAAGACTGGTGCCGCTACTACCGGCGCAACGGCTGGAAATACGGGGTACCGCGCGACGACGCCCGCAAAATCCACAACAAGCTCGTCGACTGGTCTGAGGTCGAAAGCGACCCCGACCTGCTGGACGCCGCGGTGCGCAGCCTGGCCGCCACCCTGTGGAGCCTGCGTCAGCTCGGCTACCGGTCCCGCCCACTGTGGCGCCCCTTCACCCGGACCGGGACGGTGGCCGCCGAGCAGCGCAACGAACCGTGGACCTGGCAGTCGGATGCGGGTGCCACGATGCAGGCCGAGCCCGGCGACTGGGCCGTGCACTCCGATGGCAAGACCTGGTCGGTGCGCGACGACATCTTCCAGCTCACCTACGAGCCGGCCGGTGACGGCCAGTGGCGCCGCAAGGGACGTGTGCAGGCCCGCCCGGCCCAGGCCGGGGAGACGATCAACACCCTGGAGGGTCCGACAACGGCCGCGGAGGGTGATTGGGTGGTCCGCGGCGGCGAGGGTGAGCAGTGGCCGGTGCCGGGGCACGAGTTCGGTCAGCGCTACGCCGAATATCACCCGCCCGTCGACGCGCAGCTCCACGACGGCGACTGACCCGTCACTGTGCCGGGTCGTGTCCGAGAGTTTGCCGGAATCGATTGCTGCCGCTGATGCCATGCGCTACCGTCGCCTCACGGTTTCGGCGTATCTGCCTCCCGCACCCTTCCCTTCCCTTCCGTTGAGGAGTCCGCTGTGGCCATCTTCATCAGCTACTCGAGCCAAGACAGGACGTCGCTCGAAGCGCTGACGACCGCCCTGAAAAGAGCCCAACAAAAGGTCTGGTTCGACCAGGAACTCGGCGGTGGGGACGCGTGGTGGAACTCCATCCTGGAGCAGATCCGCTCCTGCGACGTCTTCATCGTCGCGCTGTCCAACAACTGGTTGCAGTCCAAGCCAAGTCAGGCCGAGCTGCGCTACGCCCAGGCGCTGAACCGTCCGATCCTGCCCGTCCAGGTGGGGCCGGTGGACAGCGTGCGGGTCAATCCGGTCTCGGCGCTGCAGATCATCGACTACCAGAACCCGACGGTCGAGGCCGGCATCGGACTGGTCACCGCGATTCACGCCCTGCAGGAGAAGGCGCCGCCGCTGCCCGCACCGCTGCCCGAGGAGCCGCCGTTGCCGTTCGGCTACATCATGCGGCTGGGCAACACCCTGTCGGAGAAGGAGCTCACCCCGCAGCAGCAGATGCAGTTGCTGGTCGAGTTGCGGTCCGGGCTCGACGAGGACGGCTCGGATCCCAGCGCCCGCAGCGACATCGCCCAACTCCTGCGTATGTTGCGGATGCGGCACGACGTCACCTACCGCACCCGCACCGAGATCGACAACGTGCTGGCCGAGATCGAGGCCAGAGACGGTTCACCGGCCGGACCGTCCGTAGCCGGACCACGGCCGGCACCCGCGGCCGACGCCGCGACCCAGGCCGCCCTGCCCAAATCGCCCCCGCCCCCGGCGGTCAGTCCCGGCCCCGCGCCCGGCACCGGCGGGAAGTCTGGCAGCAAGCTACTGCTCATCGGCGGTGCCGCGGTGGCCGCGGTGGTGGCGATCGTATTGGTCGTGGTGTTCGCCGGCGGCGGAGGCAGTAAGAGGCCCGCGGCCAAACCCGGCGCCGCCTCGACCGCCGCGGAGACCGGTGCGTCAGCGCCGGCGGAAATCCAGTCCGTCCTGCTCGACGTAGCCGACATCGGGAATGTCCTGGGTGATCCGAACATGGAGGTCGGTCAGCGCGCCGACGGACTGCGCGCGCCGCAGGGAACCCTGTCGGATCAGGAGTGCCTGTCGGCTTTCGAGCCGTTCCAGGAATCGGTGTATCGCCCGCACGGGCCCACCGCGACGCGCAATGAGGTCGTGCATACCCGCGGAGAGAACCCGGCGCACCGGGTCATTCAAGCGGTGGCGCAGTTCCCTTCGGCCGAGAAGGCACGCGCCTTCATAGAGGGGTCTGCTACGAGATGGCGTGCCTGCGCCACCAAGACTGTCAAGATCACCAACTCGGGCAAGAGCGGTGAATGGACTTTCGGCGACGTCACCGGCGCCGAAGCAAAGATCAGCCAGACCCGCACCGAGCCCAGCGGCCGGACATGCCAGCACGCCCTCAGCGCAACCGGTGCGCTGGTGGTCGAGGTCGAGGCGTGTGGCAACAACGACGTCACCGATCAAGCCGGCCGGCTCGTCGAACAGATGGCGGCCAAGGCGGCCAGGTAGCGGCGCACCGGCCCCCCGGCCCACAGATGGAGCGGCCCCCGAGCCGTTCTCCGGTTGGACAGACCGGAGGCTCGGGGGCCGGGTGGCTGCGGGAAATTCGCCAGCGCGCGTTGCTCGCTGACTCTTCCGAGCCGTGCAGCTAGCGCGCAGCCACCTCACATGTCCATGATGCTATCAATTCGCGGACCACCTCCTTTCCTGTGTACTGACGAAACTACCATCGACTCCGAAAGGGTTGCCAGCCTTTTAATTTCGCAGGGCAGGCGCGGTCACCGATCGCTGATGATTGCGGCGTCGACGAGTTCGGCGAAGGTGTCGGCGAACGGCGAACGGCGCAACCGCTGCCCGTCCAAGGTGTGCACCCGGGCGGCCAGCGTCATGCTCGAGATAAGCCAAATACCTTGGGCGGCAACTAAATCCGCAACGCGCAGGGCGCGGTAGTCGCAGTCGTAGCCGGCGCTGCGGGCGACCTCGAACAGCGCCTGTTGGGTGGTGCCCCGCAGGATGGGAAACCATGGCGGCGGTGTGAGCAGAAGTGGACTGCCGTTCTCGCCGGCGGCCGCGATGACCACCGTCGAGCGCGGACCCTCCAGGATGAAGCCATCCGTACTGACGAAGACGACGTCGCCGGCGCCTTGGCGGGCGGCGTGGCGCAGGACCGCCATGTTCACCGCGTACGACAGCGTCTTGGCACCGGCCAGCAGCCACGGCATCGCGTCGATTCCCTTGGCCGGCAACCCCCGATCCAGCGTGATCGCCGCTACGCCGTCGCAGCGCACCGCGGCCACACGGTCCGGGACGGGATTGACCGCGACATACGCGGTAGGGTCCGAACCTCCTTCCCGGCCGCGGCTGTAGATCAGCCGCAGCGCCCCTTCGTCGGCGGTGCTCGACACCCACCGGCGGGTCGCCACGTCGATCGCACGGCGCCACCCGGGCAGGTCGGGGGCGGGCAGGTCCATGAACTTGGCGGACTGGGTCAACCGCTGCAGGTGCGACTCGACCAGGCAGGCCCTGCCATCGCGCACCAGCAGCGTCTCGAAGACCCCGTCGCCGCGAACCGCGGCCAGGTCGTCGGCGTGCAACAACGGCGTCCCGGGATCGACGATCGTGCCGTCGAGGGTGACCACCACACCAGCCATGAGGGGTCAGCCTAGCGATTACTTCCCGCCGAGCGTCACGCCAGCGTGACGCTCGGCGAGGGCGACGGCGACCCGCCGTAGAGTTGATGTGTGAATCCAGTCCCCGCCCCCGATCCCGGGCCCGACGCCGGCGCGATCTGGCATTACGGCGACCCGCTGGGTGAACAGCGAGCCGGCGACACCGACGCCGTCCTGGTGGACCGGTCGCATCGGGCGGTGCTGACGCTGGCCGGTAACGACCGGCAGCCGTGGCTGCACAACATTTCCACCCAACACGTCAGCGCGCTGCCCGAGGGCGCCGGCACCCAGAACCTCAGCCTGGACGGTCAGGGCCGCGTCGAGGACCACTGGCTTCAGACCGAACTGGGCGGGATCACCTACCTCGACACCGAGCCTTGGCGGGGCCCGCCGTTGCTGGCCTACCTGAGCAGAATGGTCTTCTGGTCCGATGTCACGGTGGCCGCCGCGGACCTGGCGGTGTTGTCGCTGCTCGGTCCGCGACTCGCCGACAAAGCGGTGCTCGACGTGCTGGGCATCGACGTCCTGCCCGCCGACTGGCAGGCGGTCCCGCTGGCCGGGGGTGGTTTCGTGCGCCGGATGCCTGGTGCCACCACCGCGCTGGACCTGCTGGTGCCGCGCGCCGACTCGGTGCGATGGCAGCAGCGGCTACACAGCGCGGGAGTGCAGCCGGCCGGGGTGTGGGCCTATGAGGCGCATCGAGTGACCAACCCGGCGCCCGCGCTGCGTCCACGTCTGGGCGTGGACACCGACGAGCGGACCATCCCGCATGAGGTGCGGTGGATCGGCGGCCCCGGCCAGGGAGCGGTGCACCTGGACAAGGGCTGCTATCGCGGCCAGGAGACCGTCGCGCGGGTGCACAATCTGGGCAAACCGCCGCGGATGCTGGCGTTGCTCCACCTGGACGGCTCCGGGGATCGGCCGTCCACCGGTGACCCCGTCACCGCCGGCGGGCGAGCCGTCGGACGACTGGGAACGGTGGTCGACCATGTCGACCTGGGCCCGGTCGCACTGGCGTTGTTGAAACGGGGCGTACCGGCCGATACGGAGTTGTCGACCGGCGCCGACGGCAAGGTGGCCGCGGTGGTTGACGCCGAATCGTTGCCGCCCCTCGATGAGGTGGGTGCCGGGCGGCTGGCGGTCGAACGGCTGCGCGGCGGCAGCCGATGATGTCCGATGCTGGGCATCGGCTGTGACATCCGCCATCTCGCGACCGGCTGGCAGGGCGCGACCACGCGCAGCGGCGCGGCACGGTAAGCTATCGGCAGGACAATGACACTAAGAGATCGGAGCCGCCTACGTGTTAGGCCGCTCCGTTATTTCGCGAGGGGGTTCCCCCATGGGCCGCGGCCGGGCTAAGGCAAAGCAGACCAAGGTTGCTCGAGAACTGAAATACAGCTCCCCTCAAACCGACTTCACGCGGCTTCAGCGCGAGCTGTCCGGGACGAGCACCGATGAATCGGACCGTGGGGTTGACGATTCATACGACGACGAGGACGGCTGGCGACCCTAGGTCAGACACATCGACCGTGCCTCTGCCCCATGCAGCGGCACGGTCGATTCAGCGTCTGCGCCTAGAACCGTGGGTGCTGCCCGACGAGCTTGGCCCGCGGGCCTTCCTTCCCGCCCTTGCAGACGGTGCCCAGCACCCAGCAGTTCACGTGGCGCGCAGTCAGAATCGCCCGGGCTCGGTCGGTGTCCTCGGGTGCGACGACGGCAATCATGCCCACCCCCATGTTGAAGGTCTTTTCCATCTCCGGCCGAGAAACCCGGCCGCGTTGGGCGATCATCGCGAACACCGGCGCGGGTGTCCAGGTGCCGCGGTCCACCTCGGCGACCAGCCCGTGCGGGATGACGCGCGCGAGGTTGCCGGCCAGCCCGCCGCCCGTGACGTGGCAGAAGGTGCGGACCTGGGTCTCAGCGGCCAGCGCCAGGCAGTCCTTGGCGTAGATCAGCGTGGGCTCCAGTAGTTCCTCGCCCAGCGTGCGACCGAATTCCTCCACATAGCCGGCCAGGTTCATCCGGTCAATGTCGAGCAGGACCGAACGGGCCAACGAGTAACCGTTGGAATGCAACCCCGACGAGCCCATCCCGATGATCACGTCACCGGGTTTGACGCGGTCCGGGCCCAACACGTCGTCGGCCTCGACCACCCCGACGCCAGTGGCCGAGATGTCGTAGTGGTCCGGCTCCATCAGGCCGGGATGCTCGGCGGTCTCACCGCCCAGCAGCGCGCACCCCGCCCGCACGCACCCTTCGGCGATGCCGCTGACGATCGCTGCCACCCGTTCCGGAACGGTGCGACCGACTGCGATGTAGTCCTGCAGGAACAGTGGTTCGGCCCCGCACACGACGAGGTCGTCGACCACCATGGCGACCAGATCGAGACCGACGGTGTCGTGCTTGTCCATCGCCTGAGCGACTGCGATCTTGGTGCCCACGCCGTCGGTGGACGCGGCCAGCACGGGTTCGCGGTAGTCACCGCGCAACGCGAACAGGCCGGCGAATCCGCCGAGACCGCCACGTACTTCGGGTCTGGTGGCCTTGGTTGCCAGCGGCTTGAACAAGTCGACAGCGCGGTCACCGGCTTCAATGTCCACCCCGGCCGATGCGTAGGTAACGCCTTCGGGTTCCGTCATCGCGATAAAGGCTACCGGTAGGGGGTGACGTCAGTGAGCGTTACCACCGCTTGCCCGCCCCGAGTCGCTCTCGTCAGTGCGAGACGGGAACTTCGGGGACTTCCGGCTCGGACAACTCGCCCAGTCCGGCGCCGCGCGCGGCGTTGGCAAGCATGTGCTCGATGACGTTCTTGCCCAACGCGCTTTCACTGGGCAACTCGATCGGGTAGGACCCGTCGAAGCACGCCGTGCACAACCGCGAAGCCGGCTGCTCGGTGGCGGCGATCAGGCCGCGCAACGAGATGTAACCGAGTGAGTCGGCATTGATCGCGTGCCGTACCGCTTCGAGCATCTCGTCTTCGTCCTCGACAGCGTTGGCGATCAGCTCGGCCGGCGACGGGAAATCGATGCCGTAGAAGCACGGCCATTTCACCGGCGGCGAGGCGATGCGGACATGCACCTCCACCGCCCCGGCCTCGCGCAGCATCCGCACCAGGGCACGCTGGGTATTCCCGCGCACGATCGAGTCGTCCACGACGATCAGCCGCTTGCCGCGAATCACCTCTTTGAGGGGATTCAGCTTGAGCCGGATGCCGAGCTGCCGGATCGTCTGCGACGGCTGAATGAAGGTGCGGCCCACGTAGGCGTTCTTCATCAGGCCCTGGCCGTAGGGAATGCCCGATTCCTGCGCGTAACCCACCGCGGCCGGTGTGCCGGATTCGGGCACGCCGATCACCAGGTCGGCGTCCACCGGGCGCTCCCGCGCCAGGCGGCGGCCGATCGCGAGGCGCGCACCGTGGATCGACCGGCCGGCGATGACGCTGTCGGGCCGGGCCAGGTAGACGTACTCGAAGATGCAGCCCTTGGGCGAGGGGTTGGCGAACCGGGTGGAGCGCACCCCGTCGGCGTCGATCGCCAACAGCTCGCCGGGCTCGATGTCACGGACGAAGGATGCACCGACGATGTCCAGCGCCGCGGTTTCGGAGGCGACGACCCAGCCCCGATCCAGCCGTCCCAGCGACAGCGGCCGCACGCCATGCGGGTCGCGGCAGGCGTACAGGGTGTTCTCGTCCATGAAAGTCAGGCAGAACGCGCCACGTACGGTCGGCAGCAGTTCCAATGCCGCCTGCTCCAGGCTGGAGTCGGCAGCGCCGTGGGCCAGCAGCGCGCCCAGGATGTCGGAGTCCGTCGTCGCCGGCGCCGGGCACCTCTTGGCGATCAACCCCGCATCACGGGCCCGGGCGGCAAGTTCTGCGGTGTTGACCAGATTTCCGTTGTGTCCCAGCGCAACCCCGGTACCGGCTGCGGTGTTGCGGAAGACCGGCTGCGCGTTTTCCCAGGTCGTGTCGCCGGTGGTGGAGTAGCGGCAGTGGCCGATGGCGACGTGGCCCTCCATGGCCGCCAGCGTCTGCTCGTCGAACACCTGGCTGACCAGACCGAGGTCCTTGAAGACCAGCACCTGGGATCCGTCGGCAACCGCGATGCCCGCGGCCTCCTGGCCGCGATGCTGCAATGCGTAGAGGCCGTAGTAGGTGAGTTTGGCGACGTCCTCGCCGGGGGCCCAGACCCCGAATACGCCACACTCTTCACGAGGCGAATTGAAGTCTTCTTCAGGCTGCTGCGCGGTCACGATGTGGCGGCTCCCTAGGGCGCGGTTAGTGACGCTTACGGAGTCTACGGGCCGCGACGCCCCCGTGCCGAATCAAACCCGCGTGTTGCTGTTCACCGAATCTTCGTGTCGCGGCAAACTCAGTGCTCAGGGCCTAAATCCACGAGCGGCAACCAGTGACATATTTCACTGGCCCGCGAGCCGGACAGCGCCAATTCGCCCGTCGCCGACGCATCCTGAAACCCCATCAGTCCCGTTGCCACCAACAGCCACGTCCGGGGGTCGGTTTCGACGACATTGGGTGGTGTGCCGCGGGTGTGCCGGGGCCCCGCCACGCACTGCACCGCGACGAAGGGCGGGACCCGGACCTCCACACTCGCGCCCGGCGCGACAGCAGCCAGAGTGCGGGCGGTGAGACGCACCGCCGACCCGAGGGTGGCGCGGTCCGGGGCGGGGCGGGTGGGGTCGCGGAGCCAGTCGGCAACGGTCAACACGGCCTGTCGGGTCTTCACCGGATCGGCGCTATTCCGGGCGGTCATACCTTAGGGTCTCAGAGTCATGGGTCGTCGTTCGGGCGCGCGACCGCCGTTCAAGACCATCGGCCTGCTGACGCTGGTGGTGCTGATGCTCGTCTTCGGGGCGCTGTACTGGCAATTCCGCGGCAACTTCACCGCGAAGACCAAGCTGACCATGATCGCCCCGCGGGCCGGCCTGGTGATGGACCCCGGCGCGAAGGTCACCTACAACGGTGTGCAGATCGGCCGGGTGGCGGCGATCTCCGAGATCACCCGCGACGGGAGACCGGCGGCGCAGGTGACGCTGGACATCTACCCGCGCTATATCCCGCAGATCCCGGCCAATGTGGCCGCCGAGATCAAGGCGACCACCGTCTTCGGCAACAAGTACATCGCGCTGAGTTCACCGAAAACCCCATCGCCACAACACATCACGTCTTCGACGGTGATCAACGCCACGCATGTCACCACCGAGTTCAACAGCCTGTTCGAGACGCTGAGCGCCCTCGCCGACAAGGTCGATCCGGTCAAGCTCAACCTGACGCTGAGTGCGGCCGCCCAGGGGTTGACCGGCTTGGGCGACAAGTTCGGCGCCTCGCTGTCCACCGGCGATGCCATCCTCGCGGACCTCAATCCGCAACTGCCGCAGGCGCGTTTGGACATTCAGCGGTTGGCGGCGCTGGGCGATGTCTACGCCGACGCCGTGCCCGATCTGCTCGATGCGCTCAACCGGGCCGCCACCACCGCACGCACCGTGGACCGGCAGCGCAGCGAACTGGACGCGGCGCTGCTGGCGGCCGCCGGGCTGGGCCAGATCGGCGCCCCGGTGTTCGAGCGCGCGGGACCGTATCTGGCCCGCGGCGCCGTCGATCTGAGACCCACCGCGGAGCTGCTCGACGAGTACAGCCCGGAGGTCTTCTGCACGCTGCGCAACTACAACCAGGTGGCGCCGCGGATCAAGGCCGCCCTGGGCTCCAACGGATATTCGCTCGGCGCGACGTCCGCGGGCGCCATCACCGGGTCCCCGCCCCCGTACTTCTATCCGGAGAACCTGCCGAGGGTCAACGCCCGCGGCGGGCCGGGCGGCAAACCGGGCTGCTGGCAGACGATCACCCGAACCCTGTGGCCTGCACCATTATTGGTGATGGACGTCGGTGCCAGCCTGGCGCCCTACAATCACTTCGAGCTGCCGTCGCCGCTGGTGCTGGACTACGTGTGGGGACGTCAGCTCGGCGACTACACGATCAATCCCTGAGGCTCACCCGAAGAATCGGGGCAGCACCGCCTCCGACGTCTCCCGCAGTTCGGCCAGCGACACGGTGAACAGCCCCTGCACCTCGATCGCGTCCGAGGCCGGGTCGACGACCCCGACGCGGGCGGCGGGCAGCCCGCGCGCTTCGCACATGGACCGGAACCGGCTCTCCTCGGTGCGCGGCACCGCGACCAGGACCCGGCCCGATGACTCGGAGAACAGCGTCACGAAGGGGTCGGCGTCCTCGGGAAGCACCAGACGGCAACCGATTTCACCGGCCAACGCCGCTTCGACGACGGCCTGGGCCAGGCCACCCTCGGACAGGTCGTGGGCGGCGGTCACCAGCCCGTCCCGCGATGCCGCGCTCAGGATCTCGGCCAGCAGTTGCTCGCGTGCCAGGTCGACAGCGGGCGGTCGCCCGCCCAGATGATCGCCGGTGACCTGCGCCCAGACCGAGCCGTCGAATTCGTCGCGGGTGTCGCCCAGCAGGATCAGGGATTCGCCGGGGTCGGTGCCCAGCGCCGTGGGGATGCGCCGGGTCACGTCGTCGATCACGCCGAGCACGCCGACCACCGGTGTCGGCAGGATCGGCGACGACCCGGTTTGGTTGTAGAAGCTGACGTTGCCGCCGGTGACCGGAATCCGCAGTGCCGCACAGCCATCGGCCAGTCCGCGCACTGCTTCGGAAAACTGCCACATCACCCCGGGATCCTCCGGCGAGCCGAAGTTGAGGCAGTTGGTCACCGCAACCGGGGTGGCGCCGGTGACGGCGACATTGCGGTAGGCCTCGGCCAGTGCGAGTTGCGCGCCGGTGTAGGGATCCAATTGGGTGTAGCGCCCCGACGCGTCGGTGGACAGCGCGATACCACGCCCGGTCGCCTCGTCGATGCGCAGCACGCCACCATCGGCATGTTCGGCGAGCACGGTGTTGCCGCGCACGTAGCGGTCGTACTGCTCGGTGATGAACGCGCGGCTGCACAGATGCGGGCTGCCAAGCAGCGCAAGCAAAGTCGCGCGCAGCTCGGTGCCCGTCCGGGGCCGGGGCAGCCCGGCGGAGGTGTCGGCGACCAGGGCGTCCTGTGTGTCGGGCCGGGCGACCGGACGTTGATAGACCGGACCTTCGTGGGCCACCGTGCGCGGCGGCACGTCGACGACGGTCTCGCCGTGCCAGGTGATGCGCAACCGGTCACCGTCGGTGACTTCGCCGATCACCGTGGCCAGCACTTCCCACTTGCGGCACACCGCCATGAACGCATCCACGTTCTCCGGTGCCACCACCGCGCACATCCGCTCCTGGGATTCGCTGCACAGCACCTCGGCGGGCGTCATGTATTTGGCTCGCAGCGGGACGGCGTCCAGGTCGATCGCCATGCCTCCGTCTCCAGCGGACGCCAATTCCGATGTGGCGCAGGCTAATCCGGCACCACCCAGGTCCTGGATGCCGATCACCAGCCCGCCGGCGTAGAGCTCGAGACAGCACTCGATGAGCACCTTCTCCATGAACGGGTCGCCGACCTGCACCGACGGCAGCTTCTTGCGGGAGTTCTCCGCGTCGAATGTGTCCGAGGCCAATACCGACACCCCGCCGATCCCGTCCAGGCCGGTGCGCGCACCGAACAGGATGATCTTGTTGCCGGTCCCGGACGCGAAGGCGAGGTGCAGGTCTTCTTGGCGTAATACGCCGACGCACAACGCATTGACCAACGGGTTGCCGGCGTAGCAGGCGTCGAAGACGGTCTCGCCGCCGATATTGGGCAAGCCCAGTGAGTTGCCGTAACCACCGATACCGCGAACCACTCCGTCGACCACGCGGCGCGTGTCGGGCGCCTCGGCGGCCCCGAACCGGAGCTGGTCCATCACAGCGACCGGCCGCGCGCCCATCGCCATGATGTCGCGGACGATGCCGCCGACACCCGTGGCCGCACCCTGGTACGGCTCGACGTAGGACGGGTGGTTGTGCGACTCCACTTTGAAGGTGACCGCCCACCCGTCGCCGATGTCGACCACGCCGGCGTTCTCGCCGATTCCAGCCAGCATGCCGGTGCGCATCTCATCGGTGGTCGTCTCACCGAAGTAACGCAGGTGCACCTTGGAGGACTTGTAGGAGCAGTGCTCACTCCACATCACTGAGTACATCGCCAGCTCGGCATCGGTGGGCCGGCGGCCCAGGATCTCCCGGATGCGCTGGTACTCGTCATCCTTGAGGCCCAGCTCGTGAAACGGTTGCGGCTGGTCGGGGGTGGCTGCGGCGTGCTCGACGGTGTCAGTCACAGGGCTCGTCACGGACACATTCTAGGTTCACCCCGGAAACGGGGCCGACTTGATGGCGAAGCGTCAGCTCAGCGTGCTCAGCGCGGCGAGAGAAACGCGTGCAGGGCAGCCGCGTACGTCTCGACGTCGTGCACGCCCATCAGTTCGCGCGCCGAGTGCATGGCGAGCTGCGGGGCCCCGACGTCGACGGTCGGGATACCGGTGCGGGCTGCCGTCATCGGCCCGATCGTCGAGCCGCACGGCAGGTCCGCCCGATGCTCGTAGCGCTGCAACGGAACTCCGGCCTGCCGGCAGGCCATCGCGAAGGCGGCGGCGGTGCGTCCGTCGGTGGCGTAGCGCAGATTGGGGTGCACCTTGAGTACCGGTCCCGCGTTGACCCCGATCAGGTGGCCCGGCTCGTGTCGCTCCGGATAGTTGGGGTGCGTCGCGTGCGCCATATCCGCCGACGCCAGCAGCGAGGCGGGCAGCGTCCGCAGATAGTCTTCCCGACTTCCCCCGGCTGCCAGCACGATGCGTTCCAGCACGGTGATCAGCAGGTTGGACTGGGCGCCGTGATCCGACGTCGAGCCAACCTCCTCGTGATCGAACAACACCAGCACCGGCACCACATCGCTGGGCTCGGCGGCCAGCAACGCCTCCAGACCCGCATAGCAGCTGGCCTGATTGTCCAGCCGCGGCGCGCTCAGCAGGCTCGAATCCGCCCCGATCACCGCCGACGGGGTCAGATCGTGCGTCATCAGGTCGGCGGCCAGCACATCGACGGCCGCGATCCCGGCTTGTTGCGCAACGAATTCAACGAACCCGCCCGTCGGTACCTCGTCGGCCACCCCCCACACCGCGTTGAGGTGTCGCTGCGGATCCAGCGTCAGCGACTTGCGGTCGTCGGCCAGATGAATGGCCAGCTGCGGCACCCGCAGCACCGGTTCGTCGATCCGCACCAGCCGGTGCCCGACCCCGGTGCCGTCCCGCACCGACAGGCGTCCGCTGACGCCCAGATCCCGGTCCAGCCAGGAGTTCAGCCACGCGCCGCCGTAGGGCTGCAGTGCCACCACCTGCCAGCCGGCGACCACCCGGTCGGGGTGTTGCTTGACCCTCAGGTTGGGGCTGTCGGTGTGCGCGCCGACGATGCGGAACGCGGTCACGGACTCCCCAGCACGCCAGGCCACCAGCGATCCGGCGCGCACGGTGAAGTACCGGCCGGGTTGCGCCGGCCAGCGATCGGTTTCGTCGAGTTCGGTGTAGCCGGCTGCGAGCAACCGCGCAGCCGTCGTGGCGCAGACGTGAAAGGGCGAGGGAGAAGCGTCGATGAACTGGCCGAGACCTGCTGCGGTTGCCGACATGCCGGACATGTCCACCATCATCGCTGTTCGGAACGCCACTGATGACGATAGGGTCAGCAGAGTGCCGCCGGTACAGCCCCAACCCGTTCTAGCACCGCTGACGCCCGCCGCGATCTTCCTCGTCGCGACCATCGACGATGGCGGCGAAGCGACGGTGCACGACGCGCTGCCCGACATCTCCGGGCTGGTCCGCGCGATCGGATTCCGCGACCCGGCCAAGCACCTGTCGGTGATCACCTCGATCGGCTCCCAGGCCTGGGACCGGTTGTTCGCCGGGCCACGGCCGGCGCAGCTGCATCCGTTCGTGGCGCTGGACGGACCGCGCCACCACGCCCCCTCGACACCGGGCGACCTGCTGTTCCACATCCGCGCCGAAAGCCTCGACGTGTGCTTCGAGCTCGCCGGGCGCATCCTCAAGGCGATGGCAGGTGCGGTGACCGTCGTTGACGAGGTGCACGGCTTCCGATTCTTCGACAACCGCGACCTGCTCGGCTTCGTGGACGGCACCGAGAATCCCGACGGACCGATTGCCCGCAGCGCCACGGCGATTGGCGACGAGGATCCCGTCTTCGCGGGCTCGTGTTACGTGCACGTGCAGAAGTACGTGCACGACATGACGTCGTGGGAGTCATTGTCGGTCACCGAGCAGGAGCTGGTGATCGGGCGCACCAAGCTGGAAGACATCGAACTGGCCGACGAGGTCAAACCGAGAAACTCGCACATCGCGCTCAACGTGATCACCGACGACAGCGGAACCGAACTCAAGATCGTCCGGCACAACATGCCGTTCGGGGAGGTCGGCAAGGGCGAATACGGCACCTACTTCATCGGTTACTCCCGCGCCCCCGCGGTGACCGAAAGGCTGTTGCGCAACATGTTTCTCGGCGACCCGCCGGGCAATACCGATCGCATTCTGGACTTCTCCACCGCGGTCACCGGGGGATTGTTCTTCTCCCCCACGGTCGATTTCCTCGACGACCCGCCGCCCTTGCCCGAACCCGGCGCCGACGCGCCGCCGGCCCCGGCGCGCCAGGACGGTTCACTTTCGATCGGCAGCCTGAAAGGACACTCCGGATGAACAATCTCTACCGCGATCTGGCACCCGTCACCGAAGTCGCCTGGGCGGACATCGAATTGGAGGCCACCCGCACCTTCAAGCGGCATATCGCCGGCCGCAGGGTGGTCGACGTCAGCGAGCCCGGCGGCCCGGTGACCGCCTCGGTCAGCACCGGCCGGCTGATCGACCTGGCGTCGCCCGCCGACGGGGTGATCGCCCATCTTCGCGACAGTAGACCGCTGGTACGGCTGCGCGTGCCATTCACCTTGTCCCGCAACGAGATCGACGATGTCGAGCGCGGATCCAACGACCCCGACTGGGAGCCGGTCAAGGCGGCCGCCAAGAAGCTCGCCTTCGTGGAGGACCGTGGCATCTTCGAGGGCTACGCGCCGGCCTCGATCGACGGCATCCGCAAGTCCAGCTCCAATCCGCCCCTGACCCTGCCCGACGACCCCCGCGACATTCCCGATGTGATCACGCAGGCTCTGACGTCGTTGCGGCTGGCCGGTGTGGACGGACCGTACTCGGTGCTGCTGTCGGCCGACACCTACACCCAGGTCAGCGAGACCACCGCCGGCGGCTATCCGATCCTCGAACACCTGAACCGCCTGGTCGACGGCGACATCATCTGGGCGCCGGCCATCGACGGCGCGTTCGTGCTGACCACCCGGGGCGGCGACTTCGACCTGCAACTGGGAACCGACGTGTCGATCGGCTACCTGCGCCACGACGCCGACACCGTGCAGCTCTACCTGCAGGAGACACTGACCTTCCTGTGCTACACCGCTGAGGCGTCGGTGGCGTTGAGTCCGCCGGCGTAGCGCGGCGCGCGATGGTCAGCGGGCTGCTGCGGCCCGAGTAGCTTCGTTGGCAGAACCGAGCCGAAAGGATTGTTTGAACCATGCCGGAAGAGCAGCAGGAATGCGACGTCGTGGTGCTCGGCGCGGGTCCGGTCGGGCAGAACGTCGCAGACCGGGCGCGCGCTGCGGGCCTGAGCGTCATCGTCGTCGAGCGCGAACTCGTCGGCGGCGAGTGCTCCTACTGGGCTTGCGTGCCGAGCAAGGCATTGTTGCGTCCGGTCATCGCCGTCTCCGAGGCCCGCCGCGTCGACGGTGCCCGTCAGGCGATCATCGGTCCGATCCACCCGGGTGGCGTCTTCGCCCGCCGCGATCGGTACGTCAGCGACTGGGACGACAGCGGCCAGGTCGACTGGGTGAACGGCATCGGCGCCACCCTGATCCGCGGACACGGACGGTTGGACGGGCCCCGGCGGGTCGTGGTCACCACCCCAGGCGGTGCCGAAATGGTGCTGACCGTGCGGCATGCCGTCGTCGTGTGCACCGGCACCCGCCCCGCCCTGCCCGACCTGCCCGGCCTCTACGACGCCCGGCCCTGGACCAACCGCGAAGCCACCGACAGCAGCGACGTGCCCAATCGGCTGGCCGTCGTCGGAGGCGGCGGTGTCGGCGTTGAAATGGCAACGGCCTGGCAGGGATTGGGCTCAAAGGTGACCCTGTTGGCCCGCGGATCGCAATTGCTGCCGCGGATGGAGTCCTTCGTGGGGGAACTCGTCGGCCGCGGACTCACCGACGCGGGAGTCGACGTGCGCCTGGGCGTCTCGGTGCAGGAACTGAGCCGGGCTTACCCGTACTGCCCGGTATCGCTGGCATTGAGCGACGGCACCGGCCTCGAGGTCGACGAGATCCTGTTCGCCACCGGCCGCAAACCCCTCACTGACCACATCGGTTTGGAAACTGTGGGGCTCACCCCCGGCAGTTGGCTGGAGGTCGACGACACGTGCCGGGTCAAGGCGGTCGAGGACGGCTGGCTCTACGCCGCCGGCGACGTCAACCACCGCGCACTGCTGACCCATCAGGGCAAGTACCAGGCGCGAATCGCCGGCGCCGCCATCGGTGCCCGCGCCGCCGGTCGAGCGCTGGACACCGAGCCGTGGGGCGCACACGCCACCACCGCGGATCATCACGCGGTGCCGCAGGCGTTCTTCACCGACCCCGAAGTCGCCGCGGTGGGCCTGACCGCCGAGCAGGCTGCGCAGGCCGGTCACCGCACCAAAGTCATCGATATCGAGATCGGCGACGTCGTCACCGGCGCCAAGCTTTTCGCCGACGGGTACGCCGGGCGGGCACGCATGGTGGTCGACGTCGACAGCCGTCATGTGCTCGGGGTGACTCTCGTCGGCCCGGGCGTGACCGAACTGCTGCACGCGGCGACCATCGCCGTGGCCGGCGAGGTATCGATCGATCGGCTGTGGCACGCGGTGCCCTGTTTCCCGACCATCAGCGAGCTGTGGCTGCGACTACTCGAGGCGTACCGGGATTCGTTTTTCGTCGTTGTCTGACGGCACCGTCGCTCAGCCAATTCTCAACTGATTCTTCAGTTTTCCTGTCTCTGGAACCAGGACCCGCATAGTCACCTGCCGGAGCATGGAGAACTATGACTGAGCCGCTGACCGCCGACCTGATCGAGCGCTACCTGCGCACCCGCGGGCGGCGGTATTTCCGCGGCCGCCACGATGCCGAATTCTTCTTCGTCCTGAACGCCGAGCGCCGCCTGCATGTCCACCTCGAAATCCCCACGCTGCACCCGGATGTCGTCACCGTGCGCATCACGCCTGCGTGTTTCTATCCCAGCACCGAACACGAGCGCTTGGTGCACGTCGCCGACACGTGGAACGAGCAGAACCGCGACGTCACCGCGACGGTGCACGGATCGTCAGATCCGCGGCGCGTCGGCGTCACCGCTGAACAGTCACGATGGATCGGCGAACGGGTCGGTTTCGACGACCTCGCCACGTACGTCGACCGCGCGCTGGCCGCCGCGGTCGATCTCTTCAGCAGGTTGAACCCCGTCGCCGAGCTGCCCTCGGCACCGTTGCTGCGCGCGGCGGGCTGAGTAGCGGCTACCCGATCCGGCCGGCAAGCACCCGGTCCGGCCGTGGCTCGCCCAGCTTCCTACGGAAAGCACCCCACGGATCCGCGTAGCGGCCGGGCGCGTCCCGGTAGGCTGCGCGGCGCTTGAGCACCAGTCGCGCCAGCGGCGCCACCAACTGCATCGGGTACCGCCGCCACCCTGCGGCAGCACGCATCTCGGCCAGGATGTCCGGCCAACTGTGCTGCTGAAAAGCCAGCACCTGCTGGGCATGCGTGGTGTCCATCCAGTCCGTGACAAACCAGTCCTCGTCGCTCGCGGGATCACCAGGCCGGCCGCCGGGCAGCACATCCTTCAGACCGCGGGTGGCCGCCAGCGCAGCGCCGACCTCGCCTTGGCGCAACCGGTGCGTTTCGTCGCCGGCGACCAGCAGAATCTGACCGACCACGTCCTCCCGCGCAGCGATGGTCGCCGCGGCGAACGCAGCCGCTACGTCACGGACATCCACGCTGTGCATCCGCCCGTCGGTCGGCAGCGCGCTCTCGAAGAACAGCGCATCGAAGGTGAAGGGCATCGCACCCGGGTCTGCGCTCATGACGCCGCCGAGGCGCAGGATCACCCAGTCCAGGCTGGACAGCCGAACGTGCTGCTCCGCCTCGGCTTTGTGGGCTCCGTACAGATCCGACGGCGCGACCGGGCTGTCGGCACTGAGCAACTCGGTATGCCGGTGCGGGTTGCGGGCACCGTGCACGGCGTTGCTCGATGCCTGCACGAACCGCGGTGGTCGGGCGCACGCTTCGGCGGCCCGCAACAATGCCATCGTGGCGTCGACGTTGACCCGGCGCGCCAGGTCCGGGATGCCGTAGATCACCGGCGGGATCACCGCGGCCAGGTGGATGATCACGGTCGGTTCGACCTGTGCGACCAGCATGGCGACGGCGTCCGGATCGGTCAGGTCTGCCCAGCGCGCTGCCACGCCGGCCGGCAGTTGTGCGGCCGCCCTGCGGTGCGGCTTCGTGCCGAGGTCGGTGGCGACTACCTGATGCCCGTCGGCGGCCAGCCGCCGCACGGTCTGCGCACCGACCAACCCGAATCCACCTGTAACCAGAACTTTTTCGGACATTCTCGCTCCCTGCACTTGCGATGTGTGCGGTATGCCACAACCGCACGATAATGACATTCTCTTAAAATGAGAGTAGCATATCCTCTACGGATGTAGAGAGCGCTCACTTCAGGAATCCCCAGCGCAGGCGGGGTCCTAAACGCAATCGGAGAAGCCATGACGGGTGATGTCAGTAACAGCAGCGACGACCGCGAGATCGCCAAGTGGGACCCCGCGTTCACCAAACAGGTCATCGACACCGTCGCACCCGTCATCAAGCGGTGGCATCGCGCCGAAGTGCGCCACATGGACAACGTGCCCGCGGTCGGCGGCGCGCTGGTGGTGTCCAACCACTCGGGGGGCATGTTCACCCCGGATGTGTTCATCTTCTCGCCGCAGTATTACGACACCTTCGGTTACGACCGGCCGGTCTACACCCTGGGGCACAACGCGCTGTTCATGGGGCCGATGGACGGCTGGTTGCGGCGCCTCGGCGTCATCGAGGCGAGCCGGGAGAACGCCGCGGCCGCCCTGCACTCCGGCGCGGTAGTGTTGGTCTTCCCCGGCGGTGACTACGACTCCTACCGGCCCACCTTCGAGGCCAACTCTGTGGACTTCAACGGGCGCACCGGCTACGTCCGAACCGCCGTCGAAGCCGGGGTTCCGATCGTGCCGACGGTGTCGATCGGCGCGCAGGAAACACAGTTGTTCCTCACCCGCGGCAACTGGCTGGCCCGCCGACTCGGCCTCAATAAGCTGCGGTCGGATATTTTGCCGGTCAGCTTCGGCTTTCCCTTCGGCTTCAGCGTCTTCTTCCCGCCCAACCTGCCGATGCCGGCCAAGGTCGTCACCGAGGTGCTCGAACCCATCGACGTCGTCGCCCAGTTCGGTGCGGATCCCGACGTGGCCGAGGTCGACGCCCATGTCCGCGCGGTGATGCAGACCGCGCTCGACCGCCTGGCCGGCGAGCGCCGACTGCCCATCGTCGGCTGAGAACGGGGTGTCAGATGAAACGACTCAACGGGATGGACGCGATGCTGCTCTACAGCGAGACGCCCAACCTGCACACCCACACCCTGAAGGTCACCGTCGTCGACGCATCGACATTCGATGGCGAGTTCGGCTTCGAGGTATTCCGCAAGCACCTGCAAGCCAGATTGCACCTGCTGGAGCCGTTGCGATACCGCTTGGTCGAGATTCCCTGGCGTTTGAATCACCCGGTGTGGCAGCAGAATTGCGCGGTCGACCTGGACTACCACCTACGGCGCGTGCAGGTTCCGGCGCCGGGCGGGCGCCGCGAACTGGATCAGCTGATCGGCGAGATCGCCTCCACACCGCTGGACCGCAGTCGCCCGCTGTGGGAGTTTTATTTCGCCGAGGGCCTGGCCGGGGGCCGTTTCGCGGTGATCGGCAAGGTGCACCACTCGCTGGCCGACGGTGTCGCATCGGCGAACCTGTTGGCCCGGGCCATGGATCTCGTCGACATGACCGTCGCGCCGATTCAGAACGACAGCGCCACAGCGACTTCCGCGGACCTGCTGCGTGCGGCCGCACGTGACCACGTGCGGCAACTGGCCGCGCTGCCCGGATTGATCCGGGACGCCGTCTCGGGCACGGTCCGGATGCGTCGTCGCGCACGGGAACGCGGCAGCCACCCCGATCTGGCCGACACGTTCGACGCTCCACCGACCTTCCTCAACCACGTGGTGTCACCACAGCGCCGCTTCGCCAGCGCCGCACTGCCTTTGGCTGACGTGAAAGCGACCGCCGCCGAACTGGGCGTCAAGATGAACGACCTGATCCTGGCCATGGCCGCCGGAGGTCTGCGGACCCTGCTGCTCGACTACGACGGCATCGCGGACCGCCCGATCATCGCGTCGGTCCCCACTGCCACCGACAAGTCCGACCGGATCAGTGGCAACGAGATCAGCGGCCTGTCGGTGTCGCTGCCGGTGCACGTCGCCGATCCACTCGAGCGGGTGCGGCTGGTAGCACGGGCGTCCAGGTACGCCAAGGAGGACCACGAGATACTCGGCTCCCGGCTCTGCGGCCGGCTGATGAACTACCTGCCGGCCGCGATCGCCCCGGCGATGTTCCGCTGGCTGGGTCGACGCGAGGGCCACAACAAGATCATGAATGTTGCTGTCTCCAGCGTCATGGGACCGCGACAGCGGGGTCACTTCGGCGGTGCGCCGGTCAGCGAGATCTACTCCACGGGCGTGCTGTCGCCGGGTGCTCCGGTCAACATCACCGTGTGGAGCTACGCGGACCAACTGGGAATCGCGGTGCTGACCGACGACCAGACCTTCGCCGACGTGCATGACGCGACTGCTGCGATCACCGCTGAATTCGACGAATTGCGCCGTGCCGCAGCACCTTACGCGGTCTTGTCGGCCTGATATCAGGCGGCCAGCACCGAATCCAGCGCTGAATAGAACAATCCGAGGCCATCGTCGGAGGGGCCGGTGAGCGCTTCGATGGCATGTTCGGGATGCGGCATCAACCCGACCACGCGGCCGTTGGCCGAACTGATGCCGGCGATGTCGTTGAGCGAGCCGTTGAGGTTGTCGCGGTAGCGGAACACCACCCGCCCGTCGCCCTCGAGTTCTTCGATGGTTTCCCGCGGTGCCACGTATCGGCCCTCGCCGGACTTCAGCGGAATCAGCAGGTCCGCGTCGCTCTCGAAACGCGACGTCCAGGCCGTCGACGTCGACGCCACCCGCAACCACACGTCGCGACAGATGAAGTGCAGGCCGGCGTTTCGGGTCAACGCACCCGGCAGCAGACCAGCCTCGCAGAGCACCTGGAAGCCGTTGCAGATGCCCAGCACCGGCATGCCGCGACCGGCCGCCGCCACCACTTCGCCCATCACCGGGGCGAACCTGGCGATCGCACCCGCCCGCAGGTAGTCGCCGTAGGAGAAGCCGCCGGGCACCACCACGGCATCGACCGCCTTGAGGTCGACGTCGGCGTGCCAGAGGCTGATCGCCTCCGCGCCGACCTTCCGTGCCGCCCGCGCGGCATCCACGTCGTCGAGGGTGCCGGGAAAGGTGATCACTCCGATCCGGGCCGTCACTGCGGCTCCCGACTTATCGTCCACTCCTCGATCACGGTGTTGGCCAGCAGTGACTCCGCGATGTCGGCGAGTACCGAGTCGTCGACAGTGTCGTCGACCTCCAACTCGAACCGCTTGCCCTGACGCACATCTGAGATCCCCGGATGACCCAGCCTGCCCAGGGCACCGACAATGGCCTGGCCCTGCGGGTCGAGAATCTCCGCTTTGGGCATCACATGCACGACCACCCGGGCCACCGCGCTCCTCCTCAGCTCAGATCGCTCCGCCCGCGACTCTACCGGCGATGGACCAGGTGTGATCACCCGACCAAAATCAGCCCGTGGCCGCCCAGGTCGCTGATCCGGTGCTGCACCGAACCGTGCGGGTCGAGCGCGGCATCGGACAGCGCCGTCCAGGCGTTGAGCACCAGCGGGGTCCCGGCCCGGGCGGATCGGGCGCGGGCGGCCCGGGCCGCCTGGAAGAACTCACCGATGCGGGGATGGTCCAGACGCACATTGACGGCGTCGCAGCGGTCACCGCCGATCTCGGCCAGGGCGACGCTGTTGACGCCGAGCAACACCGGTGGCCTGGGCACCGGCAACGGAAAGCCGGCCCACGCAGCCGCCCTGGCGGGGTCCCACTGGCTGTCGCACAGGTCGAGCACGTCGACCAGGTGCCGGTGCCGCGCCCGCAGGGAGTCGGCCAGGGTGATATCGACCAGCCGCTGCTCGCGTGACCACGGACTGTCCGGTGCGCCGCCGGCGCCGAGACCGAACACGAACCGCCCGCCGCTGATCTCCTGCGCCGAGGCGGCGGCCGCGACCGTCACCCCGGCCGGCCGATTGGCCGCGTTCACCACCAGGGTGCCGATCCGGATCGTGGAGGTGGCTGCGGCCAGCGCCCCGACCAGGGTGAAGCACTCCAGCATTCGGCTGCCGGACAACATCGCACCGGAGAGGTGGTCGAACACGTACGCGGTACCGAAGCCCTCCGCCTCTGCGCGCAGCACCTTCTCCCGTAGCTCCGGCCACGGATGCAGAGCCGCGCTGTAGAGGACATCGAGGGTGACCATCCGCCGAACCTACCGCAAATACGCAGTGCCAGAGCGAATTTCGTCCGTCACGGGCACGAGCCGAGGTACGCATCGCACAGCGGAGCGGTGAGGGCGTCCAGGACCCCGGCGTCGGAGATCACCGGCCAGGGCACCTGGTCAAACCCCGACGACCACAGCGTCAGTTCGCTGACCGTGCTGCTCGCCACGTGTGCGACCAGGTAGGTGTGCACGATGACCGGTCCGCTGATGACGGCGGCCATCCGGGTCGGTTCCTCGTCGGTGACCGACGGCGACTGCGCGGGCGCACCGAGCTGACAGGCGCGCAGTGCTGCGAGCGCAGTGCTGAACACCGCTGCGGCGTTCGCGCCCCCGCGCGCGGTGTCGCCGCGCCAGTGCAGGATCAGCGCCTGCAGCTGCCAGTGGTCCCGGGTGACCAACGCGCGGGCCGCCACGGCGGATTTGCGGGGGTCCTGCGGCAGGGCCGCGGTGCCACAGACCTGCTCGAACCGGAACTGGGGCGTGGCAGGCCCGCCGGTCAGGGGCACCGCCACCGCCGCCAACGACGGCCACCGGTACACGCCGTGCAGCGGCACCGATTCGCGTTGGATCCACGCGGTCCCCGGGATCTGATCGCAGATCGGCGGACAGGTTTCCGGTTCGGCGTTCGCCGCCGGCACCGCGACCAGCGCGATCACCAGGCAACCGGCGACCATCATCGTCGCCACCAACATCCTCAACTGCACGGCCCCCATCAGGGCACAATCGTAAGCATGCAACTGACGCATTTCGGGCATTCCTGCCTGCTCGCCGAGTTCGGGGACACCAAGGTGCTTTTCGATCCCGGCACTTTCGCCCACGGTTTCGAGGGGATCACCGGCCTGGCCGCCATCGTGATCACCCACCAGCATCCCGACCACGTCGACGTCACCCGGTTGCCGGCACTGCTGCAGGGCAACCCGGCCGCCACGCTGTATGCCGACCCACAGACCACGGCGCAGCTGGGCGAGCCGTGCCACGCCGTGCACGTGGGGGACGAACTGTCTGTCGAGCAGCTGACCATCAGAGCGGTCGGTGGCCGGCACGCCGTCATCCATCCGGAAATCCCTGTGATAGACAACATTTCGTATCTGGTGGGCGACGGTGACCATCCCGCGAGGTTGATGCATCCGGGTGACGCGTTGTTCGTACCCGACGAGCCGGTGGACGTGCTGGCCACGCCCGCCGCGGCGCCCTGGATGAAGATCTCGGAGGCCGTGGACTATTTGCGGGCCGTGAACCCCGCGCGGGCAGTGCCCATCCATCAGGGCATCGTGGCTCCCGACGCCCGCGGCATCTACTACGGCCGGCTCACCGAGATGACCAGCACCGACTTCCAGGTGCTCCGCGAAGAGGACGGCGTCACCTTCTGAGTTGCGCGGGGGTTCCGGCTAAGTGATGTCCGCGGCGGCGCCGCGGCCGGCGGCCCGTCCGGAGAAGATGCAGCCACCCAGGAAGGTGCCCTCCAGGGACCGGTAGCCGTGCACACCGCCTCCACCGAAGCCGGCGACCTCACCAGCGGCGTACAACCCGGCCACTGCGCTGCCGTCGGACCTCAGCACCCGCGAGTCCAGGTCGGTTTCAATGCCCCCCAACGTCTTTCGGGTGAGGATGTGCAGCTTGACCGCGATCAGCGGTCCGGCCTTGGGATCGACCAGCCGGTGCGGCGCCACCACCCGGCCCAGCCGGTCGCCCAGGTAGGTACGGGCCGCGCGGATCGCGGTGATCTGCCCGTCCTTGGTGAATTTGTTGGTCACCTCGCGATCCCGCGAGGTGACCGCGGCGTGGACCGTCTCGTAGTCCAGCGGTTGCACGTCGGGCAACGCGTTCATGGCGTCCACCAGCTCCGCCAACGAGTCAGCGGTGACGAAATCCACTCCTTGGTCGACGAATGCCTGCACCGGACCGGGCGGCCCGGATCGGGTCCGCGACCGCAACAGTTGGCGGACACTCTGACCGGTCAGGTCGGGGTTCTGCTCCTGACCCGAAAGGGCGAACTCTTTCTCGATGATCTTGGCGTTCAACACAAACCACGTGTAGTCGTAGCCGGTCTGGGCGATGTGCTCCAAGGTGCCCAGCGTGTCGAAGCCGGGATAGAGCGGGACCGGCAACCGATTTCCCGCCCCGTCCAGCCATAACGACGACGGCCCCGGGATGATGCGGATGCCATGCCGCGGCCAGATCGGGTCATAGTTGGTGATGCCCTCGGTGTAATGCCACATCCGATCGGGGTTGATCACCCGCGCGCCGGCCTTCTGCGCGATGCCGATCATCCTGCCGTCGACGTGTGCCGGAACCCCGCTGAGCAACTGCTTGGGCGCCCGGCCCATGCGTCGCGGCCAGTTCTTGCGCACCAGATCGTGATTGCCGCCGATACCGCCACTGGTCACAATCACCGCTGAGGCACGAAATTCGAATTTTCCCACTGCTTTTCGCGATGACGGGAAGCCACGGGCTTCGTCCGACGGTTCCAGCACGGTGCCCCGGACCCCGGTCACCGCGTCACTTTCCACGATCAGCCGGTCGACCTGGTGCCGGTGCGCGAACCGCACATTCGGCCGGTTACGCAGTTGTCGCGCGAAGATCTCGACCAGCGCCGGCCCCGTCCCCCAGGTGATGTGAAACCGCGGAACCGAATTACCGTGCCCCTGCGCGTCATAACCGCCGCGTTCGGCCCAGCCCACCAGCGGGAAGATCTTCAGGCCCCGGGTGCGCAGCCAACTGCGCTTCTCCCCCGCCGCGAAGTCGACATAGGCATGTGCCCACTGTTCTGGCCAGTAGTCCTCGGGACGATCGAACGCAGCCGTCCCCAGCCAGTCCTGCAGGGCCAGTTCAGGACTGTCGCGGATGCCCAGTCGGCGCTGTTCGGGGCTGTTGACGAAGAACAGGCCGCCGAACGACCAGAAGGCCTGCCCGCCGAGGTTGGCGCTGTTCTCCTGGTCGACGATCAATACCCGCAACCCGCGGTCCACCAGTTCGCACGCTGCGACCAGTCCGGCCAGCCCGGCTCCGACGATGATCGCGTCGGCGTTGAACCCGTCGGAACCAGGACTCGCATCGCTCATGTCGATACACGTTAGTGCCACCGGTGTGGGCGGCCCGCATCGAGCTAAGCGGCGTCCAGGACCGCCTTGTCGGCCTGCCAGCGGTACACCATCGGGGTGCACTGCTGCAGCAGAGCCAGGTCGACGGCGTCCAACATGGCCTGCCGCGGACCGGACTTGCGCAGGTGGCGAGCGGCGACGGCGATTCGGACCACCCCGCCGCGCCGGGCGACCCGGTCGGCTGACATCACCACCATCCGGCACCACCACGGCTCGGCCAGATATCCTTCGCCGATACCAAGCACCCGGGCCCGCACCGTGGTGTCCCGAACCAGATCGGTCACTCCGTAGGCGTCGGCGAGAAGTCGAAATCCATTGCGCGGCAACGCTTTGACGACTCCGGGCGAGACCAGCCAGCCGGGTGCGGCAAACAGTCGGGTGCGCAGCCCCAGGTGCTCGAGCACCCGGTCGGCCCCCTTGAGTCGCAGGCTGGCCTCGTGGGCGTGCAGGGTTGCGAACTCGCCGCGCCGCTTCTTGGTCGCCGACTCGTCGTAGCCGTGCAGCACCAGGGCGTCGCCGTGGGCGCGCCGGTCGGTCAGCCAGTCCACGGTGCGGGGGTCGCGGTCCAGTCGGTAGCGGTCACCGAGACGCGGCGCCACCAGGAAGGACACCGGAACAGCGCGGGAATCCATCTGCGCACAGAAGTCAGCCACGTCGGCCAGGGTGTGCTCGCCAATCCCTGAGACCGAGACGATCAGTTTTCCAGACACGCAGGTAGTTTGCCGATGCCAGATGTCGAGACGGTGAAGGACACACTGACGGCAGACGTCTATCGGCCCCGTCGCCGGAGGCAGGCCGTTAGATATGCTCAGCAACGCCATGGATGAGGCATTTTCCCCACCAGTCGACCCCGCGTTGCGAACCGCCGCAGCGGGGCCGGCCCAGGTCGGGGGTTACCCCGACAAACTGGATGCGCCGACCCTGCGAACCGCCGGGGTGTGCATCCTGGCCTCGCTGATGATGGGGCTGGACAGCACCGTCGTCAGCGTCGCGCAACGCACGTTCATCGTCGAGTTCGAGTCGACCCAGGCCGTCGTCGGCTGGACCATGACCGGCTACACCCTCGCGCTGGCCACGGTGATCCCGCTGGCGGGCTGGGCGGCCGACCGGTTCGGCACCAAACGGCTGTGGATGGGGTCGGTGCTGGCGTTCATGGCGGGCTCGATGCTGTGCGCGATCGCCCCCAACATCCTGTTGCTCAATGTCTTTCGTGCGGTACAGGGCATGTGCGGTGGCATGCTCATGCCGCTGGGATTCATGATCCTCACCCGGGTGGCCGGTCCGAAGCGGCTGGGCCGGTTGATGTCGGTGCTCGGGATCCCGATGCTGCTCGGTCCGATCGGCGGCCCCATCTTGGGCGGCTGGCTGATCGGTGACTTCAGCTGGCCGTGGATCTTCCTGATCAACCTGCCGATCGGGTTGTGCGCGTTCGTCCTTGCGGCGCTGGTGTTTCCGCGGGATCAGCCGGCACCGTCTGAGACATTCGACACGGTCGGCGCCCTGCTGCTGTCCCCGGGATTGGCGAGCTTTCTCTTCGGGGTGTCCGCCATTCCCGGCCACGGCACCGTGGTTGATCGCCAGGTGTTGATACCGGCAGTGGCCGGCTTGGTGCTGATCGGGGCGTTCCTGCTGCACGCCTGGTTCCGCGCCGAGCATCCGCTGGTGGACCTGCGGCTGTTCAAGAACCCCGTGGTGACCAATGCCAATGTGACGGCATTCCTGTTCGCCATCGCGTTCTTCGGTTCGGTGTTGCTGCTCCCGAGCTATCTGCAGCAGGTGCTGCACCAGACGCCGATGCAATCCGGATTGCACCTGATCCCCCAGGGCATCGGGGCGATGCTCACCATGCCGTGGGCCGGGGTGTTCATGGACCGCAAGGGTCCCGGCAAGATGGTGCTGGTCGGCATCACGCTGATTGCGGTGGGGCTGGGTATCTTCACCTTCGGTGTCGCCCGCCAGGCCGGCTACCTGCCGCTGCTGGCGGTGGGTTTGACCATCATGGGCATGGGCACCGGCTGCACGATGATGCCGCTGTCGGGGGCGTCAGTGCAGGCCCTGGCCCCGCATCAGATCGCCCGCGGTTCCACGTTGATCAGCGTCAATCTGCAGGTGGGCGGCTCGATCGGGACGGCACTGATGTCGATGGTGCTCACCAGCCAGTTCAACCGCAGTGAAAACATCGCCGCGGCAAACGAACTCGGTCGGCTACAGGAGGAGGCGGTGCGACGCCACGCTGCGTTGGACCCGGCAGCGGTACCGCCGCGGACCCTCGACCCGAATTTCGGCACGAACCTCGTGCACGACCTTTCGCACTGTTACACAGTGGTATGGGTGATCGCGACCGCGTTGGTGCTGATCACGCTCATCCCGGCTAAGTTTCTGCCCAAGACGCCGGCTGGTTAGCGGCGGTCGTCAGCAGCCACGCATACTGGAACGCGGTTTCCTTCCACCGCTCGTAGCGGCCGCTGATACCGCCGTGGCCGGCCTTCATCTGGGTTTTCAACAGGATGGGGTTTCCGTCTGGATTGCTGTGTCGCAGCGCCGCCACCCACTTGGCCGGTTCCACGTAGTACACCCGGGTGTCGTTCAGCGAGGTCATCGCCAGGATCGCCGGGTAAGGCCGGCCGGCGACGTTCTCGTACGGCGAGTACGACTTCATGTACGCGTAGACATCGCTGTCCTGCAGGGGGTTTCCCCACTCGTCCCACTCGGTGACGGTCAGCGGCAGTGAAGGATCCAGAATGGTGGTCAGTGGGTCGACGAACGGCACCTGGGCAAGGATTCCGGCGAACAGTTCCGGCGCCATATTGGCTACCGCCCCCATCAGCAGACCACCCGCACTGCCGCCGAGTGCCACCAACTGCTGCGGGCGGGTCAGGCCGGATTCCACCAGATGCTGTGCCGCCGCGATGAAGTCGGTGAAGGTGTTCTTCTTCTGCAGCAACTTGCCGTGTTCGTACCACAGCCGGCCCATCTCGCCACCGCCGCGCACGTGGGCGACGACGAAGACCATCCCGCGGTCCAGCAGCGACAACCGGGCGATGGAGAACCGCGGGTCCTCACACATCTCGTAGGCCCCGTAGCCGTAGATCAGTGCCGGAGCGGGGAATTCGATGTCGGCTCGGTGCACGATGGAGACCGGGACCCGGGTCCCGTCCTCGGCGATGGCCCAGTCGCGTCGCTCCACGTAGTCGGCCCGACGGTAGCCGCCCAGCACCGGTTGTTCTCGGAGCAGGGTCCGCTCGCCGGTGCGCAGGTCCATGTCGTAGATCCGCACCGGTGTCACGAACGACCCGGCGCCCACCCGCAGCTTGGGTGAAGCCCAGTTCGGGTTGGCGCCCAACCCCGACGCCATCAGTTCGGAGTCAAAGGTGATTTCTCCGGGATCACCATAGCCGCCGTCAGTGGCGAACGGCCACAATTGAATTCGGGGCAATGCTGCCCGTCGGTAGCTGACCACCAGGTGACCGGCGAAGGCGTCCACACCGTCCAGGCGGACGTCGTCACGGTGCGGGATCAGAGTGCGTTGCCGGGACGGATCGTCGACCGGGGCTTCCACCAGCGTGAAATTGACCGCGCCGTCGTTGTGCAGGATCAGGAACCGCTGCTCGTCACCGACCACGGCGTGCTCCACCGAGTATTCGACCCCTTCGCGGCGGGACAACACGACAGTGAACTGCGCTTCGGGGTCGGCCGCGTCGGCGTAGCGGTACTCGGACGTGACCGATGAACCTGCCGCGATCATCATGTAGGCGTCACTGCGGGTGCGTCCGACCCCCAGCCAGAACCGTTCGTCGGGTTCGTGATAGACCTGCTCGGCGGGCTGCCCCGCGCCGAGTCGGTAGCGCCACACGGTATCCGGCCGCCAGGCGTCGTCCACGGTGACGTAGTAGACGGTGCGGTTGTCGGCGGCCCAGCTCGCGCCGGCGCCGATCCCGGCGATCTCATCGGGATACAGCTCGCCGGTATTCAAGTTCTTGAACCGCAACGTATAACGTTCGTCACCGACGGTGTCGACGGAGTAAGCCAGCAGGTTCGCGTCGAGGCTGACACTGGCAGCGCCGAGCGCGAAGAAGTCGTGACCGTCGGCCGCCTCGTTCTCGTCGAGCAGCACCTGCTCACCGGGAATCTCGGTGTGTTCGTCGAACCGGGGCGGGTTCCAGTCATCGGGATCGCTTGCCGGGCAACGGCAGTGGACACCGTACTGCTTGCCCTCGAAGGTGCGGGCGTAATACCACCAGGCGCCGCGGCGGGTGGGCACCGACAGGTCGGTTTCCTTGGTCCGCGCCTTGATTTCGTCGAATATCTGGTGCCGCAATGTGTCCAAGTCAGACGTCTGTTGGTCGACGTACGCGTTCTCCGCCTCCAGATAGGCGATGACCTCGGGACTGTCCTTGTCCCGCAACCACTCGTAGGGATCGAGGAAGACGTCGCCATGGTGCTCGCGTCGGGTCTCCACCCGTTTGGCCACGGGTGGTGCCAACCGTTCGGTCATGCGCCGGGACCGATCCAGTCGTCGAAGCTCTTACCCGAAATCCGTTCGTATGCCTCGATGTACCGGTTTCGGGTGGCGACAATGATGTCGTCCGGCAGGGGTGGCGGCGGCTCAGTGCCGTGCCGGTCCCATCCGGACTCGGCGCTGGTGAGCCAGTTGCGGACGAACTGCTTGTCGAACGCGGTCTGCACCACCCCGGGCCGGTAGTCCGCGGCCGGCCAGTACCGTGACGAATCCGGGGTGAAGATCTCGTCGGCCAGCAACAGGTTTCCGTGCGCGTCGGTGCCGAACTCGAACTTGGTGTCCGCGATGATGATTCCTCTGTTCAGGGCGTGATCGGCGGCCTGCACGTAGATCTGCAGGGTGCGATCGCGCAGTTGGTTGGCGCGTACCCCGCCGACCAGTTCGATGACCCGGTCGAATGCGATGTTCTCGTCGTGATCGCCCAGTGCGGCCTTGGTCGCCGGGGTGAACAGCGGCGTGCTGAACTTGCTGGCCTCCACCAGCCCGGGCGGCAACGGGATGCCGCACACCTTTCCGGTGGCCTGATAGTCGACAAGCCCCGACCCGGTCAGGTAACCGCGGGCCACGCATTCCACCGGAAGCATCTCCAGCCGTCGCACCACCAAGGCCCGGCCGAGCACCTCGTCGGGGATGCGCGGATCGTCTGGTGGCCCGGCGAGGTGGTTGGGGGCGCTCACCAGGCCGAAGAAGAACACGCTCATCGCGGTCAGGATGCGGCCTTTGTCCGGGATGGTGCTGTCCAGGATGAAGTCGTACGCCGAGATCCGGTCGCTGGCGACCAGGAGCAGATGGTCGTCGTCGACGCGGTAGATCTCCCGGACTTTGCCGCTGGCCAGATGCTGGTAATCGGACAATGCGGGTCGCATCGGGTCAGCCTATCGGGCAGGCTGGGCCGGGCAGACCCGCAGGAGACCCGGCAAGACGATGTCATTCTGCTGCGAGCTGTGCTGGTATCGGTGTCATGACGCGGTACTTGCCTTACTCGACCCGGCCCTTCCGTCTTTTCGGCCAACTGATGAGCGACATCACCATCTCGTTGTGGACGGTGATCTGGGTCTTCGTCGGTTTCGCCGTCCACGAGGCGATTGCCACGATCGCCGAAGCCGGGCGGCAGGTCGAAGTCGGCTCGAAGGGAGTGGCGGGCAACCTGGCGTCGGCCGGGCACAGCGCGCACAACATTCCCCTGCTGGGCGACGCGCTCGGCCAGCCCCTGAACGCGGCCAGCCAGGCGGCGATGGACATCGCCGGAGCCGGGCACGAACTGGACACCACCGCCAGTTGGCTGGCGTGGGTGCTGGCGCTGGCGGTCGCGTTGCCACCGATCCTGGCGGTGACGATGCCGTGGCTGTACCTGCGGATCCGGTTCTTCCGGCGCAAGTGGGTCGTGACCGCGCTGGCCGCCACCGCAGCCGGCCAGCAGCTGTTGGCGCTGCGCGCACTGGCCAACCGCTCACCGGCCAAGCTCGCCGCCGTCAGCGCGGATCCGGTCGGGGGGTGGCGCTACGAGGATCCCGTCGTGATCCGGGGGCTGGCCGTGCTGGAACTGCGCGCGGCGGGGGTCAGGCTCCGGATGGAATAGGTCCTCACGCCGCCGGCACGAGCGCGAGCTCCCCGGCGAGAACCCGCACCGCGTAACGGATCTGCTCTTCAGTGTGTTGACTGGTGATGAAGAACCGCAGCCTCGCTTGGTCCTCGGGCACGGCCGGGTAGAGGATCGGGTTGGCGTTGACGCCGTGCCTGAGCAGTGCGTGCGACAACCGCAGCGCCGTCATCGAGCTGCCCACGATGCACGGAATGATCGGGGTGCCCTGACTGTCTCCGGTGTTCAGGCCGGCTTCCCGGGCCAGCCTCAAGAACAGCGCCGACGATTCGTGCAGACGCTGCAGGTGGCCTGATTCGCTGCGCATCACCGTGATTGCAGCAAGTGCCGCGGCCGCGATGGCCGGCGGTAGGCCACCGCTGAAGATGAACCCCGGCGTGGTGTATTTGAGATATTCGATCAGCTCCCGGCTTCCCGCCACGTAACCACCGCAGCCGGCCAACGCTTTCGACATTGTGCCGCACCATAATTCGACGTCGGCGCGGTCGACGCCGAAGTGTTGCCCGACGCCACCGCCAGCGGCTCCGAGCACACCGATGCTGTGCGCCTCGTCGATCATCAACAACGCCTGGTGTTTTTTCTTGACCTCGATGAAGGCGGGCAGGTCGGCGACGTCCCCGTCTTGGCTGTAGACGCCCTCGATCACGATCAGCACGCGGCGGTACTGGTGCCGGATTTCGGTCAGCAGCTCGTCGAGCGCGGCGGCATTGTTGTGCGGGAAGGGTCGGCGAGTGGCCCCAGATAGCTTGCAGCCCTGCACGATACTGTCATGCGCGAGACTGTCGTGGATGACGAGGTCGCGGTCGCCGAGCAGGTGTCCGATCAATGTCACATTGGTGGCGTGCCCATTGACCAGAGCCAGCGCATCCTGGGTTCCGAGCAGATCGGCCAGTTCGCGTTCGAGCGCACGGTGGATCGGCTTCTCGCCGGACAGCATGCGGGACGCCGAGCAGGAGCTGCCATATCGGCGCACTGCGTCGGCCATGGCCTCAGCCACTGCCGGGTGACCCGACAGGCCCAGGTAGTTGAAACTGGCGAAGTTGATCACCTCGACACCGTTGATGATCGAGGTGTCGGTGGTGATGCCGTCGTTCACCACAAAGTACGGATTGTCGACGCCGGCGGTGTCGACCAGTGAGATCCGCTCTGCCAGCGCTTTGACCTCATCGAAATCGCTGATCCGGAATTGTGGGGTGACCGCGGGCGGCTGCGTCGCTTCCTCGGCCGGCTCGCCTACGCTGCCGCCGGCCATGGCAACCACATCGGCGATCATCGTGTCCGGTCCGAAGGCCGCCAGATCAACCTGGCGACCGGGCAGCTTGCGTTTCAAGCCGCTGATCAGATCGGTCACCATGATGGAGTCGAATCCAAGGTCGCCGACGATGGTCGACGACAGATGTAGCCGCGCCGCGGGAAACCCGCTGACGCGGGCGATCTCGGCCCGCACCACGGCGCTGATGTCCACCTGCGACGGTGATTCGAGCTGCGTAGTCAGCTCGGCCGGCAGGTCGATACCGCGGTATGCGGCGAGCACGGCCGCCTGCTCGCGGAACAGTGCCACCAGACTTTCCATCGTAGGCTCCTTGTCGGTGTCGGTGCCGGTGTCGTGCCGGGATGTTGGACCGGCTTGTTCGGTGATCCGGTAGCGGTTCGCGGTGCTGAATTCATATCCGCCGAGTCGGTGCGCCACCCTGGCATCGGCGGGATACAGGGTGTCCCAGTCGGGGTTCAGTCCGTCGCGGTACAGCGCCGCGGCGGTTTCGGCCACACCGCGAGCCACCGGCAGGACGGGTGGCGCATCCGGATGGGATCGGATGATCATCGGCGCCAACGTAGGCCGGGAACCGAACTCCACCAGGTGGGTCGGGTGCGTCTGTAGCGCTTCGGTGACCGCGGCACCGAACCGGACGGTGGCCCGGACGTGCGCCGTCCAATACTGCGCGTCCATCGGTTCGTCGCGATCGGGAATGCCACCGCGCAGAGTGGAAAACATCGGAATCAACGGCAGCTGGTAGCGGCACTGCGTGGCTACGGCCGCGAACTCCGCGACCATCGGCTCCATCAACTCCGAATGGAAGGCGTGCGACACGTCCAGCCTTCGTGCGCGGATACCTGCCTCGGCACACCATGCCGCCGTGCGCTCGATGGCGTCCAACGCACCGGACAGCACTATTTCGCCGTCGCCGTTCACGGCCGCGACATCCATTGTACGGAACGGAAGTTCGTTGACCGATGCGTGTATCGCCAGCATGCCGCCGCCGGCGGGCAGCCGCTGCATCAAACGTCCGCGTGCCACGACCAGTCGGCAGGCATCCTCGAGACTGAACACCTCGGCGACAACCGCGGCGGCGTACTCGCCGATGCTATGGCCGAGCAGCCAAGCCGGTTCGGCACCGACCGCGGCGAGCGCCTGCGTCTGCGCATACTGCGCGGCGAAGATCGCCGGCTGTGCGAATTCGGTGCGATGCACGCGTTCGTCATCCATCAGCCGGCCGATGCGCGCGCCGAGATACGGCAGCATCGTGCTTTCGACCCGGTCGAACGCGTCGCGGAATGCGGCACTGTCCTCGTACAGCGCCCGGTGCATGCCCGGATACTGCGTGCCCTGTCCGCTGAACAGCCAGCCCGCCGAAATCCCGCCGGCGGCACCGGTGTCGAAGTCTCCTGCGCGCAGTGCCGCGACGGTTGCGGCGCGGTCGCGAGCGGCCAATGCCAGGCGCACCTTGCCGGTCGCCTTGATCTTGTTCGTCGACCAGCACAACTGCGCGAGCGGTGCGGTGCTGTTCTCCAGGTCCTCGGCAAGCCGAACTGCGTTGCGGTGCAGTCCTTCCGGTGAGTCAGCGGACAGCGTCACGATCCCGCCACCGGTAGTGGCCGGGACGGGCGCCGCGGAAGCGGCGCTGGCGAGCACCACGTGGCTGTTCGTGCCGCCGATACCGAAACTGGACACCCCGGCGTAGACCACGTCCGCCGGCAGTGCCATGGGCTCGGACAGCAATCGCAGTCCACCGTCGCCCAGCCGTAGCGCAGCGTTCTCGTCGTCGGCGAAGCGCGTGGGCGGCACCATCCGGTGATGCAGGCTGAGCACCACCTTGATCAGGCCGGCGATCCCGGCGGCGCCTTCGGTGTGACCGAGGTTGCCCTTGATGGACCCGATCACACAGGGCTCTTCGCGTCCCCGCCGATGGGCGTGGGCCAGCGCCTTCACCTCGATCATGTCGCCAAGCAACGTCCCGGTGCCGTGCGCCTCGAGGAAGCTGATCTGGGCGGGGACGATGCCGGCGGCACGACAGGCCGCTTCGACAACCTGTTGCTGCGCCCACCGATTCGGCGCGGTGACGCCATTGCTGCGGCCGTCGCTGTTGACCGCGCTGCCTTTGATCACGGCATAGACGGGCAAGTTTTCGGCCACCGCGTCGGCCAGTCGGCGCAATACGATGACGGCTACGCCCTCACCGCGCCCGATCCCGTCGGCCGCCGCGCTGAACGGTTTGCAGCGACCGTCCGGGGCGGCCAGCCCGGCCTGCGTATAGAACGCGTTGATGGCCGGGGTGAGGGTGAGGTTGACCCCCGCGGCCAAGGCCTGGTCACATTCGTGGTGCCGCAGCGCCTGAGCCGCCAGGTGCACCGCGACAAGTGAGGATGAGCACGCGGTGTCCACCGCGAGACTGGGACCTTTGAGGTCCAACTGGTAGGACAGCCGATTGGCGGTCATGAAGTGGCCGTTGCCGGCACCGGTTTGAGCGGTGATCCGGGTGTAGTCGCGCATCTGCAGATGTGCCCATTCGGCCGCCATCACACCGACGAACACGCCGGTGTGGGAACCAGCCTGTCCGCGCGGGTCCAGCGTGGCGTTTTCGATTGCCCGCCAAGCGGTGTGCAGCAGCAGGCGTTGCTGCGGGTCCATTGCCGCGGCTTCCCGCGGCGTGATGCCGAAGAAGTCGTTGTCGAAGGCGTCGGCCTCGGCGATCAGTCCGGCATTGCGGTGGTTGAGGATTCCGGAGTTCTGCAGTGCGGCGCCATCCCAGCGCTCGGACGCGGTGATCTCGTCCACCCCGTCGCCGCCTTCGAGCAGCAGCTGCCACAGTGCGGCCGGGTCAGTTGCTCTGGGAAAACGGCAGTCGAGGCCGACAACGGCGATGTCGGTCATCATGCGACTGCTTCGTCGACGTGGCCGACTCGCTCTGCAACGGCCGTGCCGATGAATTCGGCGATGTGCGACAAGGTGGGATAGTCGAAGATCAGCGTCGGCTCGACATCGATGTCGAAGTGCGTCTCGATCTCGCCGGCCAGGCTCACCGCGCGCACCGAGTCGACACCCATGTCCGCCAGGGGTACGAAGGGGTCCAGTGCCGGTGCGACTTCGAGGGCGGCAGCCAGTCGAATAGTCAACCAGCGCAGGGTGTTACGGTGTTGGGCGGTCATCGAAGCTCCTCATCAGATGGCGTTGTGGCTGTGGTGCAGTACGTGGGACAGGTGGGAGCGTAGGAACGCCGTACGCATCGAAGCTCGTTGCACCTTCCCACTGGTGGTGAGGTGGATGCCGCCGCGTTCGACGAACACCACGACGGGGGCGGGAACCTCGAAAGCCCCTGCCACGGCCCGCTTCACTGTGGCGGCCAGCTCGGCGTAGGTGACCTCACCGAGCAAGCTGCTCTTGACGGTGTGAATCACCACCGGTCGTTCGCCGCCGTCCACGTCGACCGAGAACGCGACCCCCCGTGCACCCGTCAACGCCGGGTGCAGTGTCTGGACGTAGTCCTCGATGTCCTGGGGGTAGAGGTTGCGTCCGTTGACGATCAGCAGATCTTTGCGGCGGCCGGTCACGTAGAGCTGCGCGTCATGCAGGAATCCGAGGTCGCCGGTCCGCAGGTACGGGCCGGTGCCGTAGTCGGTCAATGCCGCAAACCTGTCTGCGGTCTCGACCGGCTTGCCGTGGTAGCCGGCGGCGACACTTCGACTGCGCAACCATATTTCGCCGACCCGACCATCGGGCAGTACCGTGCGGGTGTCGGGGTCGACGACGAGCACCTCGATTCCCGGCCCCGGCTCACCGGAACTGACCAGACGCACACTGTGGTCCGTGCCGGCTTCATAGCGATTGCGTTCGAGGGCATCGGTGTCTGCGTCGAGATGGCGCGGTGCGCCGCGACTGACGGTGGCCAGTAGGGTCACTTCGGCCATTCCGTAGGCCGGACGTAGTGCCGATGGCGAAAAGCCGTTCCGGGCAAGCAATCCGGTGATCCGTTCAATGGTGCGCCACCGGATGGGCTCGGCACCGTTCAACGCGACTCGCCACGACTCGAGGTCCAGCCCGGCGAGTTGCTCCGGCGTCACCCGGCGCGCGATCAGGTCATAGGCGAAATTGGGCGCAGCGGAATGTGTTCCGCGGTAGTCACTGATGGCCCACAGCATGCGCAGCGGTTGTTTGAGGAATGCCAGCGGCGACATGGTGACAGCGTTTGCGCCGGTAACGAAGGAAAGCAGCACACTGAACAGACCCATGTCGTGGAAGTGCGGGACCCAACCGACCACTACGGCTTGGTCAGTCACGTCCAGCGCGTGCGCGATAACCTCCTCGTTGTGCAACACATTGTCATGGGTGACGGCGACGCCCTTGGGGTCACCGGTCGACCCGGACGTGTACTGGAGCAGGACGACTGTGTCGGGCGTGATTTCAGGCATCGTCCACGCATCGGCATTCACGGGTGGTCGGTCGTCGTCGGCGCTGCAGGTGATCGGGCGATCGAGGCCGAGGTCGCCGATGCCCGTGGCGATCACGGCCCGCAGCTCGGCGGAAGTCAGCACCAGACTGCTGTCGGAGTCGCGGAGGATAGCTGCGACGCGTTGCAAGCTGCGTTCGTCGTGCGGCAACGGCGCGGGGACCGCCACGACACCGGCGTAGACGCAGCCCAGGAACGTCATCCAAAACTCGATGCCTGGCTCGAACAACAGCAGTACCGGCCGGCTGGTCTCCGGGCGGGACTTCAGCCAGACCGCCACCGCACGGGCACCGCGGTCGAGGTCAGCGAAGGTGACGCGTTCTTCGATCATCCTTCGTCCGGACTCGCGCAGAAAGACGAAATGCCGGCTAGCGCCGTAGGTTTCGAATTGCGACCGCAGGCAGCAGACCAGATCAAGGTGCGCGGTTGCCGGCAACGGCGGCCGAACGGCCTGTGCTATCCCGGTTGCTTCCGGACCCACCATCTCCGCACTCCCCAGATTCGCTGCACTGTTGAACAGCAATCTGGTGGGCGGGCCTCAAAGCATTCTCAACAATTTCTTGGCGTCCTGCGGTTTCGGCACGCAGGCGTATTCCCGCAGGCTCAGGCGCTGTTGACGAGGATGGCGTACTGCGCCGCCGCACGCTGGCGCGCGTCCTTGTCCTCGTTGCTGTGCACCCACCCGATGTAACGTCCGAAATTCACCGCACACTCGAACCGACTGTTGGCGTTGTCGGCCACGATTTCCTGTTTCTGTTCGTAACACCGGGCGCCGGGAATGTCGTTGGGCGGCGGCACCTCGTGGTCCATGTACTCCCCCCGCTCGGCCTCGACCAGCTTGGGCAGCAACGTCTTGGCGGCCTCGTCATCCTTGGTCCGCAGCAAGACGCTGTCAGAGCTGAACGCGCACCGGTCGATTCCGGCTTCGGCGTACAAACCGTCTTTGCGGGCTTGGCTGTCTGCACAGAAACCGGCAGCATGCGGGCCCATACTGCCGAAATTGAGTGACACTCTGGGCTGGTCTCCGGCGAAGAAAAGTCGGCTGAGCATCCGATCGGGATCGATCGGCATCGAAGTGAGGTCGACACCGGCACCCGGAATGAGTCTGCCCACCAGCGGCAACTGCAGGTCCAAGATCCGCTGCACGCGATTGGTCAGATAAGACAGGTCGGGGTTGTTGTCGCTGCGAACCGCAATGGACATCACCAGCCTGCCCGAGGCCATGGTGGCGCCGACCGACGGGGAACCGGGCCGATAATGAGCCTTGGCCTGCGGATAGCCAGGTATGGGAGTGGCCTGGTTTTCGGGGTTGACGGCGAAGTCCACTGAGTCCATCTCCACGGCGGCCCGGGCGGCGGCGTCGTCGTTGGGGAAGCTCGTCAACATGATCACCGCCAGATCCCCGGTGCGGTCGCGGACGAACTCTTGGAAGCGCTTGGAGATCCCTTCGATGAAATATCCGGAGATCATCCCGTACTTCTGCAGAACCGGTTGCGTCAGTGGCGTTCCGGTACCCGAAATTGCGGTGGCAGCCTGTTCCGGGTCTGGGACCGCCTGTCCGTAGACATGGTCCAGCAGGGGGTCGACGGCATAAGGGTCGGTGACACCCTCGGCAAGGCGGTAAGCCTCCAGGAAGCGGCCTTCATCTGCAGTGGCCGGACCGGGCAGGGACCGCGGCTTCGTGCCGTAGCGCCCCACATCGAGTTTGCTGATATCGGTGGAATCCGCAGTGGAATCACCTTTGGTCAGCTGCCAGATAGCCAGGCCCGCCACGATCGCGACGACGAGCACGACGGCAGCTGCGATCGGCAGCCATCGATTACGCTTACCCGACAGCGCCTGTGGCCCGAAGGTCGATGGGCCGCCGAGCCCGGCGGGGCCGGGCGGATAGTACTGGGGAGTCGGCTGTGCCCAGGGTTGCTGAACCGGCGGTTGCGTGGATGATGTTTGCTGTCCGGGTGTGGTCTGCACCGTGGGTGCGGAACTACCCGGAATGGTGAAGGTCGCCGTCGCGCTGCCCAGGCTCGCGAGAGCCTCCTCCGCCGCGCGGGCGAACTCGCCGCTGGTGGCGTATCGGTCGTCGGGGTTTTTGGCCAGGGCGCGCGAAATCACCTCGTCCAGCGCCGGGGGCAGTCCCATGCGGGAACTCACCCGGGGTGGCGGTTCGGTCAAGTGCGCCCCGACCAGAGTCGCGGTATCGCCGGAGAACGGCGGGTTCCCGGTGAGCGCCTCGACCAGAACGCACGCCAGCGCGTAGGTGTCGGATCGCGGGGTGACTGCGCTCCCGTCGCCGCGGAACCTTTCCGGCGCCATGTATGTCCACGTGCCCAGCACGTCACCCATCTGGGTCAGCTTGGTTTCGGTGGCCGCGTTGGCGATACCGAAGTCCACCAGATACGCGAAATCGTCGGCGGTGATCAGAATGTTTCCCGGTTTCACGTCGCGGTGCAGCACTCCGGCGGCGTGGGCGGCATCCAGTGCCGAGGCGATCTGGCGCACGATCGACACCGCTTTGTGCGGCGGCAACGGACCGGAACGCTGCAACAGGGTGTCCAGGTCGGTGCCGTTGATCAGCCGCATGTCGACATAGAGTTGCCCGTCGATCTCGCCGGTCGAGTGGATCGGCACCACATGCGGGTCCTGCAGCCGTCCGGCGATGCGGGCCTCCCGCTGTAGCCGCTGCCGGTAAGCCGAATCCTGGGCGTAGGGACCCGAAATGAGTTTCAGCGCAACAACTCGGTCCATGGTGGTGTCCTGTGCTTCGTACACAGTCCCCATACCGCCGCTGCCGATCACCCGCTTGAGCAGATACGGGCCGAATTGCGTACCGGCTTCTAACCGTGTCTCGTCCATCGCTGCTCCTGCTACCGGGCACCGCTCGCCGGCCACCAGCCCCGGCGACTTCTCGACGGCGCACGCACCACCACCGTGCCCACGCCGCAGTGGCATCCTAAACCGGCAAAGGCGTTATTAGCCGGGTCACGGGCTGAAAATCTGGTTGCCGGTCCCGGTCATGCTCCGGTGCCGGACTCGATACCGCGAGCCGGATCAGGCCCCGTGCAGTTCCACGACCAGGTGCCGGATGCCGGTGTGCCGGTTGCTGCGGGTCCATTCCACGGGTTCGACGATCCGCACGGCGGCGAACCGCGACAACAGTTCCTCGTACAGCACCCGCAATTCCAGCCGGGCCAGATTCGCCCCCAGGCAATAGTGCACGCCCTGCCCGAAACCCAAGTGCGGATTAGGCTTTCGGCCGATATCGAACACGTCGGCGGCGTCGAAGACGTTGTCGTCGCGATTGGCCGAGCCTTCCCAGATCTGCACCTTCTGTCCCGCCGAGACGACCTGCCCGCCCAGGGTGACGTCGTGCGTGGCGGTGCGCCGCTTGGACGGCGACGGCGAGGTCCACCTGACCATCTCTTCGATCGCCGTCGGCAACTGGTCGAAATCTGAACGCAGCGAATGGAATTGGTCAGGATGCTCGGCCAGCGCCAACAGCCCGCCCGCGATCGCGTTGCGGGTTGTCTCAGCGCCGGCACTGAACAACAGGCTGAAGAACAGGTACAACTCCAGATCGGTCATGACCGGGGTATCGGCGTCGGCTGCCGTCGCGTTGGCGACCACCGACAACATGTCGTCGGTGGGCTCAGCGCGTTTGGCGGCGATCAACTCCTGTCCGTAGGTGAACATCCGCGTCCCGGCTTCCTCGAGCGAGAGCTGCGCCAGCGACGCCTTGCGCGACGCACCGAAGTCGAACTGCGGCTCGATCGCCTCGAACAGCCAATGACGTTCGGACTCCGGCACTCCCAGCAATATGCAGATCATCTGCATCGGCAGTTCGGCGGCGATTTCGACGACGAAGTCGAGCGGCTCACCCGGCACTACCGCGTCGAGCAGTCGCCGGGTCCGGGCGCGCAGGTCGTCCTCGACGCGCCTGATCATCCGCGGCGTCAGTCCGGAACTGACGAGCCGGCGGATTTGCCCATGCCGCGGATCGTCCATCATGTTGAGCACCTGGCCGGCGATGGCCAGGTCTTGCAACAACGTGCCGCCGAATGGCCGGTCACCACCCGTCACTGACGAGTAGGTGGCTGGATCTCGCAGCACCTCAAGGGTTTCCGGGTAGGTGGCCACCGACCAGAAGCCTTCGCCGTCCGGGGTGTTATCGGTCGGCTCGTGCCAGTACACCGGCGCCTCGCGGCGGTGTACGACGAACAATTCGTGCGGGAACCCGTGGGCGAAGTTGTCCAGATCGGTGAAATCGATCGCGGACAGCGCGTCGGCACGAGTAGCAGTCACAGAATTGCCCCCGGCGTGTACTTGGCCGCCTCCGGATAACGCCCGACCAGTTGGTCCACCAGTCCGGCGACCTCGCCGACCTGGTCAGCGGCGGCGCCGGTGAATGCGTTCCGGTCGGCCAGCGCCGCGTCGAGCGCGGGCCGGTCCAGTGGTAGTCGGGGGTCCGCCGCCAAGCGGTCGAGCAGGTCGGGTTCGGCGCCGCGTTCGCGCATGGCCAGCGCTGTGGCCACCGCATGGTCGCGGATCACGTGGTGGGCCGACTCGCGGCCCATCCCGGCGCGTACCGCCGCGATCAACACTTTCGTGGTGGCCAGGAACGGCAGATACCGGTCCAGCTCACGCTGGATCACCGCGGGGTAGGCACCGAACTCGTCCAACACCGTCAGGAACGTCTCGATCTGGCCGTCGACAGCAAAAAAGCTGTCCGGCAGGGTGACTCGGCGCACCACCGAGCAGAACACGTCGCCTTCGTTCCACTGTGCGCCGGCCAGCTCGGCGGCCATGGACGCATAACCGCGCAGCACCACCTGCAGTCCGTTGACCCGTTCGCAACTGCGGGTGTTCATCTTGTGCGGCATTGCCGAGGAGCCGACCTGGCCCTCGGCGAAGCCTTCGGTGACCAGCTCGTGGCCGGCCATCAACCGGATGGTGTGCGCGAACGACGACGGTCCGGCACCCAGTTGCACCAGCGCGGAGACCACGTCGTGGTCCAGCGAACGCGGATAGACCTGCCCGACGCTGGTCAGCACGGTCGAGAAGCCGAGAAACGCGGCGACGGACCGTTCCAGTTCGGCGAGCTTGGCCGCGTCGCCGTCGAGCAGGTCGAGCATGTCCTGCGCGGTGCCCATCGGCCCTTTGATGCCCCGCAACGGGTAGCGGTCGATCAGCTCCCGCAGTCTGGTCAGCGCGATCAGCGTCTCCTGCGCGGCCGAGGCGAACCGCTTGCCCAGGGTGGTGGCCTGGGCGGCGACGTTGTGGCTGCGCCCGGCCATGACCAGGTCGCGGTAGGACACCGCCTTCTCCGCGAGCCGGGCCGCCACCGCCACCCCGTGGGCGAACACCAGTTCCAGCGATTGCCGGATCTGCATCTGCTCCACGTTCTCGGTCAGGTCGCGGCTGGTCATCCCCTTGTGCACCTGCTGATGACCGGCCAGCGCGTTGAATTCCTCGATGCGGGCCTTGACGTCGTGGCGCAGCACCCGTTCGCGCTCCGCGATGGAGACGAGATCTACGACCTCGAGCACCCGCTGGTAATCGGCGATCGCTTCGGCGGGAACCTCCACGCCCAGCTCGGACTGGGCCTGCAGCACGGCCAACCACAGGCGCCGCTCCGCGACCACCTTGGCTTCCGGCGACCAGATCGCCACCATATCGGCGCTGGCATAGCGGCTGGCCAGCACATTCGGAATGCTCACAGGCACACAGCTTACGGTTCGCCTGCCCGGTTGACGCTGCGCTGGTGGCGCGTGCGGGGTTGACCCTGCGCTGATGGCGCCGGCCGCTCGGCCTCGTGGCTGACTCTGCGCTGGTGGCGCAAAAGTTCGAGTAAGCGCCACCCTGAACGCAGCGCCAACGCGTGCTGGTTACCTCTAACCATGTTCTTCGCCGGCGTGGACCTGGCCTGGGCGGGCCGCAACCCGACCGGTGTGGCGGTGCTGGATGACGATGGTGTCCTGCTGAGCGTCGGTGCTGTCCGCGACGACGCGCAGGTGCTGGCGGCGCTGGGGCGCTGCGTTCAGGCCGACTGCCTGGTCGGTTTCGACGCGCCCCTGGTGGTGACCAACCCGACGGGCCAGCGCCCCGCCGAGACCGCACTCAACCGGGATTTCCGCAGGTTCGAGGCGGGTGCGCATCCGGCTAACACCGGAAAGCCGGAGTTCTCCAACGGTCCGCGCGCGGCGCGCCTGGCCGGGGCGCTGCAGCTGGACCTGGATCCGTACTCAACAGCTGCCAGGCGTGCGATCGAGGTCTACCCGCACGCGGCGACGGTGGCGTTGTTTCGGCTGCCGCGGACGCTGAAGTACAAGGCAAAGCCCGGGCGCGACGTCGAGGGTCTGAAGTCCGAACTGCTGCGACTGATGGACGCCGTCGAGTCGCTGGCGACCGCGCCGGTGCCGCTGCACGTCACCGGCAACGTCGAGTGGACCTCATTGCGACGCGGAGTCATTGCGGCCGAACGCAAAAGCGAACTACGGCGGGCCGAGGATCCGGTGGACGCCGTCGTCTGTGCCTATGTGGCGTTGTATGCCAGCCGGCGCCCGGCCGACATCACGATCTACGGGGACGCGGCCACCGGGCACATCGTTACGCCGTCGCTACCGGCGGATTTGGCTCCGGGGCCGCGAGGCTGATCCGCACCGGCGGCTGGTCGACCGGTGCGAGCACGTCGATCAGGTCGATCACCGTCGCCGATGCCGCCGCTCGCGGGTCGCGACCCTCGACCAGCGCGGAGACCACCGACCCGTCGACCGCACAGATCAACGTGCACACCAGCTCGATCTGCACCGACCGGCCGGACCGCTCGATTGCTTCGGCGACCGCCTCAGCGCGCTGCCGCAGGCTGCGGCGCATGCTTTCCCGCAGCGCGGGCAGGCGGGTGCAGGCGATATGACGCTCGTACCGGGAAATCAGCTGCTCCGCGAGTCCCGGGCCGGACACATCACCCACCAACAGGTCAACCAGCACTTCGGCGGTGGTCTCGGGCCCCCGGCGGCGCCGCGACAGGGCGTTGACCCTGGCGCGCAGTTGCGCCACCTCGATCATCCCGATGTGTTCGACCGCGCGGGCGATCAAATCATCCAGCGAGGAGAAGTAGTAAGTGGTGGACGCCAACGGCAGGCCCGCCCGCCGGGCGACAGCCCGGTGACGTACCGCTTCGAACCCGCCCTCGCCGAGCAGCTCGGCGGCAGCGCTCACCAGCGCGTACCGCCGACGTTCTCCTTTTGGAGTAACTGCTGCTGTCACGTCCACCCATGCTGCCAGTCAAAGTGGTACTGCATTGCCATTTTCGCGAAACGGACATGGCATGATGGCCCGCATGCCTGACATCAGCCGTCGGACCGTGTTGGGCCTCGGCGTCAGCGCGGTAGGCGGCGCAGTCGGCGCATATGCGTTCGACATGCTGTTTCAGGCCCGTGAGTCCGCGGCTGCACCGATCGCCCAGACTGGGACAAACGTTCCATTGGCCCCGGCACGGCCGCTGGATCCGGCGCCGTCCGGACAGGTGGCTCCGACGATGACGACCGGGTCGTTCGTGTCGGCCGCGCGCGGTGGGGTGTCCACGAATTGGGCGATCGCCCGGCCGCCGGGCCAGACCAAGCCGCTGCGGCCGATCATCGCTTTGCACGGCAAGGGCAACGACGCCGCCACGGTGATGGCCGGAGGCGTCGAGCAGGGCGTGGCGCAGGCGGTCAACGCCGGCCTGCCGCCGTTTGCGGTGGTCGCGGTCGACGGCGGCGGTGGCTACTGGCACAAGCGGGCCTCCGGCGAGGATGCCGGGGCGATGGTCCTCAACGAGCTGATGCCGATTCTGGACGCGCAGGGACTGGACACCTCGCGGGTGGGATTCCTGGGGTGGTCCATGGGCGGCTACGGCGCGCTGTTGCTCGGCGGGCGATTGGGAGCGGGGCGCACCGCGGCGATTTGTGCGGTGAGCCCGGCCTTATGGACCTCGCCGGGGGCGGCCGCGCCGGGCGCGTTCGACGGACCCGAGGATTACGCGGCCAATTCGGTGTGGGGCATGCCGGCGCTGGCGTCGATCCCGATCCGGATCGACTGCGGCGACAGCGACCCGTTCTATGCGGCGACCAAGCAGTTCATCGCCCAGTTGCCCAACCCGCCGGCAGGCGGTTTCTCGCCGGGCGGGCACAACGGCGGATTCTGGAGCTCGCAGTTGCCGGCCGAATTGACGTGGATGGCGCCGCTGCTGACGGCGTAATGGGTTGGGTACGCCGCGGGCTACCTGACTGACTCTTTTGTCTGTCACGCCAGCGTGACACTCGGCGGTGAATGCCACGCCAGCGTGACACTCGACGGCGCCACCCTCGCCGATCGCCCAGCCGTCACGCCAGCGTGGCACTCGACGGTGAATGCCACGCCAGCGTGACGCTCGCGGCGCTACGCTCGGCGGCGCTACGCTCGGCGGCGCTACGCTCGCGATCGTGAACGCGCCGTTCGGGTGGGATTTCCCGTATACCTGGCCACGCATGCCGATCCTGGCCGCCAACGCGGTGTGCACGTCGCAACCGCTGGCCGCTCAGGCCGGGCTGCGAATGCTTGCCGACGGCGGCAATGCCGTCGACGCGGCGATCGCCGCCGCCGTCACGCTCACGATCGTCGAACCGGTGTCCAACGGCATCGGATCCGACGCGTTCGCCATCGTGTGGGACGGCAAAGAACTGCACGGACTCAACGCGTCGGGTCGCTCCCCAGCCGCCTGGACACCGGAATACTTTGCCGGACAACCAGTTCCAGCGCTGGGCTGGAACGCGGTGACGGTACCCGGGGCGGTGTCCGCCTGGGCCGAACTGCACGCCAGGTTCGGCAAGCTGCCCTTCGAGCGGCTCTTCGCACCAGCTATCGGATACGGCCGCAACGGTTTTCCGGTCTCGCCAACTGTCGCGGCGCAGTGGGCTGCCCAGGTGCCACTGTTCGCACTCCAACCCGGCTTCGCCGACGCCTTCATGCCCGACGGACGCGCACCACGGCCCGGGGAATTGTTCAGCTTCCCCGATCACGCGGCCACGCTGGAGAAGATCGCCGCGACCCACGGCGAGGCTTTCTACCGCGGCGAACTGGCGGAGCAATTGGAGGCGCACTCCAGGGCCCATGGCGGAGCGATGCTGGCCGGCGACCTTGCCGCGCACCAAGCCGACTGGGTCGGCACCATCAGCGGCCACTACCGCGGCTACACCGTCCACGAGATACCCCCTAACGGCCAGGGCATCGTCGCGCTCATCGCACTGGGCATCCTCGAGCACTTCGACATGTCCAGCCTGCCAGTCGATTCCGCGGATAGCGTGCACCTGCAGATCGAAGCGCTCAAACTCGCGTTCGCGGATGCGCTGGCGTACATCGCCGACGTCGACCACATGGGAGTGCGCCCGGACCAACTCCTGGACCGCAACTACCTGCAGGCGCGCGCGGCCTTGATCGATCCGAACCGCGCCCAGCCGGCCGGCGCCGGGACGCCCCGCGGCGGCACGGTGTATCTGACTGCCGCGGACGCCTCCGGAATGATGGTCTCGATGATCCAGTCCAACTACATGGGCTTCGGCTCCGGAGTGGTGGTACCGGGCACCGGGATAGCGTTGCAGAACCGCGGGTTCGATTTCGTTGCAACGCAAGGACATCCGAACTGTGTCGGCCCCCGCAAGCGTCCCTACCACACGATCATCCCGGGCTTCGTCACCAAGGACGGCGCACCGGTGCTGAGCTTCGGGGTGATGGGCGGACCGATGCAACCGCAGGGTCACGTGCAGGTGTTGGTCCGTATCGCCGACTATGGACAGAACCCGCAGGCGGCCTGTGACGGCCCCCGGTTCCGTTGGGTGCAGGGACTACAGGTCAGCTGCGAGCGGGGGTTCGCGTCCTCGACGCTCGACGAGCTGCGCCGGCGCGGACATGACCTGCTCGCGGTGGACGACTACAACTCGTTCGGCAGTTGTCAGGCGATCTGGCGGCTGGACGACGGTTATCTCGCGGTCAGCGATCCGCGGCGGGACGGGCAGGCCGCGGCGTTCTGACGGCACCTTTGCCGCATACTGCGGCGGCAGCTGGTCTCTGGTTGAATTCATAGGTGAACAAAAGGTGAACTGGGAGTGGCTCGGTAGTAAATCTAAAATGAAGGCCATACACTACTCGCAGGCCAGCAACGAGGCTGGCCCATGTCTATCGCAGGAGACTGTTCCATGGTTGGGATGGCTGACATGGTCCCCGGCAGCGGATTGGCCGACGGCACCGAGTTTGCTGGCTATACGATTGTCCGGTTCCTGGGCGCCGGTGGAATGGGAGAGGTTTACCTCGCCCAGCATCCTCGGTTGCCGCGACTCGAGGCGCTCAAGATCTTGGGTAGTGCTGTTTCCGCGGACGACGACTACCGACAGCGGTTCATCAGGGAAGCCGACCTGGCGGCCGGCCTGTGGCATCCGAACATCGTGCGCGTCAACGACCGCGGCGAATGCGAGGGCCAACTGTGGCTCGCCATGGATTTCGTCGACGGCACCGACGCCGCGACCCTGGTACGGGACCACTACCCGGTCGGCATGCCGGCAGATCAGGTGTTGCCGATCCTGGAAGCCATCGCCCGCGCCCTCGACTACGCCCATGAACACCACGACGTGATGCACCGTGATGTCAGCCCGGCCAACATCCTGTTAGCCAAACCCGAGAGCGGCGATCAGCGAACCCTGTTGAGCGACTTCGGAATTGCCCGTACCGTCGGCGACACCAGCGGCCTGACCGCGACCAGCATGACCATCGGCACCTTCCCCTATGCCGCACCCGAGCAGTTGACGGACGAACCCATCGACGGACGCGCCGACCAGTACGCTCTGGCGGCCACCGTCTACCATTTGCTGACCGGGTCGCCGCTGTTCCCGCACACCAATCCCGCCGTGGTGATCAGCCGCCACCTGAGCTCGCCACCTCCGAAACTGGCGGAGACCCACCCGATGCTCAGGGTGTTCGACCCGGTGCTCGCGGTGGCTCTCGCGAAGGACCCGGCCGATCGATTCGCCCGGTGCTCGGAGTTCGCCGAGGCGTTCGCGCGGGCCGCGCGCACCAGAAGGCACCCGGGCACCGCGGCGTCGACCATGCCCCGACCGCTGGCGATCCGGCCGGCCAAGAGCACTGCGGCGTCGTCTGCCGCCGCACCGACCGACCAGTCGCGACGCCGATGGGCGGCGGTGGCGGCGGCATTCGCGGTGATCGGGCTGACCGCCGTGGGTGCCAGCGGCTACCCGGGCACCGCTCCGACCACCGCGGCGAAGGATGCGCCACCGGCCGCACCGGTGCAGGGACTGCCGCAAGCAGCTCCGGCTGCGCCACCATCAGCGGCTCCGGTACCGAATGGGGCTGCGCCTGCGGCACTCCCGTCGCCTGCGGCACCGCCGTCGCCCGCCCCCGCCGCAGCGCCGAGCACACCCGCCGCGCCGCCGCGACCCCCGGTTGCGCAGGTACCCGCGGCCGCGCCACGGCCGCCGGCTTCGCCCGCACCTGCGCCTGCGTCCAAAGCACCGGCGCCGGCCCCGCAACCAGTTGCGGCACCCGCCCCGCAGCAACCACCCCCCGGCCCCGACCAGACCTACCTCGATCTCGTATCGGGGATCCCGGGCGTCACCGTCACCGACCCGTCAGTCGCGGTCGCCAGTGGCCGAAACCTGTGCACGGTGCTGCAGAACGGCGTCAGCCCCGGTGAGGCCGCCAACGCGACAGTGAACAGCAACGAGGGAATCACCCCTTCGCAAGCCGCTGCCGGCGTCAACGCCGCGATCACCGTGTACTGCCCGCAGTACCAGCGCTAGGACGGCTCAGACGTTGATCTTTCCCTCGGCCGCTCGCTGGCCGATGTCGGTCCGAAAATGACTGCCGGGCAACTTGACTGAGCCGAGGATCCGGTACGCGTGGGTACGGGCTTCGGCGAGATCGGCGCCGGTCCCCACCACCGAGAGCACCCGGCCGCCGGAGGAGACGATCGTCCCGTCGGCGCGTCGCGCGGTTCCGGCGTGCAGCACACCGTCGGCTTCCGAGCCGACGACGACGTCACCGACCCGCGGGCGCCCCGGATAGTTCTCGGCGGCCAGCACCACCGTCACGGCCGCACCGTCGCGCCACCGCAACTCGCCGAAATCGGCCAGCTTGCCACTGCCCGCGGCGTACAGCAGCTGTCCGAGCGGGGACTCCAGCAATGCCAGCACCGCCTGGGTCTCCGGATCGCCGAAGCGGCAGTTGAATTCGACGACCGCCGGGCCGTTGGAGGTGATCGCCAGGCCGGCATAGAGCAGCCCGGTGAACGGGCTGCCACGCCGAACCATTTCGGCCGCAACGGGTTCGACGATCTGATGGACGATCTCGCGGTAGATGCCGTCGGGCAGCCAGGCCAGCGGCGAATAAGCGCCCATGCCGCCGGTATTGGGGCCGGTGTCCCCGTCACCGACCCGCTTGAAATCCTGCGCCGGCAACAGCGGCACCACGGTCGCGCCGTCGACCACGCAGAACAACGACACCTCGGGGCCGTCCAGGAAGGACTCGAGCAACACCGGGTGCCCGGCCTCCAGCAGACCGGCGGCGTGCGCGCGGGCGGCGGTGCGGTCCGGCGTCACCACCACCCCCTTGCCGGCTGCCAGGGAATCGTCCTTGACCACCCAGGCGGGGTCGCCCGCCGGAGGGCCGAACCGGTCCAGCGCTGCGTCCAAATGTGCCGGGTTGTCGACGATTTCGCTGGCGGCGGTGCGCACTCCGGCCGCTGCCATCACGTCCTTGGCAAACGCTTTGGAGCCCTCGATCAGGGCTGCGCCCTTGCTGGGCCCGAAGCAGGTGATGCCGGCGGCGCGTACAGCATCGGCCACGCCGAGCACCAGCGGCACCTCGGGACCGATGACCACCAGGTCGGCCGCCACCTTGCGGGCCAGCGCGATGACGTCGTCACCGGAGGTGATGTCGACGTCGTGCTGCTCGGCCAGCCGTGCGGTGCCGGCGTTGCCGGGCGCGACGAACAAGCCGGTGACTTGCGGGTCTCTGCTGAGCGCCAGCAGTAGGGCGTGTTCACGGGCACCGGAACCGATCACCAGGATGCGCACGACACGTCACACTAGCCTGCCCGCGAGCAGACGGAGAATCGCACAAAGTGGCCGTGTCCGGTGCGATTGTGTGTCTGCTCGGCGGGGTCAGTCGCGCTCGCCGCCGGAGTGCATCTTCAGCGCTCCCTCGACGTTGGCCTTCTTGTCCTCCCCGGCGCCCTTGGCCGCTGCCTTCTTGCGTCGCCGCACCACCGTGTCGACTGCCCCATTGAGCGCCGAACCCAGCGGAAAGCCCAGGTAGTGGGTGAGAAAGACCGCCATCTCTTTGAGTTCGGTCTCGGTGAGTTCCTCGTTGAGCAGCGCGGCGTTGATCTGGATCTCGGCCAGGTCGCGGCTGCCCACCGCGGTGACCGCCGTGAGCGTCATGATGCGCTTGTCGCGCATCGACAGACCCGGCCTGGTCCAGATCGAGCCGAACAGGTGGTCGACGGTCAGATCGAAATAGGGGTCGCCCTCGATGTCGGGCATCTCCCAGCCGTAGACCTCGTTCATCTTCTCCAGGCCCTTACGGCGCTGTTCGTCCATCACGACTCTTTCTCTATGTGCGGAACCCCCAGGTTGGCCGCCAGCAACTCGCGCGCCAACCGTGCGATAGGCATGTCGACCGAGAGAGCGTCGCCCAGTTCCAGCACCAAACCCAGGTCCTTCTCGCCCAACCCCACGGTGTGCTGGAACGGCTGGTAGAGGAAGTGGTCGGGCGCAAGGTCTTTGGCATCGCTGCGATACATGATGGCGCCGGCGCCGCCGGTGAGGGCGTCGCTGTGCCGCACCACGTTGCCGAGCGCCATCAGGTCGATGCCGGCCTCGTCGGCCAGCCGCTGCGCCTCGCCGACCGCGGCGTAGCCGACGAAGGTCAGCATGTTGCGTGCCAACTTCATGGCCGTTCCCGCACCCGGCTTCCCGGCGTGCACCACCACCGAAGCCCACCGGGAGAACGGTTCCTTGACGCGCTGGAACGTCTCGTCCTCAGCACCCACCATGACGGCCAGCTCGCCCTTGGCTGCCGCTGCCGCGCCCCCGCTGACCGGGGCGTCGACGATGTGAATTCCCCGCGGTTCGAGCTCGCGTGCCAGTTCGGCGGCCGTGGTGTGACCGATGGTGGAATGAATCGCGATGATGGTGCCGGGCTTTGCCCGCGAAGCCAATCCGCCGTCGCCGGTGATGACGTCACGGACCTGCTCGTCGTTGAGCACGGTGACGCTGATGATGTCGGCGTCGGCAACTTCGGCGACACTGGTGGCCGCGGTGGCGCCGCCTTCGACGAACGGGACCATCGCCTCGTCGCGTACGTCGAAAACCGTGAGTCCGCCGGGCCATTCGAGATACCGCTGGGCCATCGGCGCACCCTGATTGCCCAGCCCGATGTAGCCGAGTTTCACGTGCTCGCTCATGGCCGGAAGATCTGTCCGCCGTCGACATTGAAGATCTGGCCGGTGATCCAGGAAGCCTGGTCGCTGAGCAGGAACAGACACATGCCGACCAGGTCGTCCGGCGTGCCCATGCGCGACAACGGAAGTCCCTTGACGATGTCGTCGACGATCTCCTTGGGCGTGGTGGTGCGGTTCGCCTCGGTGTCGATGGGGCCGGGTGCGATCGCGTTGATCCGGATGTTCTGTCCGCCCAGTTCCCGCGAAAGTTGTTGCGTCAGACCGTTGATACCGACCTTGGCCAGACCGTAGAAGTTCGCGTACAGGTACGCCGCGGTGGACGACTGGTTCACGATCGCCCCACCGCCGCGCTTCGCCATCTTCTTGTACACCGCGCGCGTGCACCACAGCGCGCCATCGAGGTTCACGCTCATGAACCTCTTGTAGTACTCGGGGTCGACCGTGAGCAGGAAGTCGAGCTTCATGCCGCCGAAGATCGCCGCATTGTTGACCAGATAGTCGATGCCACCCAACTCGGCCAGTGTGCGGTCGGCCATCGCCTTGGCGGAAGCGGGATCCGACACGTCGACCGGAATGCTGATGGCCGTGCCGCCGTCGGCGGTGATCTGCTTGGCCACCCCCGCGGCGGCCTCGGCGTTGATATCGGCCACCACCACGGCCGCGCCCTCCCGAGCCAGCGCCTCGGCGTATGCCTGCCCGATGCCGCCACCGGACCCGGTGACGATCGCGACCTTGTTCTCGAACTGTCCCACCCGGGTCTCCTGTCAATTCGCGGCTGTTGCAATGAGTTTGGTTTCGAGGTATTCCTCGAATCCGGCCAGGCCCATCTCGCGGCCGTTCCCGGACTGCTTGTACCCGCCGAACGGCGCATCGGCGGAGTACCAGACGCCGCCGTTGACGTTGATGGTGCCGGCCCTGATCCGCGACGCCACGCCCGCGGCTCGGTCCGGGTCGGCTCCATACACGGTGCCGGACAGGCCATATGGGGAATCGTTGGCGATGCGGACCGCGTCGTCGTCCCCGTCGTGCGCGATCACGGTGAGCACCGGCCCGAAGATCTCCTCCCGTGAGACGCGGGCATTGTTGTCCAGGCCGGCGATGACGGTCGGTGCGATGAAGAATCCGACATCCCGTCCCTCCGGACGGCCGCCCCCGCAGGCGAACGTCCCCCCTTCGGCGACCGCGGAGTCGAGGTAACCCTGCACCCGGTCCCGCTGGCGCGCCGAAATCAACGGTCCGCAAATCGTTTTCGGGTTCGCCGGGTCGCCGGCCCGGATACCGCTCATGGTGGCGGCGGCGATGGCGACCGCCTCGTCATACCGGGCCCGGGGCACCACCAACCGGGTGGTGATGGCACAACCCTGCCCGGCATGCATGCACACCGAGAAACCCGCCACCCCGGCGGCTGCGCCCAGGTCGGCATCGTCGAGTACCACGAACGCGGATTTACCACCCAGCTCCAGGAACACCTTCTTGATGGTCGCCGCGCCGTCGCTCATCACACTGCGGCCGGTGGCGGTGGACCCGGTGAACGAAATCATGTCCACCCGTGAGTCTTTGGCGAGCATGGCCCCGACGCTGTGGTCGCTGGAGGTGACGATGTTGACCACGCCGGGCGGAAAATCGGTGTGCTCGGCGATGAGTTCGCCCAGCACGGCCGCGCACCACGGCGTATCGGGTGCGGGCTTGAGGATGACAGTGTTGCCCGCGGCCAGGGCGGGACCCAGCTTGGCGAGGTTGATCTGGTGCGGGAAGTTCCAGGGCGTGATGGCGCCGACGACGCCGACCGCCTCACGAGCGATCGTGCGCCGGGTGGGGATGCCCATCGGGGCGGCCTGGCCGAGATCCTGGTTCCACTCATAGGATTCGGCGGTGTCTGCGGCGAACGCCAGGTCGTTGACCGGTCCCTCGAGTTGCGCCATGGAGGTGAGCATGCGCGGTGCGCCGACCTCGGAAATCGTCAACTCCCGCAGTTCTTCGACGTGCTGCTGCATCGCTTCGCGCAGCTGCCGGATGCAGCGCACGCGCAGTTCGGTGTTGCGCGACCAGTCGGTGTCATCGAACGCCCGGCGCGCGGCTTCGATCGCGCGGCCCATGTCCTGCGCATCGGCATCGGCCGCGACGCCCAACACCTCCTCGGTGGCCGGGTTGACGGTCGGGAAAGTGCCTGCGCCGCCGTCACACGCCTTGCCGTCGATGAATAGTGCGCTTGCGCCGTCGGCCAACAGGGCCATCGATAGTCTCCCGAAACTCAGTTGAATGGACAGCTGTCCGATAACTCTGCCAGGAACCATAACTCCCGACTCCCTACCGGTGCAAGAGCCGATCCCGCAGGTCAGCCGGATAGCCCCGGACAACCGACGCTGACGTGCCGGTTTATTGTCGGGGCTTGCTTCCGGCCACGCCCATCCACTAGTTTGGACATGTGTCCAGCGATGCACTGGTGTCGGCACCCGGCCCGGCCCAGCAAACGGCCGGGAGAATGCCGCGGAACCGGCGCCAGGAAGAGACGTTCCGCAAGGTGCTGGCCGCCGGGATGGCAACCATGCGGGAGAACTCCTACGCCGACCTGACCGTGCGCATGGTGGCGGCCCGGGCCAAGGTGGCTCCGGCCACTGCTTACACCTACTTCTCGTCGAAGAACCACCTGATCGCCGAGGTCTATCTCGATCTGGTGCGCCAGGTCCCCTACTTCACCGATGTCAACGAACCCATGCGCACCCGCGTCGACAAGGCACTGCGCCATCTGGCGTTGGTGGTCGCCGACGAGCCCGAAGTCGGGGCTGCGTGCACGGCGGCCCTACTCGGCGGAAATGCGGATGGCGCGGTGCGCGCCGCCCGCGACCGAATCGGTGCGGAGATCCACCGGCGGATCGCCTCGGCGATCGGGCCGGGCGCCGAGGCCGACACCGTGGCCGCGCTGCAGATGGCATTCTTCGGCGCTCTGGTGCAGGCCGGCAGCGGGGAGTTCACCTATCACGAGATCGCCGACCGGTTGGGCGGCGTGGTGAACCTGATCCTCACCGGCGCCGAACGATCAACCAGCCCAGGTACTCCCGAAAGCGGTAAGGCATGACTGTTGGTGTCAACGACCCCGAACTGATCCTGGATCCCTACGACTACGACTTCCACGAAGATCCGTACCCCTACTACCGGCGACTGCGTGACGAGGCGCCGCTCTACCACAATGAGGAACTCGGCTTCTGGGCCTTATCGCGGCACAGCGACGTGCATCAGGGATTCCGCAACAGCACCACCCTGTCCAATCGCGACGGCGTGGCACTCGACCCGATTTCCCGCGGCCCACATGCGTCCAAGACGATGTCGTTCCTCGCGATGGACGATCCCGCGCACCTGCGGTTGCGCACGCTGGTCTCGAAAGGCTTCACGCCGCGCCGGATTCGCGAACTCGAACCACGGGTCACCGAGCTGGCCGGGCAGCATCTCGACGTGATGCTGGACAAGGCCGATCGCGGCACCGTCGACTACGTCGCCGAATTCGCCGGCAAACTGCCGATGGACGTGATCTCGGAGCTGATGGGTGTGCCCGAGCCCGACCGCGACCGCATCCGCGCCATGGCCGACGGTGTGATGCACCGCGAGGACGGCGTGAACGACGTTCCGGCATCGGCGATCGAGGCCTCGATCAACCTCATCGTCTACTACCAGGAGATGATCGCCGAGCGTCGCAAGAAGCTCACCGACGACCTCACCTCGGCGCTGCTGCAAGCCGAGATCGACGGCGACCGGCTCACCGACGAGGAAGTCCTCGGTTTCATGTTCCTGATGGTGATCGCCGGCAACGAGACCACCACCAAACTGCTTGCCAACGCCGCGTTCTGGGGTCACCGCAATCCCGACCAGCTGACCCCGGTGTACGCCGACCTGTCCCGGATACCGCTGTGGGTCGAGGAAACCCTGCGCTATGACACCTCCAGCCAGATCCTGGCCCGCGTCGTATCCGGCCCGCTCACCCTCTACGACACGACCATTCCGGAGAACGACGTGCTGCTGCTGCTGCCCGGCTCGGGGCACCGCGACGAGCGGGTCTTCGACGACCCCGACGATTACCTGATCGGACGCGAGATCGGCTCCAAGCTACTGAGTTTCGGCAGTGGCGCGCATTTCTGCCTGGGCGCGCATCTGGCCCGGATGGAAGCCCGCGTTGCGCTCACCGAACTGTTCAAGCGAATCCGCGGATACGAAGTCGACGAAGCCAACTCCGTCCGCGTGCACTCCAGCAATGTCCGCGGCTTCGCGCAGCTGCCGATGTCCGTGGAGGTTGCCTGATGCCCCGCTTCGATCCGCTACCCGCCCGTCGACCTGCGATCGTCGCCGGCGCCTCCTCCGGCATCGGAGAAGCCACCGCGATCGAACTTGCGGCGCACGGCTTTCCGGTCGCCCTGGGAGCGCGCAGGGTAGACAAACTGAACGACATCGTCGGCAAGATCAACGCCGCGGGCGGTGAGGCGGTCGGCTTCCACCTGGATGTCACCGACCCGAATTCGGTGAAAACCTTTGTCGCACAGTCGGTCGATGCCCTCGGCGACATCGAGGTACTGGTCGCCGGTGCGGGTGACACGTACTTCGGCAAGCTGGCCGAGATCACTACCGACGAGTTCGAGTCGCAGCTACAGATTCATCTCGTCGGCGCCAACCGGCTGGCCGCCGCGGTGCTGCCCGGCATGCTCGACCGCCAGCGCGGCGACCTGATCTTCGTCGGCTCTGATGTGGCCCTACGGCAACGGCCGCACATGGGCGCCTACGGGGCGGCGAAGGCCGCGTTGGTCGCGATGGTCACCAATTTCCAGATGGAACTCGAGGGCACCGGGGTGCGGGCCTCGATCGTGCACCCCGGCCCGACGAAGACGTCGATGGGCTGGAGCCTGCCCGCCGAGAAGATCGGCCCCGCCCTGGAGGACTGGGCCAAATGGGGTCAGGCCCGGCACGACTACTTCCTGCGGGCAGCCGATCTGGCGCGGGCGATCACCTTCGTCGCCGAGACGCCGCGCGGTGGCTTCGTCGCGAACATGGAGCTCCAGCCCGAGGCCCCGCTGGCCGCCACCACAGAACGCCAGAAGCTCGCGCTCGGCGAAGAAGGGATGCCGAAATGACGACAGCAGTGGTTCCCCGGGTCTCCGGCGGTGAAGAGGAACACGGCCACCTCGAAGAATTCCGCACCGACCCGATCGGGCTGATGAAGCGCATCCGCGAGGAGTGCGGTGACGTCGGCTGGTTCCAACTCGTCGACAAGCACGTCATCTTCCTGTCCGGCGCGGAGGCCAACGAGTTCTTCTTCCGTTCTGCCGACGAGGAATTGGACCAGGCCGAGGCCTACCCGTTCATGACGCCGATCTTCGGCAAGGGGGTGGTGTTCGACGCCAGCCCCGAGCGGCGTAAGGAGATGCTGCACAACTCCGCGCTGCGGGGCGAGCAGATGAAGGGTCACGCCGCCACCATCGAAGGCGAAGTCAAGAAGATGATCGCCGACTGGGGCGACGAAGGTGAAATAGAACTGCTGGACTTCTTCGCGGAGTTGACCATCTACACCTCGACGGCGTGTCTGATCGGCCTGAAGTTCCGCGAGCAGCTCGATCACCGGTTCGCCGAGTACTACCACGATCTGGAACGCGGCACCGACCCGCTGTGCTACGTCGATCCTTACCTGCCGATCGAGAGCTTCCAACGTCGCGACCAGGCCCGCAAAGACCTGGTGGCGCTGGTGCAGGAGATCATGAACCAGCGGTTGGCCAACCCGCCCAAGGACAAGAGCGACCGCGACATGCTCGACGTGCTGGTGTCGATCAAGGACGAGGAGGGCAATCCACGGTTCTCCGCCGACGAGGTCACCGGGATGTTCATCTCGCTGATGTTCGCCGGGCACCACACCAGCTCCGGCACCTCCGCCTGGACGCTGATCGAGTTGATCCGCCACGCCGACGTCTACGCCGAGGTGCTGGCCGAGCTCGAGGAACTCTACGCCGACGGCCAGGAAGTGAGTTTCCATGCGCTGCGCCAGATTCCGAAGCTGGACAACGTGGTCAAGGAGACCCTGCGCCTGCATCCCCCGTTGATCATCCTGATGCGGGTCGCCAAGGGCGAGTTCGAGGTGCAGGGATTCCCGATCCACGACGGCGATTTCGTCGCCGCGTCCCCGGCGATCTCCAACCGGATCCCGCAGGACTTTCCCGATCCCGACGCCTTCAAGCCGGACCGCTACAACAAACCCGAACAGGCCGACATGGCCAACCGGTGGACCTGGATTCCCTTCGGTGCGGGCCGGCATCGCTGCGTCGGCGCCGCGTTCGCGCAGATGCAGATCAAGGCGATCTTCTCGGTTCTGTTGCGCGAGTACGAGTTCGAGATGGCCCAGCCCGCCGACAGCTACCACAACGACCATTCCAAGATGGTCGTGCAGCTGGCCCGGCCGGCCAGGGTCCGCTACCGCAAGCGCGCCCGGGGCTGACCCCGATGGGCTCATTCAGGATCGACGTCGATCTGGACTTGTGCCAGGGCCACGCCATGTGCGAACTCGAGGCGCCGGACTACTTCCGGGTGCCCAAACGCGGCAAGGTCGAGATCCTGGACAACGAACCCCCGGAAGACGCCCGCGACGAAGTCGAACGCGCGGTCGAAATGTGCCCTACCCAAGCACTATTCATCACAGAGAAGGAAGACTGATGGCCGCACATCCCCGCGAGGTACTGGAAGACTGGGTCGAGCGCTGGCTGGAGGCCAACCGGGTGGCCGAGCGTGCAGGCGACTGGAAACCGTTGGCCGACTTCTACGCCGACGACGCCACCTACGGCTGGAACATCGGACCCAAAGAAGACGTGATGTGCGTCGGCGTCAACGAGATCCGCGACATCGCACTGGGCCTGGAGATGGAGGGCCTGGAGAACTGGCAGTACCCATACCAGAAGGTGCTGATCGACGACAAGCAGGGCGAGATCGTCGGTTTCTGGAAGCAGATCGCGACCGATTCGGACGGCACCACGTCGGAGATCTACGGCATCGGCGGCAGCTGGTTCCGGCTCGACGCCGACGCCAAGATCGAATGGCAGCGCGACTTCTTCGACTTCGGCCACGTGCAGGCGTTGTACCTGGATTTGATGAAGGCCGGCAAATTGTCACCTGGCATGCAGAAGCGGATCGAGCGCAGCCTGGCCGGGGAGCAGCTGCCGGGTTACTACCCGCTGGGCAAGGCGCCCTCCCCGATCTGGTGAAAGCCCTGCCAGGGGTGGCCGCGGGCACCCAACCAAGCATTTGTTTTGTTGCACGCGCTATGCTGACCGTCAGGGGTGCCCGTGTGGCACTCGTCACCCACTAGTGCCGGGCCTGGAGCCAGGCACACTCAATTCAAAGGCGAAATGGGGTCAGGTCCATCGTGAAGACAAAAGGCGCACTGATCTGGGAATTCAACCAGCCGTGGTCCATCGAGGAGATCGAGATCGGCGACCCCGTCAAGGACGAGGTCAAGATCCAGATGGAAGCGGCCGGGATGTGCCACTCCGACCACCACCTGGTGACCGGCGGCATCCCCATGGCGGGCTTCCCGGTGCTCGGCGGGCACGAGGGTGCGGGCATCGTCACCGAGGTCGGCCCCGGCGTCGAGGACCTCGCCCCCGGCGACCACGTGGTGCTGTCGTTCATCCCGTCCTGTGGGCAGTGTCCGACCTGTCAGGCCGGCCTGCGCAACCTGTGTGACCTGGGCGCCGGGCTGCTGGGCGGCGCCGCGGTGTCCGACGGCACCTTCCGGATCCAGGCCCGTGGCCAGAACGTCTTCCCGATGACGCTGCTGGGCACCTTCTCGCCGTACATGGTGGTGCACCGCAGCTCGGTGGTGAAGATCGACCCGTCGGTGCCCTTCGAGGTGGCCGCGCTGGTCGGTTGCGGCGTCACCACCGGCTACGGTTCGGCCGTCCGCACCGCCGACATCCGGCCGGGTCAGGACGCCGCGATCGTCGGCGTCGGCGGGGTCGGCATGGCCGCACTGCAAGGTGCGGTGGCCGCCGGAGCCCGCTACATCTTCGCCATCGACCCGGTGGAGTGGAAGCGCGACCAGGCGCTGAAGTTCGGCGCCACCCACGTCTACCCCGACATCAACGCCGCGTTGATGGGCATCGCCGAAGTCACCTACGGCTTGATGGCACACAAGGTGATCGTCACCGTCGGCGAACTGCACGGCGCCGACATCGACAACTACCTCAACATCACCGCCAAGGGCGGCACCTGTGTCGCGACCGCGATCGGCAGCCTGCTGGACACCAACGTGACCCTGAACCTGGCAATGCTGACCCTGATGCAGAAGAACCTGCAGGGCACCATCTTCGGCGGTGGCAACCCGCAGTACGACATCCCGCAGCTGCTGTCGATGTACAAGGCCGGCAAGCTGAACCTGGACGACATGGTCACCACTCAGTACCGCCTGGAGCAGATCAACGACGGTTACCAGGACATGTTGGACGGCAAGAACATTCGCGGTGTCATCCGGTACACCGACGCAGATCGGTGACCGTGCGATGACCCAGACTGCCCAATCCCCGGCCCTGACCGCCTCGCAGTCGTCGTGGCGTTGCGTGCAGGCCCACGATCGGGAGGGCTGGCTGGCGCTGATGGCCGAGGACGTCGTCGTCGAGGACCCGATCGGCAAGTCCGTCACGAACCCCGACGGCACCGGGGTGAAAGGCAAAGCGGGTGTCGCGACGTTCTACGACACCAACATCGCCGCCAACAACCTGACCATCACCTGCGAAGAGACGTTTCCGTCGAGTTCGCCCAACGAGATCGCCCACATCCTGGTGTTGGACAGTAAGTTCGAGGGCGGCCTGACCAGTTCGGTGCGCGGGGTGTTCACCTATCGCGTCAACGCCGAGGGGCTGATCGACAGCATGCGCGGGTACTGGAACCTGGAGATGATGACGTTCGGTCAGGAGTGACGCGGGCTCAGCCGATACGGCCGAGTCCGGTGATGTTGCCCTGCATGATCTTGTTGCCCATCAACACCATTGACGACGTCTGAATCGGGTCGCTGAGGATAGTGGCCGACTTCAGTTGCTGGTAGATGAGATTGCCCGTATTGGGGTCGATGACCGAGTACGCGAACAGGTCAGCCGGTGTGGTCTGGTCGAGGCCGACGCGGGTGATGGTGTAGATCAGGCCGTCCCCGGTAGACAGGTGTGGCAACGCGGCACTGCGGACCTTGCTCTCCCACACCGTGTGACAGCCCGGGCCGGGGCTGTCGATGTCCACCCGGGTCATGCCGCCGACGAACGGCGCCGTCGCCGGAACTGCCGGGCCGGCGTTGGCCGGCACCTGCGGGTAGGGATAGCCGTACGTGCTGGCGATGAACATCGAATTGCCCACGCCGATAGGCGAATTCTCGCTACCCGGACCGCCCAGCGTCAGCACCGTCTGCTGGCAGATCGGGGCACCGCTGCCGGCTTGGTAGACCAGTGCGTGCACCTGGGGTTCGGCGTTGTCGACGATGGTCAGGTACTCGGCGCCGGTGGGCCCGAAATACGTTGGGGTGGAACCTGTTCCCCAGCTCAGCTGACCAGGCTTGCGGGCCGAGCCGCGGTCATAGGCCTGCCGCCACAATTGCTGCGGGGTACCGCCGCCACCGAGGATGATCTCGTAGAGCGCATGGGTGGTGGCCACCGCGACGCGGTTCTGCGGTGATGCCGAAATGCTGTTCGCCACTTGCTCTCCCGCGGGCAACTGCATGCTGGCGACGCCACCGCCCGCTTTCGCCACACCGACCACCCCGTTGGCGGTGGCAAACCAGACATTGCCCTGATAGTCGGGCACCACGCCGACGGAGCTGTCGCCCGGCGCTATCGCGGTGGACAGGTCGGTGGACTCGGTGACCGACAAGTGCCAGCGACCCCGCTCGTCTTTGCTGTGCGCGATACGCAGCAGATGGTTGGTCCCGTCGACCAGCACCATCTGGTTGTTGTTGTCCACGTAGGCATAGACGCCGCCCAACAGGCCGCCTTTGGCGATATCCATGCTGGCCAGTGGGATGATCTGGGGCAGCACGCCGTCAGGGTTGAGCAGATGCAGCACCGGGGACTGGGCGGTGATGGTGGTGCACAACGCCAGCACCAGGCCGTCGGTGCCCTGCGTGATCGTCGGACAGGCCGCCAGCAGCGGGAAGGCGAAGATCGGAACCAGCCGGGCACCGGGCCCGGGCAGCGGTCCCGCATCCGCGGAGCCGGCGTCGTTGTGCATGGACGCGATGCCGTTGGGCGCCATGAAGGGGTTGGGCGGCCCCAGCGGACCAAACGGGTCGGCGGCCCGGGCTGGGGTGATCAGGGGGACCAGGGACACAGCGCAAGCGGTGAGCACTGCCAGCGGAATCGTCAGCAGCGTCTTGGGACTTCGCGCCAAGGTGCCCTCCAGGGATCGGGTCACATCGCAGTGTGGCGATCGCCGGGAACGACACCGCAACGGTGCGTTAACGATTCGGCGTCAGGAGTTTGGCGCATCCCGCGGGCTCGGCGCCGGAACGTCAATGGGTGCGGCCACCCGCGGGCTCGCACCTATGCTTGGGCGATGGCATCGATCTTTACCAAGATCATCAATCGAGAACTCCCCGGCCGCTTCGTCTACGAGGACGACGACGTCGTCGCGTTCCTGACGATCGAGCCGATGACGCAAGGGCACACCCTGGTGGTGCCGCGCGCGGAAATCGACCAGTGGCAGGGCGTGGACAGTGCGGCGTTCGGCCACGTGATGTCGGTGAGCCAGCTGATCGGCAGGGCGGTGACCAAGGCGTTTTCGGCGGAACGCGCCGGGTTGATCATTGCCGGGCTGGAGGTGCCGCACCTGCACGTGCACGTGTTCCCCGCCCGCAACCTGAGCGACTTCGGGTTCGCCAACGTCGACCGCAATCCGTCCGAGGAATCCCTGGACGAGGCGCAGGCCAAGATCAAGGCGGCACTGGAACAGCTGTGCTGAGTCCGCGCTGACGCTGCGTCCAGGGCGCAGTCGTACGAAATGTCGTCATCCTCAGCGCAGGGCCATTGGACTCTCGGAACCGGCGTGCGCTAACCGACGGGCGCGGGCACGTCGCTCACCCGCGGCAGCAAGACCCGGAAACAGCAGCCCTGGCCAGGGGCGGTGGTCACGGTGACGCTGCCGCTGTGTGCCTTGACCACGGAGTCGACGATCGACAGCCCGAGCCCGCTGCCGCCGGTGGCGCGGGCGCGCGAGGAATCGGTGCGATAGAACCGTTCGAAGACCCGCTCGGCATCCTGGCGGCTCATGCCGGGACCGTTGTCGGCAACCTCCAGGACGGCGTCGTCGCCCTCGGTGCCGACCCGCACGGTGATGTCGGCGCTGCCGGGCGTGTGCTGGATGGCGTTGGCGACGAGGTTGCTCAGCACCTGACGCAACCGAGGTTCGTCACCGACCACTTCGGGGGTGCCCGGGCCGTCGAGCACCGCCATCGCGATGTTGCGCGTGGAGTCCATCGCACGCCCGTCGTGCACGGCATCGCTGGCCAGTGCCAGCAGATCCACCCGGTTGGCCTCCAGCGGACGTTGTACGTCCATCCGGGCCAGCAACAATAGGTCGTCGACCAGCAGGCCCATCCTGCCGGCTTCGCTTTCGATCCGGGACAGCAGCATCGAGACGTCGCTCGCGGCGCCCTGCCGGTACAACTCGGCGAAGCCGCGGATCGTGGTCAACGGGGTCCGCAATTCGTGGCTGGCGTCGGTGATGAACCGCCGCATCCGCTCCTCGGAACCGCGAGCCGTCTCGGCCGAGGCTTCCGAGGCGGCCAGCGCCTGCTGAATCTGAGCCAGCATTCCGTTGAGCGCCAATGAAAGTCGGCCCACCTCGGTGCGGGAGTCACGTTCGGTGACGCGCCGATCCAACTGACCGGCGGCGATCGCCGCGGCGGTCTGCTCGACTTCACCCAACGGGCGCAGACTGCGTTGCACCACCGCGGACCCGGCGATGCCGACCACCACCAGCACCGCAGCCCCGATGCCGGCCTGCAGCAGGACCAGCGAGCGCAGCGTGTGGTCGACGTCGGACAGATCCGCGGCCACCGTGGTCAGGCCACCTTGCGGTCCGCGCACCGAGACCGCCCGCCACTCGATGCCGGAGTCGCTGACCGATGGCAGTGTCGTCGGATTGGGGCCGACGTCGTTGTCGGCCGGCAGCGCCGGTTCGGCATTGCGGTCGTTGATCGCTGTCATGGTCTTGCCCTCGGGGCTCACTGCCCGCACGTAGAACTTCGACGGCGGCCGGGCGGGGTCGGGCCCCTCTCCGATCGGCGCGGTGTGCTTCCACGGTGCCTGTGCCCAGGTCCGCGTCGCATCCATCAGCGTCGCGTCGATCCGGCTGATCAGGCTGTGGCGCAGGATCGAGGTCACCGCCACACCCGACACCAGCAGACCGCAGAGCACGAGCACCAAGGTGGCCGCGACCAGACCGACCCGCAGCGGCACTGCGCGTCGATATCGTCTGGCGGTCTCGGTACCGGCCACGCTCAGCGCGGCTCCCGCAGCACGTAGCCGACCCCCCGCAGGGTGTGCAACAGCCGCTTCTCGCCAGTGTCGATCTTGCGGCGCAGGTAGGACACATAGGACTCGACGACGTTGACGTCACCGCCAAAGTCGTAGCGCCACACGTGATCCAAGATCTTCGGCTTGCTCAGCACGGTGCCCGCATTGATGACGAAATACCGCAGCAAGGTGAATTCGGTGGGAGACAACGACACCGGCTCACCGGCCTTCCACACTTCGTGCGTCTCTTCGTCGAGTTCGATGTCGGCGAAGGACAACCGGGCATTGCGGGGTTCGTCGCGGCCCTTGCCGGCGCGGCGCAAGATGACCCGCAACCGGGCGACCACCTCTTCGAGGCTGAACGGCTTGGTCACGTAGTCGTCGCCGCCCAGGGTCAGCCCGGCGATCTTGTCCTGCAACGAATCTCGGGCGGTGAGGAACAGTGCCGGAGCCTCGATGCCGTCGGCGCGCAGTCTGCGCAGCACTCCGAAGCCGTCCATGCCCGGCATCATCACGTCCAGGATCACCGCATCCGGGCGGGCTTCGCGCGCCCGGTCCAGCGCTTGCGCACCGTTGGATGCGGTGTGCACCTCGAAACCCTGGAATTTCAGGCTTACCGAGAGCAGTTCAACGATGTTGGCTTCGTCGTCGACGACAAGGATGCGCGCCTCCGGCGGGGTGGGACCATTCGTACTTCGCGTCATGACCAACGGCCCCCGAACTGGATCCTGTGCACTTGCTGGTTGATCATTGTAAGATTCCTGTGAGGTCGTTGTACGTACTCTGCTAGCAGTCTGCCAGCAGATGTCGTTTCCGCGTAGCCCCCACAAGGCGATATCAGCACGCGTCGCGAATAGACTCGCAGGATGAACCTCGTCAAAGCCGTGTTGGGAATCGCGACCGCCCCCGCCCGCGCCGGGCTGGCTGCCGCGGAGGCGAGCCTGACGCTTGCCGGCGCCGCGGTGGGCGTTGCCAAGCAAGCGCTGGGCGAGACCGGCAGCACCGGTGGGCCCAATGCGATGGCCAACATGCTGGGTATCGACGATGCGCTGGCCCGGGCCAACCGGCTGGCCCGGCTGCTGGACGACGACATGCCGCTGGGCCGCGCCATCGCGCCCAACGGCCCGATGGACCGGATGCTGCGACCCGGCGGCGTCGTCGACCTGCTGACCTCGGAGGGTGGGCTGATCGACCGCCTGACCGCCGAGGGCGGCGGACTGCACCGCGCGCTGCAACCCGGCGGGCTGGCCGACCAGCTGATGGGCGCGGACGGAATGATCGAGCGGGTGCTGGCCGAAGACGGACTGGCCGACAAGCTGCTCGCCGAGGGCGGCCTCATCGACACGCTGACCGCCAAGAACGGTCCGCTGGAGCAACTGGCCGATGTGGCCGACACCCTGGCCCGGCTCGCGCCCGGGATGGAAGCGCTGGAACCGGCCATCGCGACGCTGCAGGAGGCTGTCATCTCGCTGACGATGGTGGTCAACCCATTGAGCACCATCGCCGACCGCATCCCGCTGCCGGGTCGGCGTCCGCGCTCGTCAGCGCGGTCGGTGCGCACCACACGAATCGTCGACCCCGACTAGTCACCGGTTAGGCTTGACCGGCTTCACCGGCCTCCTTAGCTCAGTGGTAGAGCACTCGCCTTGTAAGCGAGCGGTCGTCAGTTCAATCCTGACAGGGGGCTCTGCCGTCTCCGCTCGCGCGAGCGGGGCCACTTGCGGCGGATCCGGACGTACACCATGTGCACATGTGTGGCATACATATTCACCGCTAGCGCAGAAGATTTCCCGGACCCGATCCCACTGGGTAACATCGCCCGAGCCTGGATAACCCTTCGGTGGCAGCACCGCGTAGCCGCCGGTGGATCACATTTCGGCGGGTTTGGCAATCGGATTAGCGTATGCAAAATCTATGATTTTTGTTTGAGTTCGCTATCGCCCCGCTGTCCAGGGCTTGACATTGCCGTTAGATCAGTGGGTCAACGGTTTGGGCGACACCTGCATAGGGGGGTTTGTGGACCAGGATGGGACGCCGTTCGGCCGCTATCGGTTGATCGAGCTCATTGGCCGGGGTGGGATGGGTGAGGTCTGGCGGGCCTACGACACGGAGACCTCGCGCGTGGTCGCCGTCAAAGTCCTGTCCGACAACCTGGCCGCCGATCCGACCTTCGTGCAGCGGTTCCGCCGGGAAGCGTTGGCCGCCGCCGGGCTCAACGACCCGCACGTCATACCGATTCACCACTTCGGCGAGATCGACGGTCGCCTCTACGTCGACATGCGCCTGATCAAGGGCCGCGACCTGCAGAGCATCATCGCCGACGGGGTGATGGACCCGGCGCGGGCGGTGCTGATCGTCGAGCAGATAGCCTCGGCGCTGTACGACGCACACCAGATCGGGCTGGTGCATCGCGACGTCAAGCCGTCCAACATCCTGGTCACCCCGAACGATTTCGCGTATCTGATCGACTTCGGCATCGCCAGCGCGGCCGGGGAATCGCGGATGACCAACACCGGCAGCGTGATCGGCACCTGGGCCTACATGGCGCCGGAACGGCTGAGCCAAGGACAGACCGACCCGCGCAGCGACACTTACGCCCTGGCATGCGTCCTGCATGAATGCCTCACCGGCAGCCAGCCGTATCCTGGCTCGAGCATCGAGCAGCAGATCGGCGGCCACCTGGGTCTGCCGGCACCGCGACCGTCTGCGCTGCGACAAGGTCTACCGCTGCAGCTCGACGGCGTCATCGCGATCGGGATGGCCAAGAACCCCGACCAGCGGTATTCGAGTCCGATCGAGATGGCCGCAGCGGCCAAGGCGGCGATCACCCAGCCCACGGTGCTGCCCCCCGCCCCGCGCAACACCGACCCCGGTCAGTCGGAAACGCAGCGCCTGCCGATACCGCAGGGACCCCCGAACCAGCCACGCAACTACCACCAGCCGGCTCAGAACCGGGCCGTCTCGAACACCGACGCAACCCAGTACCGTCAATACCCGACCGGGGGCACCGATGCGCCCGGCGGGCAGTACGGGCACGGTGGCCCGACGGGTCCTTCGAGCCCATCCGTGCCGCCCTCCGGCCCGGCTGCCTCCGGTGGCGGGCAGAGCGCGAAGGCCGATCCCAAACGCCGTCGCATGATGCTGATCGGCAGCATTGCAGCGGCTGTCCTGGTCATCGGGCTGGTCGCAGCCTTCGCGCTGAGTGGCTCCGGGGACAAGGGCGGCAGCGGAACCACGACCGCGGCGAGCGGACCGAACAGCGGCCCGCTGACCGGCACCTACACCCTGGCCTTCGGTCAGAGCATCGGCCTGGACGGCAAGCCTGAGGCCGGCCAGGACCCGCCGGGCAATGAGACGTGGAAACTGCGGTCGGTCTGCGGCGCCAAGGGGTGCGTGGCTACCGGGTCACGAAGCTCCGGCAGTTTCAAGCACCCGACGAGCCTGGTGTTCGACGACATCAAAGGACGCTGGATCGCTGTTGCACTGGACACCGAACGGTGCGGTAACGAAGACATCGAAGAGTGGCACTGGGTCTATCTGCTACCCCGCCCGGACGGCAGCATGGCCGGTGAGTGGATCGACGACTCGGTGAAGTGCTACAGCAAGAGAAGTGTGACGTTCACCAGAACCGGCGATGCCGACGTCTCCGGCCTGCCCGACCCGTCCGCCCTGCCGGCCCGGGTGAATTCTCCCGCCCTGGGGTTGCGCGGGTTCTACCGCTCGAAATTCACCACCGCGGCCGGCCAGGCCAGGCCCGCAGACCAGGACTTCAGCGTGGACACCTTCTGCATGCGCGCCGGGGACCGCTGTCTGAGCCGGTTCGTGCTGACGGATTTGTCCGACCATCAGCTGTTCATCTTCGCCAACAACGCGTGGACGGAAAATTCCGAGGAAGACGTTCCATGTCCGGCCGGTGGGACCAGCCACGTCCGGGTGACGGGGGTGTTCCCGCTGCCGAAGGGGGCCGGCGATCCGATCCCCACGCTGTCCGGGCACGGGATGGAAGACGCGTCGGGCAGTGCCTGCAAAGGCGGTCCCTACGATCAGGTCTTCACCCGCATCCGGGATTGACCCCGACCCGGCATCAGGCGTCAATCCCCAGATCGGGTTGCGTTTAGAAGTTCCCAAGAAACCTGCAAGGCCTGCTCCGCAGACTCACTTCATCAGCAACATCCATGTCCGTTCACACCGAAGTGACCAAGCAGGCCAAAATGAGCGAAATTCGCACGATCGACCTACACGGTGACCGCGTCGCCTACCGCGACGAAGGCGCTGGCGAGGTGCTGCTGCTGATCCACGGCATCGGCGGCAGCTCGAACAACTGGCGCGCCATCATTCCCGCGTTGTCCAAGCGATTCCGGGTCATCGCGCCGGACCTGCTGGGCCACGGACAGACCGACAAGCCACGCGGCGACTACTCCTTGGGCGCGTACGCGGTGTGGTTGCGGGACTTCCTGGACGCGTTGGGCATCCCCCGCGTGACCGTGGTGGGCCACTCCCTGGGCGGTGGAATCGCAATGCAGTTCACCCACCAGCACCGTGACTACTGCGAGCGGCTGATCCTGATCAGCAGCGGTGGACTGGGCGCCGAAGTGAACCGCACGTTGCGGCTGATTTCGCTGCCCGGGTCCGAGATTCTGTTGCAGGCGGCGGCGTCGCGGCCGATGATCGCGGTGCGCAAAGCCGTGACGGCCCTGGGGTCCAACGACGAGCACAAGACGCGCCTGGACGAGCACTGGGAAGCCCACGCGGCGCTCTCCAACCCCGAGAACCGGCGGGCTTTGCTGCGCACCCTGCGCGCTGTCGTCGACCGGCGCGGCCAGTTCGTGTGCGCGCTGAACAAGTTGCACCTCAACGCGAACGTGCCGGTGATGATCATCAGCGGCGACAAAGATCGGGTGATCCCCGTCTCGCACGCCTACGCGGCCCACCAGGCTATGCCACACAGCCGACTGCACATCCTCGACGGCGTCTACCACCACCCGCAGACCGAACGAACGGACGTGGTGGCGAGTCTGATCGACGACTTCATCGGCGCGGACGGCGAATACGCCGGTGCTGCAACGACTGCGGCCGTGTCGCTCGCGGACTGGTCGGCATCGGCTGACTCGCGCAGCGGCGGCCCGCGCTCTCGCGCCGTGATGCAGCGCATCAGCCGGCGACGCACGCGCCGGCACCTGCAGTCGGTACCGGCAGCCAGCTGAAACCGCGGAACGGTTACACCTGTCGGTCAGAGGGCCAGGCTGGGCAGGGCCACGATGTCACCGCGCAGCGCGGCGATCACGTCCTCGGCCACCGCGGCCGGGAATTGGACGGTGGCCGTGGCGATCTCGTCGATGCCGTCGCGAACCGCGGTGACAACCGCCGCCGGATCCCCGGAAAGCAACGACAGCCCGACGTCCCAGACCGCGTATTGCGGGGCGGTGATGAAGTTGCGCCAGTCGACGAACAAGGCGGTGGGTAAGTTCGCCGGGCCGATCGGGATGCCGTCCCAGCTGTTCATGGTCCAGCCGCCGGCCGGGTTGCCGGTCACCTGCACTATTGCGGTGTTGGGCAACGAATGTGTCAGCAGGAGTAGCGGATTGGGGTTGTCGACGTTCATCAGCGTGCCGACGCCGATGGTGAAAGCGCTGGAATACGCGACGGAGGTGTCGCCCGGCACCGGATTCGCCAGCGCACCGCCGTAGATCGCCTGTAGCGAGCTGTCGAAGTTACGACTGAAAACGATGCCGTTGAAGTCCGTGGATCCGGGGGCCAGCATAGGGAAAAGCGGGAATCCCAGGGTCCAGGCGATCGGTCCGACCAGGTAGAGCAGACCGGCGGGACTGATCTGCGGCAAACCTTCGAAGATTCCCGCGTGGATCTCGTTGAGCCCGGGCAATACACCGTAGGCGGAGGTCAGTTCGGTCGCAGTCTGCTGCACCCTGAGTAACTGCGACGCGAAGACCCCGGAGTATTGCGTACTCGGCGACAGCGTCCCTGCCACGTTGGTCGCCTGCTGCACGCCCGCAGGGGTCAGGTTCACGCCAGGCACGGCGGTGTCGATCCAGCCCTGTGCGTTGGCCACCGACTGGGCATGCCGGACGAAATCGATGACAATCTGCTGGCCGCCACCGCCCGCATCGCCGTACGAACCGGTGCCGATGAACAGTCCCGCACGACCGGTGGTGGCGCCGGGGCCGCCGTTGCCGAAGAAGAACGCCTGTCCGCCGGCACCATCCGTCCCGCCGGGACCGCCCATGCCGCCATTGCCCAGCAGCCAGCCGCCGGAACCGCCGGCACCACCCGGTCCGCCACCGGAGCCGGTACCGCCGGGACCGCCGTTGCCGATCAACCCGGCGTTGCCGCCGCTGCCTCCGGCGCCACTGGCCGGACTGAAGCCGGGGCCGCCGTCACCGAACAACAGACCCCCTGCACCCCCGGCGGGCGCCGTCGCCGTTCCGGGCGCACCATTGCCGATCAGCGGACGCCCCAGCAGCATGCTGCTGGGGACATTGACGATCGGCTCCAACGCCTGACCGACGGGGCTGGCGATCCACGCCTGACCGGCCGCATGAATCGGCCCGTAAATCGCGATCTGCAACCCGTCGGCCGCGGCCACGCGCAACGTGACGACGATGGCCGCTTCAGCATTTGCATAGGCGGCAGCCGCACCGTTCAACGCGCTGACGAACTGCTCGTGATAGGTCGCCGCTTGGGCCGCTGCCGCCTGGAATTGCCGGGCGTGCGTGCCGAACAACTCGGCGATGGCGGTTGAGACTTCGTCGGCGGCTGCTGCGGCTACCGCGGTGGACGGCAGCGCCGCCACGTGCACGGGGGTAGGTGGCGCGGCGATCTCGGTCGATGTCGCCGCGGTCTGCAGCATGCCCGGCGCAACCAGCACAAATGACATCGCCCTACCCCCATTGGTATCGCGTAGTGATCATCATGGCGCGCAGGCCGGGCAATCACGGCGTTATCACCAGAATTGGTGGGCGGGTCAGCGCTCTCCGCTCTTGCGGGACAGGAACGCCTGCATGTGCTGCTGCGGTTCGCCGGTCAGGAAGGCGTGACCGAACTGTTCGACGCTGTCCTCGATCGCCTCGTGCACCGTCATGTCGAACCACTTGTTGAGCAGCCGCTTCTGCTGGCGAACCGCGTGTGGACCAAATCCGACGAGCCGTGCCGCGAGCTCGCCGATGCGGGCGTCCAGCGCGTCGGGCGCGACGACTTCGTGTACCAGGCCCCAGTCCGCGGCCGTGCCCGCATCGATGGTCTCGCCGGTCAGCAACAACCACGCGGCGCGCGACGCCCCGATCAGCGCCGGCATCAACGCCGCGTGAATCACCGACGGGATGCCGACGGCAACCTCTGGCATTCCGAATCTGGCGCCGGACTCGGCAATTCGTAGATCGCACGACATCGCGACCTCCAGACCCCCACCCAGGCACCAGCCCGAGAGCCGAGCGATGACCGGGACGGGGCAGCGCCGAATCGCTTCACACAGCCCGGCGAGTCCACGGATGAACACCTCGGCACCGGCCGGTTCGAGGGCGACCATCTCGTTGATATCGGCACCGCCGATGAACGCCCGGTCCCCCGATCCGCGGAACACGACCACCCGCACCTCAGCGTCCTGACCGATGACGTCGAACACGTCGGCCAATTCTGAATTAGCCGCGCTGCCAATGATATTCAGCGGTTTCGAGTTGATCAGTTCGACGGTCGCCAGTCCGGCATCGCGGCCGAACCGGACGAATCGCCCCTCCATGGTGGTCATCCGCCGCCCTAGGAAGCGGCCTCCAATTCGTCGAGCGCTTCGCCGGTGTAGACCGCCAGCCGCTGCAGGTGCGGCAGGGTGTCGCGACACCCGATGAATCCGAAGTTCAACGTGCCCGCATAGCTCTGCAGCGTGACGTTCAGCGCCTGACTGTGCGCCACCAGCGAGACGGGGAAGGACGCCTCCATCCGGCTACCGCGCAGATACAGCACGTCCTGCGGTCCGGGCACGTTGCTGACGCACAGGTTGAACGCGTACGGCAACGGCGTTCGCACCCCGGCGAGCGAGCTGGCCACCTGCATGGTGAACGGCGCCATCAAAGCTGTCGTGTAGGCCAGGATGGCGTCCTTGTTCATTTTGGACAACTCCGCCTTGGCCATTCGGGTCGTGGTCTTGACCACCTGCAGCCGCTCGAGGGGATCGGCCACGTCGGTGCCCAGCGACCCCAGGATGGCGGCGACGGCATTGCCGCCTCCCTCGTCGTCCTTGGGCCGGACATTGACCGGCAGCATCGCGATCAACGACTTGGCGGGGAGCTCGCCCAACTCGTCCAGAAACCGCCGCAGGCTGGCGCCCACGAGTGCCAGCGCGACGTCGTTGATCGTCGCATCATTCGCGACGCCAATGGATTTGAGTCGGTCCAACTGATAGTGCTGGGTGGCGAAGCGGCGGTTGCGGCTGATCCGGGTGTTCAGGACGCAGTGCGGCGCCTGCACTGAGCCGATCAGGTTGCGGTACTCGTTGTCGGTGCGGATCTGGGTGTTGACGAGCGCCTTGGTCAGATCCAGCGTGGACCTGCCCGCACCCGCGACCGAGCCGATGGCGCTGCCCATGCCGCTGACCACGCCGCCCAGGCTGCTCAACACACCCCCGATACTGCCCAGCACGTTGGTGGCGATCCCACCGCCGCCTTCCGGCTTGTCGGCGGAGACCCGCTTGGGGGCGGCGACATTGAAGAACAACGGATGTTCGGTGTCGTGGGGATCGGTCGACAGGCTGCGCGCCAGCATCTTCTGGCCGGTGTACCCGTCGACCAGCGCGTGATGCATCTTGATGTAGATCGCGAACCGGCCGCCCTCGAGGCCCTCGATGAAGTGCATCTCCCACGGCGGCCGACGCATGTCCAGGGCGTTACTGTGCAAGCGGGACACCAGGATTCCGAGTTCGCGTTCATCGCCCGGGCTAGCCAGTGCCGAACGCCGGACGTGGTAGTCCAGGTCGAACTTCTCGTCGCACACCCAGGATTGGATCGGGCTGCGCAGCAGGTCGGGATGGCTGAGTTTCAGATTCCACGGCTCCACCACCTCGTTGGCCTTGCTCTCGTCGACCAACTGCCGCAAGAAATCACGCGGCGCATCCGGCGGCGGCGTGAAGGGCATCAGCCCACCGACATGCATCATGGTGCTCGGGGTCTCGGCGTAGAGGAACAACATGTCTTGCGGACCCAGCCGCCTGGCCGTTCTGCTCATAGCTCTCCTTTGCCGGCACCACCTGGTGATCAGGCTCCTCGCATGTGACCGTAGTCCACTTGAGTGCCGTTGACCCGGACTCTTTTTCGCGGCGGCGTCCGGTTGCGGCGGCAGCAGGCTCCGCGATCAGCGGGCTGCGCTTAATGGCGCGCCCGAGCCACCCTGCCGGACAACAGGATTGGGCTGCGCGAACTCCGAGGCTAGTACAGCGGGATCCAGGTCCCGAAGAACCAGTAACCCCAGCCGCCGTACTGCCAGTTGAAGACCGGCAGCGCGGTGAAGTTGTTGTACGCGAACGGGCCGAAATCGCGCTGCCCGTAGCCGAGGTCACGCGCCGGAGGTCCCTCGTACGGCCGGTTCCATCCACCGGGGGGCGGCGGGCCATTCCATCCACCGGGAGGTGGCGGACCCTGCCAGTTGGGCGGCTGCTGGCCGGGCGGGGGGCCGTTGTTGTAGCCGAAGCCGCGTTGCGGCGGCGGAGGTGGCGCGCCGCGGCCGGGGAACAGGATGCCGGCCAGCGTGTTGATGGGACCACCCACCTGGTTGTTGGGCTGCTCCAGCGGTCCGCGCGGAATGAACGGCGGGTGCGGCGGCTGGGTGGCCGGGGCGTTGATGACGATCGTGATGCCCGGACCGGGAGTCGTCGAGGTGCTGGACTGTCCGGCCGGAGTCGTGGTGGTCTGCCCGCTCGACGTGGTCGTCTGCCCGCTCGACGTGGTCGTCTGCCCGCTCGGCGTCGTACTGGTCGACGAACTGGACGTGGTGGTCGACGGGGTGGTGGAGGTGGTGGCGGCGCTCGGCGAGGTGGTCGTCACCGTCGGCGTGGTGGCCTGCGTGGTCGTCGGGGTGGCCGGCGCCGTGGTGGTCTGGGCAGTCGGCGGCGCGCTACTCGCCGGAGCCGTCGCGGAGGTTTGCGGCGCCTGACTTTGCGGTGCCGTGGTCTGCGGCCGCGGCACCGTGGTCTGCGGGGCCGGGGTATTGGTTCCGGTTCCCGGCGTCGGGGTGTCCGGGGCGGAGTTGGCGAGCCCCGCGTCCAGCATGATCGCGGATATCCCCAGACCTGTCGCGACAGCCGCCGCGCCGACGACCCGTTTGATAGTCATAGCTGCGTCCCCTCCTGGGTTCGTCCGCCCGCGCTACGGGCAGGTCACGCTCATTTCGAACGACTTGGTCACCGGCTGCGGTTGCTGCGGGTTGGTCATGTCGACGCCCGACGCGGTGCCTTTGATGGCGTAGGTCTTGTCCTTCTTCGCCACCCCCGCGTTGGTGGCCTGGTTGGGCGCTGCGTCGGAGAAGCCGAGCGTGATCCCGTCGACGCTGCCCAGTCCGACCGCGTGCACGATCGGCGGGTTGGCGTTGCTGACCACCGCACCGATCCCGGCGGACGCATCGCCGATGCCGATGTTGGTGTTGGGCCCGGCCACTGTGCAGGTCACGGCGCCGGTGATGTTCAGGTTCTTGCCGTCGACGATGATCACCGGGCCGGCCGGCGCCGGCTGCGCCCCACTGGGCTGGCCGGCGGTGGACTTGTCCTTGTCGCTCGAACAACCGGTACCCGCCGCGATCACGACTGCCACACTCGTCACACCGATCCAGAACTGACGCTTCACCACTGCTCTCCTTGTCACTGGTGTCGGCCCCAACCAAGCGCTGCGCGCGGGTACCCGCCAGATCGCCTCCGCAAACCAATTCATACCGCGCACAGATTTGGCCGACCAGCCCTCAGCCAGGGCCGACGTGGCGGCCGAGGAAATCCAGCACGGCGTCGGCGAAGATGTCGTTCCGGTCGCCGGCAACCATATGACCGGCGCCGCGGACATCGGTGAACTCGACCTGCGGGAAACGCGCCAGGAATTCAGCGGCGCGTTCCTGACTGACCAGATCGCTGACCTGGCCTCGAACAAGCAAGACAGGCAAGCCATTTCGCAGAATCACTTCGATGGCCGCGTGCATCCGGTCGGGGTCTGTCACCTCGAAGGGCGGGAACGCCGCGGTGCCGCTGATGAACTGCGGATCCCAGTGCCAGTACCACCGGTCGCCGCGGCGGCGCAGATTGGTGGTCAACCCGTCCAGGTCGGTGGGTCGAGGCCGGTGCGGGTTGTACTTGGCGATCGCATCGGCGACCTCTTCGAGCGACCCGAAGCCCGTTTCCACCCGCTCGGACATGAAGGCGTGGATCCGGTCGGCGCCCGATTGCTCCATGTTCGGCACGATGTCGACCAGAACCACCGCGCTGGCGATACCCGGCGACACCTCCCCTGCCAACAGCATCGAGGTGAACCCGCCGAGCGAAGCCCCGACCAGCACCGGGTCCGGCGGTAGGTCACGCAACACTTCGGCGACGTCGGCGGCGAAGGTGACCACGCGGTAGTCGCCGTCGTCGGACCAATCCGATTCGCCGTGACCGCGCAGATCCACCGTGACAGCCTGGAACCCGCGTTGGGCGACCGCTGCCGCCGCCCGCCCCCACGAGCGCCGGGTCTGCCCACCGCCGTGCAGGAACACCACCGCGCGCGCCTGCGGATCACCCAGCCGGTCCCAGACGATCCGCACGCCGCCCGGTCCGCGGGTGCTGAAAGGTTCAGCTACCGTCGCCATCAGGGAATGGTAGGACGCTCCTGCCGAGCGCGGACCCGGCGATCACGCAGCCGCCGCACGATCGCCAGCGGCTCGCCGTCACGCCCGGGCGCGAACAGCGGAATGATGAGCGCGGCGATGGCGACGATGAGCGCCATCACCCCGTAGGACGCGCTGGATGCCGTCACGAACGCTTCCTTGCTGCGTTCAGCTAGCCGCATCCCTTGCGGCCCAAGATGATTCGCGACAGCCAGCGCCTTGGACAACGAGTCGGTGACGGGTCCGCGCACCGGCTCGGGATAGTTGCCGAGGGCGGCGGCGATGTGGTGGCTGTAACTGCCGGCGAGGATGGACCCGGCCAACGCGATGCCCAAGGCCCCGCCGACCTCGCGGGTCGCGTCGTTGACCGCCGATGCCACCCCCTGCTTCTGATCGGGTGCGGCCGTCATGATCGCCGATGTCGTTGGCGCCGTGCATAATCCGAATCCAGTGGCGATCACCATCAGGGGCCAGCACACTTCGGCGTAGGACGAGTCGACGTCCAGAGTGCACATGCACAGGAAGCCGACCGAGACCAGCACCATGCTCGCGAACACCACCACCCGCAGGCCGAGCTTGGGCACGTACCAGGACGATAGCGCGGACAGCGTCAGCAACGGGAAACCCATGGGGCTCAACGCAATTGCCGCGACCAGCGCCGAGTATCCCTTGACCTGCTGTAGGTACTGGACGACCAGGAAGAACAGCGCGAAAGTGGCCATGAACACCACCGTGATGGCCGCGGCGCCGGTGCCGAAGTTGGGATTGCCGAACAACCGGATGTCCAGCAGCGGTTGCGGCCGCCGTAATTCAACGAACCCGAACACCACCGCAAGCACCGAGCCTGCGATCAGACAGCCGAAGACGCGCGGGTCGCTCCACCCGTGTGCCGGCGCCTGCAGGATGCCGAACACGAAGACCGCCACCGCCGCCCCGATGGTCACCGCACCGGGAACGTCGAGCCGCGGGGCATCGACATCGCGTGATTCCGCAATGGTCAGTGTCGCCGCGAAAACCACCAGTCCGCCGATCGCGAGCGTCCAGAAGATCGACCGCCAGTCGAAGAACTCGATCAGCAGTCCGGTCCCGACCAACCCGAACAGACCCGCGGAGCCGGCGACCCCGGCCCAGATGCCGACCGCTTTGGTGCGAGCTTCCGGCGGGTAGGCCACCGTCAGCAGCGACAACGTCGCCGGCATCACGAACGCCGCCCCCGCACCGGCGAGGCCGCGCGCGGCGATGATCTGCATGGGACTGTGGAAGACCAGGGGCGCTGCCGATGCGATCGCGAAGATAGCCACTCCCACCAGCAGGGCACTGCGGCGTCCGTACCGGTCGCCGATCGCCCCGGCCGGCAGTAGCAGGCAAGCGAGCAGCAGCGTGTAGCTGTCCACGATCCAGGTCAGCTGCGTCTGCGTCGCCGCGGTGGCGATGGCTATGTCACTGAGCGCGGTATTCAGCGACACCATGGACGCGATCACGAGGGCGACACCGGCACAGGCGATGAACAGCGTCCAGCCGCGCCGGGCGCGGGATCCATCGGCGAAGGTGTCGGACCCTGACTGATCGGACCGTTTGCGGGTCCGGACTGCGAAACCGGTCATCGGCCCGCTTTCTTTTGTTGGACAGGAGCAAAACAAGACTGACAGTCTCGAAACGAGACCAGCGGTCTCATACCCGCCCGACAGTGCCCGGAAACGGGCGAGGCGTCAGGTGCGCGGCCCCCCGGGCAACCGGTCGCGCAACCACAACCCGATCCGGGTCAGCGGGTTGGCACCCGCACGCTGCGCGTCTTTGATCTTGTCCAGCGTCTGCTCGCCCTCGATGGCGTAGTCCTTGACTGATTCGTCGCCTTCTTCAGCGCGCATATCAATGCCTCTCCTCACGGCATCCCGTGCGGATACCTCTGTCGGCCTCGATTGGCCTACCCGCGCCGGTGGAATTTCAAAACCGGCGGCCCTCAGCCGCCGGTGCGGGTGAACGTCATGTCATACGGCCCGCCCTTGCAGGAACTGCCGGATTCGTCCTTGGTGCCGCTGCCGGTGAGCACCGATATCGGATCCTGGGCCGGCTCGGGCAGCGGGAAGGTGCCCTTGATCCTGACGTGCGAGGTGCCCCCGGCCGGACAGGCCGCGTCGTACTCGTCGTCGCGGGTCCAGACGTTGTCGGCGAACAGCAGGAGCTGGGTCCCGCTGCTGCCGTTGCGGACGAACCGACTGTTGCACCGGTCCCCGGTGCGCAGGCAGATGGTGTCCACGTTGTAGTCGGCTTCTTGCGGCTTGGGCGCATTGGGTCCGGTGTAGGTCGTCAGCAGATGGTAAAAGCCGTGCAGCGCCTGCGCGGGGGACAACACCCGGGCGGGCTGCTCCGCGGGGTCGGACAGGCCGGCGACATCCGCGTCGCCGCTGCGGGTGAAGGTGACGGTGCGCTTGCTGTAGCAATCCAGCGAGTCGGTGATCCATTCCCCGACCATGGTGCCGTCGGCGTGCGGCTGCAGCCAGACGTAGTTCCATTTTTCGATGCTCTTGTCGTTGCACTTGCCACCCTCGAGCGCGACGGCTATCCAGCGTCCCCGGACATCGTCGAAAATCAGCTTCGGTGTGTGGTTGTAGGTGCCGTCGCTGCGCTGCGCGGTGGCGACGCACTCGGTTCCCGACCCGTTGCATGCCGAGCGCAGCAACCAGGTCTCCTGGCCGGGCGGCTCGGAATTCGGCACCTCTTTGCCCGCGAGCGACACTTTCGGGCCGAAGTCGGCGGTGTAGGTGCCGGTGAACGGCCCGCTGTTGGTCAGCTCGCCGGGTTGCGCACCGCTGGAGTGCTCCGCGGTCGGCCGGCTCCCGCTACTGCCACCACCGCCGCTGGTCAACACGACCGCCGCGACCACCGCGACGACGGTCAGCAGTGCCCCCGCCCCCGCCAGGATCAGCGGCTTGCGGCGGCGTTTCGCCGGCGGCTTGGGCGTGTTCTCCTCGGCCGCCGGCCACGGCGCCGGAGTTTGCGGATCGCCGCTGGCCGGTCGGTACAGCGTCGGTTCGTCGGCGCTTGACGGCGACTGCTGATTCACATCGGCGGCCGGGCGGCGCTGGGTGGGATCGGTGAGGGGCCGACGCAGGTTCGGGTCGGTGGTCGGGCGCTGCACATTGCGGTCGGGTAGGGGCCGCTGCTGGTTGGGTTCGACGGGCGCGCGGTACTGGTTCGGGTCGACGTTCGGCCGGTACTGGCCCGGCCCGCCGGGAGGCCGGCGTGGGTCCGGGGGCGGGCGCCGCTGCCCCTGGTCCGGGTAGCCGGAGCCGGGGCGCATCGGGGGTTTCTGCTGCGGCGGCCGGTTCGGCGGCGGCGCGAGTTGGGTGCGTTGCTGAACCGGTTCGGGCCGGCGCATCGGAATGGGCCGGGTGCCGGTGACCGCTTCCCGGGCGGCCGCGGCCATGTCGGTGACCGTCGGGTAGCGCTGGTCGGGGCTCTTCGCCATCGCCGTCGCGACGACGTTGTCGAGTTCCTCGGGTATGCCGCGGCGCAGCGCCGACGGCCGCGGCGGCGGCAGGCTCAGGTGACCGCCGATCTGCTGCTCGAGGCTGCTGCCGGGGAACGGCTGTTCGCCGGTCAGGCACTCGTGCAGCACACATCCCAAGGCGTAGGTGTCGCCGCGCGGGTCGGTCTGGCCGCTGGTCACCCGCTCCGGCGCCATATAGGCCCAGGTGCCAATCACGTTGCCGGTACCGGTCATGTGCGAATCGCCCGCCGCACGGGCGATGCCGAAGTCGATCAGGTAGGCGAAGTCGTCCTCGGTGACCAGGATGTTGGAGGGCTTGACGTCGCGGTGCACCAACCCGATGCGGTGCGCCGAGCGCAACGCCGACGCGATCTGCTCGATGATGTTGACCGCGCGTTCCGGCTCCAGTGCGCCGTCGGCGATGATCGCCTGCAGGTCCCGGCCCACCACGAGGCGCATATCGACATAGAGCCGGCCCTCGATCTCCCCGAAGTGGTGGATCGGCACCACGTGCGGGTCGTTGAGGCCGGCCGCCGCCAGGGCCTCGCGGCGGAACCGCTGTTCGAAGGTGGGGTCGTTGGCCAGGTTGGCCGGCAGTACCTTCACGGCGACGACACGCTGGGTCTCGGTGTCGTAGGCGCGCCACACCTCACCCATGCCGCCGCGTCCCAGCAACTCGATGAACTGGTAGCGGCCGAAGGTCGTGCCCTGCACTCCGCCCCCTCAAGCGAAAGTTATCGATGCTATTCAAGAGAAAGATTAGAGCCGTGCGGGCGGCGACGCCCGGCTTTGCCACTTAGCTAAGCACGAAAAGTGGGACGCGGGATAGCTGGTCCCGGCCGGGGCCGCAGGGGGTCACATCACAGGGCGCTGATTCCGTTGTGGAGCACCATCGCGCCGATCAGCAGCAGCACGACGGCGAGCATGGCGGCGTGGTTTTTCTCCATCCAGTCCTTGAGCCGGTCGAGCTTGTCGTCGAGGCGGTCCCCGGCGCTCAGATAACCGACGATCGGGATCGCGACCGTCGATGCCGACAGGACGACGAAGATCGCGGCGAACAAAAACTTCCCGCCTGCGGCGAGCCCACTGGTTCCGATGGCCAAGCCGCCGGCCAGGCACAACAGCGACACCTCGAGGCGGACCACCGTCAACACCACCGCGACGATGCCCGCGCGCCCAGGGGTGATGGTGTCGAAAGCGCGCATCCAGCGCGGGGTGTCGGATTCCCGATGCCGGGTCAGCCACCGATAGCCGCCGAACAGGATCAGCACGGTGCCCAACACCACCCGCAACCAGGACGCCCACTGCGGCGTCGCCTGGTGCAGGCCCGCGAACAAACCGGATCCGGCGACGAAGATGCCGGTCAGCGCGGCCAACCCGAGCACCCACCCGGCCAGGAACGCAATCGCCGTCGGCCGGGGCCGCGGTGCGTGCAGCACCAGCACCGCAGGAATGATCGTCAACGGCGATACCGCGATGACCAGAGCCAGCGGTATCAGCTTGGTCAGCAACGAAACAAGATTTCCTGTCACGGGCAGCAATCTTCGCATTGAGCCGTGCCGGGTGACTCACCAAACGCCGAGGCGCACCGACGGGCAACGCCTGCGGTCAGTCCTTGCTGGCCTTGACCGGGTCCGCGCTGGGCGCCAGCTTGAGCAGATTGCCCCGCAGGCTGGCGCGCGCGGTCCGGACGGTCACCAGGACCCAGGTCAGCAGCAGGCCGGCGTAGGCGACGGTTGCGGCCACCGTGAACGCCGGCAGGTGGGTGTGCGACGCCAGCTGTGCCGTGCCCGTGACGAACGTGCCGACGGGGAAGGTCAGGCTCCACCAGGTCAGGGCGAACGGCATGCCGCGCCGCAACGTGCGGACGGTGAGCGAGGTGGCCAGCGCTATCCACAGCACCGCGAAACCCCACACCGGGACCCCGAAGATGACGGCGAACGCGGTCATGGCTGCCGCCAGCCGATGATCCACCGCGCCGGTCTCAGCAGCCGACGCGAGCAGGCCCGCCGCGGTGATGGATTGCCCCAGCGGACCCAGCACGATCCACAGTGTCGGCACCCGCGCCGAACCCGAGGTGCCGTAGAGCACCAACCTGCTCCAGATCATCGCGATGATGTTCAGCGAGGCCAGCAACGACATACCGAACATGGCGTAACAGCCGAACAGCATCGTCTCGCGGCCTGTTCCGGGCGGCAGGTGCGGCAGCAGCAGCGCGCCCGTCGCGGCCGACACCATCGGCGGCACCACCGGCATCAGCCAGCCCCCGAACGCCGCGTCAGGTTCCACGCGCAACTGGGTGAACATCAGGAACGGGATGCTCACCGCGGTGAACAGCCCACCGACGGTGCCGACCGTCCACAGCACCCAGTCCAGGTCCACCGCGATGCGTTCGCCGAGCAGATCCCCCGACACCAGCACCGCACCCGCGCCGACCGTCATCATCGCCATCGGCGCGGCACCGTAGAAATGCGCCATCTGCGGATTGCGGGCATGGGTACGGGCGACGGTGGGATTGCGCAGCCAATGGCCACCCACCAGGACGACCAGCACTGCCAGCAGAGCCGCGGCCAGTATCCAGACGCCGTGGGTGAAACCACGCAGCCCCGGCACCTGGACCGGCAGCGTGGCGCCCGCGATGGCCACGATTCCGGTGCCCATCACCGAGGCGAACCAGTTGGGCCCGATGTTGCCCAGCACCTCGACGCGGGTGGGTGACGTACCGGGTACCGGTGCCGCGTCGACCGGTATGGGGGCGCTCATAGCAGTGCAACCTACCCGCGCCCAAGTCACTAGACTCCCGATGAAGTGCACGGACGACGAAATGAGACGCACTTTTCGATGAAAGCGCCGTTGGTGATCGGGATCTGCACCGTGGTCGTGGTCGCGGCGCTGGCCATGCCGGTCAAGCAGCGCTGCGGTGCGCCGGACCGGACCTGCGCCACCACGGTCGACGCCCGCGGCGACGTGCACTACTACTACGAAGTCGAACCGTTCGGGATAGTGGTATTCGAGATAGTGACGGGTATGGACATCCCGTTGTATTACAGCTCCGGTGAGGAGATCGAGAGGGTCCGATGAACGCTCGAATAGCGGGACTGGTCGTAGTGGCGATGATGCTCGGCGGCTCCCTCGCCGCGGTACCTGTGACCGATGTGGCGCTGGTGAACGTCAGCGAGAACTACTGCGGCGCCAACTATCTGTGCCTGGCCGATCCGGCGCCGGACGGTGGCGACCAGGCCACCGCGGAACGCCGGATCACCGACGGCTACGTCGCCAAACAGGCCGGCTGCACCCCCGATGCACCGGCCAACCCGCGGTCCGTCACCTGGGATCCGCCCGGATTCACCCCCAACGCCGGGGGCGCAGGCATGATCAACGACGCCAACCCGGCCCTGGGCGGTCACTTCGTGGCCGACTACGTCAACGGCCGCTGGCACATCGACTATCAGTACTGCTGAGCTCCGGGATATCGCGCGAAACTCCCCCGAAAGGGTGTCTGACCTGCTCACCAGGTGAGTCTGCCCACATCGTTACCCGTGGAGCATGGGCTCCGCAGCAATCTGTCGCATACTGGACGTCATGCCTGAAACGACTGCACCGCAAACCGCCGGCCGGGCGCCGGCCGGTTGGTGGGTGGTTGGCCGAGGACGGTAGTGGCGCGCTCCGGCGGTAACCACCGCCTCCGATCAGACCGCCGCGCTGCTCGGCGGCCGTCGCGACTGGCCAAGCGGCTGTCGCGGGTCTTCATGACCCTGGCCTCGGCAGTGGCGGTCGGGATGACCGGGGCCGGCTACTGGGTCGCGCACGGCGCGCTCGGCGGCATCACCATTTCGCAGGCGTTGACCGCCGAGGACCCGCGGTCCAGCGGAAACACCATGAACATCCTGCTGATCGGGCTGGACTCCCGCAAAGACCAGGAGGGCAACGACCTGCCCTGGTCGATCTTGAAGCACCTGCACGCCGGCGACTCCGACCAGGGCGGCTACAACACCAACACGCTGATCCTCGTGCACGTCGGCGCCGACGGTAAGGTCGTCGCCTTCTCGATCCCACGAGACGACTGGGTGCCCTTCAACGGCGTCCCGGGCTACAACCACATCAAGATCAAAGAGGCGTACGGGCTCACCAAGCAGTACATCGCCAACCAGCTGGCCAATCAGGGCTCGCTCACCCAGCGCGAGCTGGAAGCCCGGGGCCGCGAAGCCGGCCGGGCCGCCACGCTGCGCGCGGTGCGCAGCCTGACCGGCGTTCCGATCGACTACTTCGCCGAGATCAACCTCGCCGGCTTCTATGACCTGGCCCAAACGCTGGGCGGCGTCGAGGTATGCCTGAACCATCCCGTCTATGACTCCTACTCCGGCGCCGACTTCCCGGCCGGGCGTCAGCGCCTGGACGCCTCCCAGGCGCTGTCGTTCGTCCGGCAACGGCACGGTCTGGAGAACGGCGACCTGGACCGCACCCACCGCCAACAGGCCTTCTTGTCCTCGGTCATGCGGGACCTGCAGAGTACGGGCACCTTCACCGACCTGAACCGCCTCAACAGCCTGATGGCCGTGGCCCGCAAAGACGTCGTGCTGTCGGCGGGCTGGGACGAGGGCCTGTTCCGCCGGATGGGCGAACTCGCCGGTGGGAACGTCGAGTTCCGCACGCTGCCGGTGGTGCGTTACGACAACATCGACGGCCAGGACGTCAACATCATCGATCCGGCCGCGATCAAGGCCGAGATCGCGGCGGCGTTCGGAACGGTTGCCGCCCCGACCCCGGCGACCACTACCAGCAGCAAACCGAACCCGGCGACCGTCGTCGACGTGGTCAACGCCGGCAGCATCGGCGGCATGGCCAGCCAACTGTCCACCGCGCTGAAAAAGCGCGGTTTCACCGCGGGACAGGTCCGCGACCGCGAGTCAGGCGACCCGACGTCCACCACGCTCCAATACGGTCCGGGTGCGGAAGCCGACGCGCAGAACCTGGCCACGCTGCTCGGCGTCGACGCTCCGCTACAGCCGAGCCCGAACATTGCGGCCGGACATATCCGGGTGACTGTCGACACCAACTTCTCGCTGCCCGCCGCCGAAGAAACCACCACCACGAGCACCAGCACCACCACGACCACGACATCGACCAGCGGCTATTACTACAACGGCAACTTCACGCCGTATCCCACGCCCGATCGCGGCAAGCCGATCGACGGCGGCGGCGTGCCCTGCGTCAACTGAGCCGCGTCAGGCGTGGGTTCCGCCGTCGATGCGGATCTCGGTCCCGGTGATGAACGCGCCGTCCTCGGAGACCAGCATCGCGATGACACCGGCGATCACCGACGGGTCGGCCATCCCGGTGCCGCTGGACGTTTCGGTAGTGGGCAGGATCGGCATCAGCCTGCCGAACAGCGACCAGTTCGCGTCTTTGGGGATGTATCCGCCGGTGGCGTCGGTGATTCCGGACTTGATGCTGCCCGGCGCCACGCATACCGCCCGCAGACCGGCGCCGGCGTACTCCAGCGCCAGCGAGTGGGTGAACGCCTGCACCCCGCCTTTGCTGGCGGCGTAGGCCGCCATGTAGGGATGCGCGAAGGTCGCCGAAGTGGAACTGAAGTTCACCACCGTGCTGCGCGCGTTGTCCAGCAGCGCGGGCAACGCTTCGCGGACCACCAGGAAGGTGCCGGTCAGGTTCACGGTGATGATCTGATTCCACAACTGAAGGCTGGTCTGCCGGGTGTGGGCGGCACGCAGCATGCCGGCGGCGTTCACCACGGAGTCGAGGCCGCCGAGGGTGCCGACCGCCGTCCGCACCCCGTCGATCACCGCCTGCTCGTCGGCCACGTCCATCGGCAGCGCGGTGAACCGGTCACCGGCCCGTTCCCCGACGGCGGTCAACGCGTCAGCGGCAACGTCGGCCCCCACCACCCGGGCACCTTCGTCCAGTAAGCGCAGCGCGGTCGCCCGACCGATCCCCGACGCCGCGCCGGTCACCAGGATCCGCTGGCCAACGAGTCGCTGCACGGCTTGCTCAGACCACGCCGCGCAGCGCGTCGGCACCGAACATCTGCTCCATCATCGACGAATAGTCCGGGCCGCGGCGCACCATGTGGCCGCCGTCGACGTTGATGCACTGGCCGGTGATGAAACTGGCGGCATCGCTGAGTAGGAACATGGCCAGATTGGCCACATCCTCGACTTCACCCACCCGCGGCAGCGGCGTGCACAGCGCATAGTCGCCGCTGATCTCCGGCGACTGGATCACGCTGGCGTCGACCAGGTCGGTGCGGATCAGACCCGGACGGATGCTGTTGGCCCGCACCCACGACGCCCCGAGTTCGTCGGCGGCCAGCTGCATCATGTGGTCGATGGCCGACTTGGTGACCCCGTACGGCCCGAACCAGCGGTGGGTGTTGCTGGCCGCGATCGAGGAGATCGCCACGAATGACCCGCCGCCGCCGCGCACCAGTTCGCGGGCGGCGTGCTTGAGCACGTACATGGTGCCGTTGACGTTGAGGTCGACGGTGCGCCGCCAGGCGTCGGAGTCGGTGTGGGTGAGCGGTCCGATGGTCAGCGATCCCCCGGCACTGTGCACGACGCCGTGCAACCGGCCGTGCCAGGCGGTCGTCGCGTCGACCGCTCGGGTGACCTCGTCCTCGTTGGTGACGTCGACGGGTTCGTAGCGGATCGAGCCGGGCAGCTGCAGCCCCTCGATCTCCTCGACGGCCTGCGCCAGCCGGTCGGAGCTGCGGCCCACGATCATGACCGACGCGCCGGCGTCGACGAGCCCGGTCGCCACCGCCTTGCCGATCCCGCTACCACCACCGGTGACCAGATACGTCCGGTCGTCAAACGAAAGCTGCACGGAAAGACCCTCTCTCGGTCAGGGCTCGTCGCGACGGGCGATCTTGGTCGGCCTGGCGGAACGCCAGTCCTCGACGTCCGGCGGCAGCCCGACCGGGAATCTGTTCTCATTGTGGGCCGCCCAGTGCGCGTGCCCTAGCTCGTGGACGTGGAACGCGTGCCGCAACGCCTCGGTGAACCCCATCGCGTCCGACGCGGCGTTCACCGAAGCTTTGACCAGCAGCGCGGCCATCGTCGGTCTCTCGGCGATGCGGCGCGCGAACTCCAGCGTCTTGTCCTCCAGCTCGTCCACCGGGAACACCTTGGACACCATGCCCAGCCGGTAGGCCTCGTCGGCGTCCAGCGAATCACCGGTCAACAGCAGCTCTTTGGCCTTGCGCGCCCCGAACTCCCAGGGATGCGCATAATATTCGACGCCCGGCATGCCCAGCCGCACCGCGACCACGTCGCTGAACTTCGCGTTGTCGGCCGCGACGATCAGGTCGCAGGCCCAGATCAGCATCAGCCCCGCCGAGATCGCGTTGCCCTGCACCTGCGCGATGGTGATTTTGCGCAGATCGCGCCAGCGGGCGGTGTTCTCGAAGAAGAAGTGCCACTCCTGGTGGTAGAGCTTCTCCACGATCGGCGTCAAGGTGGCGCCGTGCGACTGGAACGTCGGGTGCTGGGCCGGGCCGGGCTTTCGCTCCAGCAGCGCGGCCTCCGAACCCAGATCGTGGCCGGCGGAGAAGTTGCGGCCCCGGGCGGCCAGGATCACCACCCGGACGGTGTCGTCGGCCTCGGCGCGCCGGAAAGCCTCGTCCAACTGCACCAGCAGGGTGCGGTTCTGGGCGTTGTGCTCGGCCGGTCGGTTCAACCAGATGCGTGCGATGCGACCCTCGTCGAGGGTCTCGTAGGCCACCATTTCCGGGGCCTGGTACTCCTGCGCCTCGGCGCTGTCCTGATCGGAGAGTGTCATGCGCCCACCTCACTTGTCACGGGCTAGGTCTTTACACATTACGGACGGTCTGTAAGCGGGCCGTAGCTGGGGCGGCGCGCCCCGGTGAGCACGCCGACCCGGGTGCCGGACTAGAAAGCGCCGGCGACCCGGCTTCCCTTACAGTTGAGTAATGCCTACCAAGACCGACCACGGTGACATCGGCGACGTGGAACCGCTGGCCGACAGCACGGCCAGCCAGGCTCGACGCGTTGTCGCCGCATACGCCAACGACGCCGACGAGTGCCGGGTCTTTCTGTCCATGCTGGGTATCGGGCCGGCGAAACTCGACAACTAATGGCTCCCAAGGGTGGCGGGGACTCTGACTTCGTCGTCGTCGCCAACCGTCTGCCGGTCGATCAGGAACGGCTCCCCGACGGCACCGTCAACTGGAAACGCAGCCCCGGCGGCCTGGTCACGGCCCTGGAGCCGCTGCTGCGCAAGCGGCGCGGGGCCTGGATCGGCTGGCCCGGGGTCGTTGACGACGACGTCGAACAGCAAGACGCGCCGATCGCCCAGGACGACCTGCAGCTGTATCCGGTCCGGCTCAGCGCCGCGGATGTCGCGCAGTACTACGAAGGGTTCTCCAACGCCACGCTGTGGCCGCTCTATCACGATGTGATCGTCAAGCCGGCCTACCACCGCGAGTGGTGGGAGCGGTATGTCGACGTCAACCGCCGGTTTGCCGAAGCGGCTTCGCGCGCCGCCGCCCAGGGTGGCACCGTCTGGGTGCAGGACTACCAGCTGCAGCTGGTGCCGAAGATGCTGCGCGAGTTGCGGCCGGACCTGACCATCGGATTCTTCCTGCACATCCCGTTCCCGCCGGTCGAGCTCTTCATGCAGTTGCCGTGGCGCACCGAGATCATCGAGGGGTTGCTGGGGGCCGACCTGGTGGGCTTCCACCTAGCCGGCGGCGCCCAGAACTTCCTGATCCTGTCCCGGCGGCTGGTCGGTGTCGAGACCTCGCGGGGAGCCGTGGGGGTGCGCTCCCGCTTCGGCGAAGTGCAGCTCGACGACCGCAAGGTCCGGGTGGGCGCCTTCCCCATCTCGATCGACTCCAGTGAGCTGGATCGGGCGGGCCGCGACCGCAACATCCGCCGCCGGGCCCGGGAGATCCGCGCCGAGTTGGGCAACCCGCGCAAGATCCTGCTCGGTGTCGACCGCCTCGACTACACCAAGGGCATCGACGTGCGGCTCAAAGCGTTCAACGAGCTGCTCGACGAGGGGCGCGCCAAACGGGACGACACCGTACTGGTCCAGCTGGCCACCCCCAGCCGGGAGCGGGTCGAGAGCTACCAGATCCTGCGCAACGACATCGAGCGGCAGGTCGGGCACATCAACGGCGAGTACGCCGAGGTCGGTCACCCGGTGGTGCACTACCTGCACCGGCCGGTCCCGCGCGACGAACTCGTCGCGTACTTCGTGGCCAGCGACGTCATGCTGGTCACCCCGCTGCGCGACGGCATGAATCTGGTGGCCAAGGAGTACGTCGCCTGCCGCGGCGATCTGGGCGGCGCCCTGGTGCTGTCCGAATTCACCGGCGCCGCAGCAGAACTGCGTCAGGCTTACCAGGTCAACCCGCACGACCTCGAAGGTGTCAAGGATGCGATCGAGGCCGCGCTCACCCAGTCCGACGAAGAGGGCCGGCGCCGGATGCGCGCGCTGCGCCGCCAGGTGCTCGCCCATGACGTGGACCGTTGGGCGCGGGCCTTTTTGGACGCGCTGGCCGATGGGCGTCCGAACGGCTCCGACTGAACCATGGTGCTGCCGCCGAAACGCTGTGATACTCAGGGTGCAGCGCTCGGCGTGGGAACAAGCACCGATAGGGAGAGTTTCGTGAAGATCCGTCGCGGACTGGCCGTGAGCGCCGTCGTGAGCACGGCCGTCGCTGTGGGGATGGCGCTGGATTCCGACACGCCGGCCCATGCGATTGGACCGCCGGCCGACGGCAGCTACGCCTTCAACCAGGCCGGTGTGTCCGGCGCCGTCTGGGCCATCAGCGCGTTGTGCGTTCAACCGTCGGGAACCCGCAATATGAACGACTATTCGGACCCGATCGTCTTCGCCATGAACTGCGCGCTGAACGTGGTCAGCACGACCCCGGCCAACAACACCCGGGCCGAACATCTGCAGAACTTCAGCGGCCGGGCCCGGATGAGCAGCATGCTGTGGACCCTGGATGTCAAGAAATCAGAGGGCATTTCGTGTCCGGGCGGTGGATTCGCCGAAACCCACGAAACCTATGCGTTCAGCGACGAGACGATGTCGGGCACCCACACCATCCTCAACGACGCGGTGTGCGGCCTGCAGCCGGGGATGACCAAGCAGCCGTTCTCCCTGGCCTTGATCGGCCCGCCGCCCAGCCCGGTCGAGCGGTATCCGTTGAACTGCAACGAATACGCGATGTGCTTCTAGTCGAGCTCAGATAGGCGCGATCTTGGCGATCAGCCACTTGCCGTCGATGCGCTGGAATTCCACCCGGAGCCGGCTACCCTCGTAGATGGGCTGGCGGGTCTTGTCGGTCACGATGCGGTTCATGTAGACCATGACCGCCGCCGAATTCCGGTTGGCCGACATCACTCCCACGCCGGACACGCTGGCCTGTACCACGACCTCGCGTTTCTTGGCCTCGGGGATGATCTGCTCGTTGACGCCCTTGCGGAACTCCTGCAAATACGCGGGCGTCAGCAGCGGAAAGGCTTCGGTCAGGGTGCGCTCGACGGTCTGAAATTCGTAGCCGAAGACCTGCGGGATCTCCTTCTCGGCCAGCTTCGGCAGGGTATCGCGCGCCGCCTGTTCGCCGCGTGCCTCCACCCGGTCCCAGTACATCCAGCCCCCGGCCGCCGACAGCCCCACCACCAGCGCGATCGCCAGGCTGGCGGCGGCGGTGAACAGCCACCGCAACCAGCGCATCAGTTACCCCCGTTGGGGTACATCAGGTCGTAACCGGTCATCCGGCCGGCGTCGTCCTCGTGCACGATGACCCGCAGCCGGTAGGGCTCGGACGGCTTGTTCACGCCGTCGATGTCGGCGACCGTCACCCGCACCGCCACCAGCACCGACGCGTTGTTGCTGACCGGGTCGATGCCCTCCAGGGCGGCACCGTTGACGACGGCCTCCGAGGTCGCGTTGGTCTTGCGGTACAGCGATTTGAGGAACTCGATGCTCTCGGTGCCGAATTTGCTGCGCAGCGGCCCGCTGGTGCCGTTGACGAACCGGTTGACCGACTCGTCGATGGTGTCCGGCGTGTAGCTGTACATGTTGACCACGGTCTGCTTGCCGGCGTCGACGAAACGCTGCTCGCGGGCCTGACGTGCGTCGGCGTGCCGGTGCTGGAGCAGCAGGACGGTGACCACCGCCGTCAGCCCGGCGATTGTCACCATCGCGGCCGCCAGCGAAATCCAGCCGACCAACCGCCGGTGCGGCTGCCGTCGCCGCGGCGGTCTGGCCTTTGCGGTGCGTTTGTCGAGTTGGACCGTCCGCGGTGTCGTCGCCTCAACCGCGGCATCGCCCGGGGCGGGGCTCTTGCCGTTCGTTTCGGCCGTGGGCGGTCCCGCCGCCCGCGACGCCTTGCGGCGTACGCGCGGGGTCGTCGACTGTGTTTCTGTCACCACCGGAACCACTGAACCTTGCTCGTCAGAACGCTTTGGGCGCCAGCATCAGGTCCACCCAATTCTCGGCGGTGGACGTGCCGCTCACGCCGGACGCGAAGATACCAGTGCCACCGGCCGGGTCGGCGAACCGTCCGGTAGCCGGGTCGTACGTCGTGTACGCCGGACCGGCGGCCTGCGGCTCGGGACCGGGCGCCGGGCCGGTGCCCAGCGGCGGACCCGGCGGCTCGAGGTACTTCGGGTACGGCAGCTGCGGCGGCACCGGCGGCACACCCGGCGGCATGTACGACGGGTTGCCCGGCGGTGGCCCGCTGTCATTGGGCGGCGGATGGTTGAACGCCGGCTGATGCGGAGCCGGACCCGGGCCCGGCACCACCCCGGGCGGCGGTGGGCCCGCGATCGGGATGCCCGGATCGGGGTCCGCTCCCGGCGGAATGTACGGGAAGTGGTTGGGCGGCAGGATGTTCAACCCGTTGGTGACCGGAGTGCCGTACGGGACCGGCGGGCCGCGCCACGGGTTGCTGCCGATCGGCACGAACCCTTGCGGGTCACGGCACAACTGGACCGTGGGTGCCCGCTTGCCGGGGAACTCCTGGCACGGGTAGTTGCGGGCGCCGCGCACGGTGGTGGGGTCGTTCTGCGCTGCCTTGCAGTACATGTCGCGCGGGACCTCGCGCACCGTCTCGTCGGCCGGGGTGCGCATCAGCGGCGCGGGGATGAAACCGGTGCTGCACGGCGGCGGGTCGTTGAGGTCGAGCTTGAAGTCCAGCTTCGCGCCCTCGTCCTGCGGCGCGCCACCAGCCGCGGTGGTGATGGCCGCGAACAGCGCCGGGAAGACCACCAGGAGTTGCTCGATCGACTTGTGGTAGATCACGCCGACCCGGCCCAGATTCGCCATGTTGGCCGCCAGCGCCGGGAACGACGGGCGGATGCCGCTGAACGTCTCGTTGGCCTGGTCGATCGCGCCCGGGGCGGTGGCCAGCGTGTCGCGCAGCCGAGGGTCGGCGACCCGCACCTGGGAGGTCACCCGTGCCAGCCCGTCGGCCAGGGTCCTGATGTCGGCGCCGGCGCGGACCTGGGCTTGCAGGAACGGCCCGGCCTGGTCGATCAGCTGCGAGACCTGCGGGTAGTCGGCGTTGGCCTCGTCCACCAGCAACCGTGCCGACTCGACCAACCGGGCCAATTCCGGGCCGGTGCCGTTGGTCGCCACGAACGCCTCGTGCAGGACTTCGCGCAACCGGGTGTCACCCAGGCTGTTGACCAGTGTCTCCGCCCGCTTCAGCAAATCGGCGACGTCCTGCCCGATCTGGGTGTTGGCCCGGTCGATCTTGGCGCCGTTGCGCAGCTTGCCCGGCGACGGGTTCGCCGGCGGCACCAGGTCGATGTACTGCTCGCCGATCGCCGACACGCTTTTCACGGTGGCGGTGACGTTCGCCGGAATCGGGGTTCCGCTGTTGAGCCGCATCTGGGCGGTGACGCCACTCTTGTTCAGCCCGACGGATTCGACCCGGCCGACCGCCACGCCGCGGAAGGTGACGTTGGCGTTCTTGTACAGACCCCCGCCGGCCACGAAATCGGCACTCACACGGTAGGTTCCGATGCCGAAGGTGGCCGGCAACCGCAGATAGAAGATCGCCATCACGGCCAGGGTGATGACCGTGATGATCGCGAAAATCGACAGCTGGATCTTGGTGAGTCTGTCTATCATCGTCCCGCCTCTACTGTGCTGCCGTGCCGGGCGGAATCTTGAACGGGTCGGCCGCCTGTCCGGACAGGTTGGCCAGCGAGCCCATCAGGAAGTCGGGCGGAGTGAGCACCTCGTCCATGTGCATCATGTTCGGGTCGAGCGCGTAGCTGGTGGTGAAGAACGTCTCCCCCAGCCGGCGCAGGGTCAGGTCGAACGTGGTGAACACGTTGAGGTAGTCACCGCGCACCGCCTGCTTGATGCCGAAGTTCGGGAACGGGAACGTCAGCATGATCTGCAGCGACGTCACGAAGTTCTTGCGGTTGTCGTTGAGCGCCTTGAGCGCCGAATACAGATCCTTGAGGTCGGCGGCGAAGTCGACCTTGGTCTGGGACAGCACGTGCGAGGTGACGTTGGCCAGCCGACGCAGCGAACTGAACGCTTCGACGATGTGGTCGCGATTCTTGTTGAGCACCCGGACCGCTTCGGGCAGCGTGTCCAGCGCCCGGCCCAGATTGTCCTTATCGCGCGCCAGGATCGCCGAGAACCGGTCCAACCCCTCCATGGCGCCGATGATGTCGTTGACCTGCCGGTTCAGCCCGGACGTCAACTCGGCCAGGCGCGGCACCAGGTCGCCGAACTGTCCCTGCCGACCGGCCACCGCCTGATACGTCTCGTCGGTGATCTCTTCCAGCGCACCCACATTGCCCTTGTTGACCACCACGCCCAGCGCCGAGAAGACCTCCTCGGTGGTGGGGAAGCGGCCGGTGTTGGCCTCGATGATGCGCGACCCGTCCCGCAGCTTGTTCGGCGAGGCGGGCTTGCCGACCGGCGGGGCGAGTTCGATGTGCAGCGAACCCAGCAGCGACGTCTGGGAGACCCGCGCAATGGCGTTGGCGGGCAACACCACGTTCTTGTCCAGCGCCAGTTTCACTGCGGCATAGAAGGATCCATCGGCCCGTTGCTCGGCGGCGATGCCGGCCACACTGCCGACGGTGACGTCGTCGACCATCACCGGCGAGTTCTGCGGCAATGTCGCCACATCCTTGAGTTCGACGGTAATGGAGTACGCACCACCGCCGTGGCCCGCGGTACCGGGCATCGACAGCGAGTTCAGTCCGCCGAAGGAACAGCCGGCGAGCAGCGTGCTACCGAGCGCACAAACACCCGCGCGCAACCAGATTCGCCTCATCTGCCGGCTCCCTGCTCGGCGGGCAGCGGCCCGGCGGGACCGGGTAACGGACCCGGGGCGGGCGCTGTGGCGGGACCCGGCGCCGGGCCGTATCCCGGCGGCGAGGCCGGCCCCGGAGCCGTCGGGACGAACAGGCCCTGCAGGTCGGTGGTATTGCCGGGCGCGGGTTGCTGCCCGGCACCCTTGGCCGGAATCCAGGTCAGCTCCGGAATCGGCATCTGGGCTTTGGCCTGCGTCGCCGGGGTGTCGTAGATCATCTGGCCCTTGTAGGCGGTGATGGTGTTGATCGGGTGAAACATGATCGGCGGGTAGTTGACGGTCAGCCGGCGAAGCACCGGTCCCAGCCGCTCGCGGCAGATCTCGGCGCGCCGGTAGTAGTCGGGAGCCGACGGGCCGCCCGCGGTGTCGAAGGAACCACCGCAGATGAACTGCACCGGGTTCATGAAGTTCGGCAGCGAGAGCAGCCCGTTCAGGGTGCCCTGCGCAGGGTCGTAGATGTTGTAGAAGTTGGTGATGCCGGGACCCGCGACGTGCAGCACCTGCTCGATGTTGTCGCTCTGGTCGTTCAGGGTCTGGGTGAAGTCCTTGAGCTGATCGACCGTTTCGATCAGTGTCGAATTGTTCTCCTGCAGGAAACCGCGGACGTCGGTGAGTGCCTGGTTGAGAGTGCCCAGGGTCTGGTCGAGATCGCGGGTACTGTCAGCCAGCACCTGCGACACCGACGCCACATGGCCGGCGAATTGCACGATCTGCTCGTTGCTCTGCGAGAGCGCGTCGACCAGGATCTGCAGGTTCTTGACAGTGCCGAAGATGTCGCTGCGCGAATCCCCCAGGCGCCCGGCCACCTGTGCGAGCTCGAGCAGCGCGCTGTGGAACGACTGCCCGTTGCCGTCGAGGGTGTTGGCCGCCTGGTTGATCGCCGCGCCCAGCGGGCCCTGCATTTCGCCCGCCGCCGGGCTGAGCGACACCGACAGGTCGGTCAGCGACTTCTTCACCTCATCCCACTCCACCGGGACCCCGGTGCGCGACAAGTCGATGCTCGCGCCGTCGGGCAGCACCGCGCCGCCGGTGTAGGCCGGGGTGAGCTGGATGAACCGCGCCGCCACCAGGTTCGGCGACATAATCAGGGCCTTGGCGTCCTTGGGGATCTTGACGTCGTCGCCGACGGTCATCGTGATCAGCACGTCGGAGGCCCGCGGCTCGATCGACTCGATCTCGCCGACCGGAACGCCCAGGATGCGTACCTGGTCCCCGGGGTAGAGCCCGACGGCGGAGGTGAAGTGGGCGGTCAGCTTGCGCCCACCGCCGCCGGCAGAGAACAGCACGTAGGCGCCGCCCAACAGCGCCGCCACCAAGGCCACGACGGTGACGGTCCGCAGGCCTTTGCTGCCGAATCGCTTCGCGGTGGTCATGGCGACTTCGGCCTGATCGTCCAGCGCTCCTGGATCATGCCGCGCAGGTAGTCGGCGAGGCTGTCGGGCAGCTTGCCCGGCTGGAAGACGAAGTCGAACATCGCCGCGACCAGTGGCGCGGGGATCGCGCCGAAGACGTTGACGTTGAAGCCGGGTCCGGAGCCCACCACCTCCCCCAGCGTGGTGGCGTAGGTGGGCAGTCGTTTGAGGGCCTCGGTGATGTAGTCGCGCCGCTCGTTGAGGTTGGCCATCACATCGTTGATCTTGGACAACGCCGGGCCGAACTCCCTGCGGTTGTCGTTGACGAAGCCGGAGAGCTGCGCGGAAACGCCCTGGATACCGGAGATCAGCGAACCCAGCGCGGCACGGCGTTCGTCGAGGGCCGCGAACAGTTGGTTGCCGTCGTCGACCAGCTGCCTGACCTGCCCGGCGCGATCGGACAGCACCGCGGTCACCGACTTGGCGTGGGTGAGCAAACCTTGCAGCGCCTCGTCGCGGGAATTCAGCGTGCGGGACAGCGTGGTGACGCCGTCCAGAGCGCCGCGCAGGCCCGGCGTCGCGTCGTGCAGGGTGTTCGTCAGCACCTGCAACGCGTGCTCGAACTGCGGCTTGTTCAGATTGGTGGCGTTCTGGCCGAGATCCTCCAGCGCGCCGGCCAACGTGTAGGGCGTGGTGGTGCGGCTCAGCGGGATGACCGTCGCGTGGCCGCGGCCGCCCGGGCTCACCGAGATCGACCGCTCACCGAGGATGGTGTCGGTGCGGATGGCGGCCAGCGACTGGTCGCCGACTTCGACGTGCCGGTCCACGGTGAAGGTGACCTTGGCGGTGTCCCCGGCCAGGCTGACGTCGGAGACCTTGCCCACCTTGACGCCCGAAACCAGCACATTGTTGCCTGAGGTGATACCGGCCGCGTCGCTGAAATAAGCGGCGTAGGTCTTGCCCTGCGGCCAGAAGGGCAACCCGGCGTAGCCGAAGGCGATCAGGACGACGCAGATCACCACCGTGAGGCCGATGACGCCGGTACGCAGCGGATCACGGTCACGTTGGCTGCTCGGCTTGCTACTTGGCAAAGGCGCACCTCCCCTTGCTCGAATCGACCTGGCCGCCCAGGCCGAGCCGGATGTCCGAACCGGCCGGCCCGTTGATCTTGATGGTGACCGAGCAGAAATAGATGTTGAAGAACGAACCGTACGTGCCGAGTGCGGCCAGCCGCAGGTAGTCCTCGCCCAATTGCTCGATGTCGTTGTTGATTTCGGCTTTGCGGGTGTCCAGCTCGGTGGCGAACGGCCGGGCGTTTTCCAGTACGCCCTGCAGCGGCCGGCGCGAATTCCGCAGCAGGTCGGTCAAATCCGTCACCGTCGACGACAACGGCGGGATCGCACCGGCTATCGGGTCCCGGTTCTTGGCTAGTCCGTCGATCAGCTGCTGCAGTTGGTCGACGCTGGTCGAGAACTGGGCGCTGCGCTGGTCGATGGTGCCCAGCACGGTGTTCAGGTTGGTGATCACGTCGCCGATCAGCTGGTCGCGCTTGCCCAACGTCGAAGAGAAGGCACTGGTGTCGGCGAGCACGCTGGACAATGCTCCGCCCTGCCCCTGCAGCAGTTCGATGACCGCGCCGCTGATCGCGTTGATCTTGTCCGCGTCCAACCCTTTGAGCACCGGCTTGAGTCCGCCGAGCAGTGCGTCGAGATCCAGGGCGGGCTGGGTGTGCGCAGAGTTGATGGTTCCGCCGGCCGGTAGCTTGCGCAGCTCGCCGGGCCCGGAGGTGATCTCCAAGAACCTGTCGCCGACCAGGTTCTCGTACCGGATCACCGCACGGCTGGACGAGTACAGCGTGTAGCGCGAGTCGACGCCGAACTCCACGTCGACGGTGTTGTCGCGGTTGAGTTTGACCCCCGAGACCGCGCCGACCGGAACACCGGCGATGCGGACCTTCTGACCACCCTTGAGCTTCGACGCGTCGATGAAGGTGGCGTGATACGTGCTCTCCGAACCGAACCGGAAGTCACCGAACACCACCACCAGCGCCGCACTGACCAGCAACATGACCACCGTGAAGATGCTGACCTTGATCACCATCGACCGGTGCGACGGCATTGCCCCGCTGGCCATCAGAAGTCGTCCCGTTCCGCGAAGGCGCCGTGGAAGAGGAACTGCAGCGTAGAGGGCGCGTCGAACTGGAACTCGGTGTAGGGCTCGTAGGGGATCAGCGCGTTGTCGGTGACCAGGAACGGCGCCCGGTAGAACGAGCCGCCGGTCTGTTTGGTCGGGATGTTGGGCAGGCCGCGGCAGTTCGGGCCGCCGGAGGCGTTCACCAGCGGCAGGCTCTCCGGGTACGTGTAAGCGGGGGCGCCGATCACGAAGCTCGACGAGGTGAACAGGCCCGCCTTACGCACCCCGATCAGCGGTGCGAATTCCTTGATGCCGCGGTCGATTCCGGCCAGCAGGCAGCCGAACTCCGGCGAGTAGTCGGCGGCCACTTTGAGCGGGGCGCGCAGCCGGTTGACCGTGTCGATCAGGTTCTGTTCGGCCGGGGCCAGCGTGTCGTAGCCGTTGTTGGCCAGCCCGATCGTGGCCAGCAACGTGGTGTTGAGGTTTTGCTGCTGATCCACCACGGTCCGGTTGATCGTCGGCAGGTTGCCGACGACGGTGTCCAGGTCGGGTGCCGCGTCACCGTAGTAGCCCAGCGCGACGGACGCCTGGCGGAAATCCTCCTGCAATGCGGGCAGTTTCGGATTCGCTTGGCGGTGAGGGTGTTGAGCCCGGTGAGCAATGCCCCGAAGTCATCGCCGTGGCCGCGCAGGCCCTCGGAGAGCGCGCTCAACGTTCCGTTCAACTCGATCGGGTCGACCTTGCGCAGCAGGTTGAGCAGCGATTGGAACAGCGTGTTGACTTCCAGCTGCACCGCCGAGGCCTCCACCTGCGCACCGTTGCGCAACGGGGGCCCGGCTTTGTCGCCGGCGGGCGGAATGAATTCCACCGACTTCGCGCCGAAGATCGTGTTGCCGGCGATCTGCACCGTCGAGTTGGACGGAATGTAGTGCATGTCGTCGCTGTAGATGGCCAGCTTCAACCGCGCCTGCTCACCGCTGTAAGTGATGTCCTCGACCTTGCCGATCTGGATTCCGCGGAACTTGACCTTGGCCCCGGGCTCCATCACCAGCCCGGCCCGCTTGGACGAGACGGTGACCGTGTCGGTGGAGGTGAAGGCGGCTGAATAGGACAGATAGGTCAACACCGCCGAGGCCACCAGCAACCCGCCCAGCACCGCTGCGGCCACCCGGCCGGCTGTGCGTCGCGATCCAGTGTCTGACATGCCCGTTACCCCGACAGATTGAAGTTGCCGGACGCACCGTACACGGCGAGTGAGATGAACAGGGTGATCACCACGACGACGATCAGCGAGGTACGCACCGCCTGCCCGACGGCGATGCCGACGCCGACCGATCCGCCGCTGGCGTTGTACCCGTAATAGGTGTGCACCAGCATCACCGCGATCGACATCACGATCGCCTGCAGGAACGACCACAGCAGGTCGGACGGGATCAGGAAGGTATTGAAGTAGTGGTCGTACAGGCCGGCTGACTGGCCGTTGACGAACACCGTGGTGAACCGGGCCGCGAAGAACGCGGCCAGCACCGACAACGAGTACAGCGGGACGATCGCGACCAGACCGGCGATCAGCCGGGTGGACACCAGGTAGGACACCGAGTGCACCGCCATGCACTCGACGGCGTCGATCTCCTCGGACACCCGCATGGCACCGAGTTGAGCCGTCGCCCCGGCGCCGATGGTGGCCGCCAGCGCGATTCCGGCGATGACCGGCGCGACGACGCGCACGTTGAGGAAGGCCGAGAGGAACCCGGTGAGCGCCTCGATGCCGATGTTGCCCAGCGATGAATAACCCTGCACCGCGATCACCCCGCCGGAGGCCAGGGTGAGGAAGGCCGCGACGCCGACCGTGCCGCCGATCATCACCAGTGCGCCCGCCCCCAGCGTCATCTCGGCGACCAGGCGGATGGTCTCCTTGCGGTAGCGGGTGAGCGCGTTGGGCACGTAGCGGAAGGTTTCGCCGTAGAACAACGCCTGCTCGCCGAAGTTGTCGACCGGTTCGGCGAACCTCGAGAAGAAATTGCGCAGGCGAAAGGTGACGTCGTAGCTCATCGCATACTCACCATCGCTCGCCTGACCCCCACCGTTACCTCGTCCCTATTTCGCTGAGATTCGGACACCGATGGCCGTCATGACCACGTTGATGACGAACAGGCAGATGAATGCGTAGACGACGGTTTCGTTGACGGCGTTGCCGACGCCCTTGGGGCCGCCTTTGACGGTCAGGCCGCGATAGCACCCGACCAACCCGGCCATCACGCCGAACAGCAACGCTTTGACTTCGGCCAGGATCAGTTCGCGCAGGCCGGTCAGCACGGTCAGTCCATTGATGAACGCGCCCGGATTGACCCCCTGCAGGAAGACGGAGAAGGCATAGCCGCCGGACAGCCCGATGATGCACACCAGGCCGTTGAGCAGCAGCGCAACCAGCGTCGAGGCCAACACCCGGGGAACCACGAGGCGCTGGATCGGGTCGATGCCGAGCACCCGCATCGCGTCGATCTCTTCGCGGATGGTGCGTGCGCCCAGGTCCGCGCAGATCGCGGTGGCGCCGGCACCCGCCACCACCAGCACCGTGACGACCGGTCCCAGCTGGGTGATGGTGCCGAAAGCCGTTCCGGCACCGGACAAGTCGGCGGCGCCGATCTCACGCAACAGAATGTTCAGGGTGAAGGCGACCAGCACGGTGAACGGGATGGACACCAGCAACGTCGGCACCAGGGAGACGCGCGCGACCATCCAGGTCTGATCCAGGAACTCCCGAAACTGAAACGGCCGCCGGAAGGCGGCCCGTGCGGTCTCTATCGACATCTCGAAAAAGCCACCGACGGCCCGGGCTGGTACGGCAATTCGCTGCAACAAAAACGGGTCCCCCAATCTGCGGCTCGCGGCGACATTTTCTTGACCGGAACACACCGTTGGATGACTCGTTGCCTGGTGTGAGCGGGCTCATACTAACTAGAACAAGTTCCGAGTGTCGATTAACCCCTAAATATTTTGCGGCGAAGATGCACAGCTGGTACTCCACCTCCATCAGCGAAAACGCGTGATTTCGACGTCTGGCTACGGCCCGTCACGCGGTTGCCGGGAGATGACCGGTGGTCAGTCCATCAGCGCGGTGGCGGCGAAGTTGAGTGCCGGGTCACGACCGGAGAAGTAGCCCTGCATCGCGGCACTGAGTTCGGCGGGATCCCAGGCGTCGGCCCCGCCGTCGAACTGGTGCTCGACGGTCGGGGCGGCGACCAGCGTCACCCGCGGGCCGTAGACGATGAAGACCTGGCCGTTGACTTCGGCGGCCGCCGGCGACGACAGGAACCCGACCAGGGTCACCACGTGGTCGGGTGAGAGAGGGTCGACCTCGCCGTCGTCGGGCGCCGCGCCGAACACGTCGGCCGTCATCGCGGTGCGAGCGCGGGGGGCGATCGCGTTGGCGCACACCCCGTAGCGGCCCAGCGCGCGCGCCGCGCTCAACGTCAGCGCGATGATGCCCGCCTTGGCGGCGCCGTAGTTGGCCTGCCCGACCGGTCCGACCAGGCCCGCCTCGGAGGAGGTGTTGACGATCCGGCCGTAGACCGAGCCGCCCGCTTCCTTGGCCTTGGCCCGCCAGTAGGTGGCCGCGTTGCGGGTGAGCAGGAAGTGGCCGCGCAGGTGCACGGCGATGACCTGGTCCCAATCCTCGTCCGTCATGTTGAACAGCATCCGGTCGCGGGTGATGCCGGCGTTGTTGACGACGATGTCGAGCCCGCCCAGTCCGTCTGCGGTGGTGACGAGTTCGTCGGCGGTCGAGCGCGCACTGACATCACCGGCTACGGCCACCGCCTTGGATCCGGCGGTGCCGATCTCGTCGAGGACGTCGGAGGCATCCAGGGCGGCGGCGATGTCGTTGACGACGACGGTGGCGCCCAACCGAGCCAAACCTATCGCCTCGGCGCGGCCCAGGCCGGCGGCGGCACCGGTGACCACCGCGACCTTTCCGGAGAGATCGGTCGCATTCGTGCTGCTACTCAATTTATGAATACCTCTAGTCTTCTCGTACCAGGGCGGCGCGCGGACATTCGGCGATCGACTGCTCGGCCAGATCCTCCTGGCCGTCGGGGATGGGATCGGTCTTCACCACGGCGTAGTCCTCGTCGTCCAGGTCGAAGATGTCCGGTGCTATCCCTAAGCACACGGCATTACCTTCGCACCGGTCACGGTCAACTTTCACTCGCACGGCATCCTCCTTGAACCTGGGCTGGGAGTTAGGGAATACGCGTAAATCCGAACTCGGTCTTCATCTTGCACCACCATAAGGCCCCGGCACATCTGCAGAAAGGTCGCTGGATTCCCAGACTAGAACGTGTTACAACCGGGATGACGGATGGGTATCCGCTGGTGTCGAAGACGGCGGCTGCACTGAGACTTTCTTTGGGCACGGTCGCTCGATCGGAGGCAGCGGGAATGCAGATCAGTTACACCCCTGAACAGGAGGAGCTGCGTCGCGAGCTGCGCTCGTACTTCGCTGGGCTGATGACCCCGGAGCGCCGCGAGGCACTGAGTTCGGTGCAGGGCGAATACGGCACCGGCAATGTGTACCGCGAGACCGTGGCGCAGATGGGCAAGGACGGCTGGCTCACGCTGAACTGGCCCAGGGAGTACGGCGGTCAGGACCGCGCGCCGATGGACTCGTTGATCTTCACCGACGAAGCCGCCATCGCGGGTGCCCCGGTGCCGTTCCTGACGATCAACAGCGTGGCGCCGACGATCATGGCGTTCGGCACCGACGAGCAGAAGAAATTCTTCCTGCCCAAGATCGCCGCCGGCGAGCTGCACTTCTCGATCGGCTACTCCGAGCCCGGCGCCGGCACCGACCTGGCCAACCTGCGCACCACCGCGGTGCGCGACGGTGACGACTACGTGATCAACGGTCAAAAGATGTGGACCAGCCTGATCGCCTACGCGGACTGGGTCTGGCTTGCGGTGCGCACCAATCCCGAAGCCAAGAAGCACCGCGGCATCTCGATGGTGGTGGTGCCGACCACAGCCGAGGGTTTCTCCTGGACGCCGGTGCACACCATGGCCGGCCCCGACACCAGCGCCACCTACTACACCGACGTGCGGGTGCCGGTGACCAACCTGGTCGGCGAGGAGAACGCCGGCTGGAAGCTGGTGACCAATCAGCTCAATCACGAGCGCGTCGCACTGGTGTCGGCACAACCGATCATCGTGGCCCTGCGCGAGGTTCGTGAATGGGCGCAGAACACCAAGGACGACGGCGGCGCGCGGCTGATCGATTCGGAGTGGGTGCAGATCAACCTGGCCCGGGTGCACGCCAAGGCCGAGGTGCTCAAGCTGATCAACTGGGAGCTGGCCTCGGCCGATGCCGAGTCGCTGAATCCGGCGGACGCGTCGGCGGCCAAGGTGTACGGGACCGAGCTGGCGACCGAGGCCTACCGGCTGCTGATGGAGGTGCTGGGCACCGGGGCCACCCTGCGTCAGGACTCCCCCGGAGCGCTGCTGCGGGGCCGAGTCGAGCGCATGCACCGGGCCTGCCTGATCCTGACCTTCGGCGGCGGCACCAACGAAGTCCAGCGCGACATCATCGGCATGGTCGCTCTCGGCCTGCCCCGGGCCAACCGCTGAATCCTCTGACAGGACGGACCTTTTCATGGATTTCTCGACGACCGAAGCGGCCCAGGACCTCGGAGGCCTGGTCGACAGCATTGTGGACGCGGTGTGCACGCCGGCACGTCAGCGGGAACTCGACGGCCTCGAGCAACGCTTCGACCGCGAGCTGTGGCGCAAGCTGATCGACAGCGACATTCTGACCAGCGCGGCCGCCACCCAGGTGGGCGGCGACGGGTTCGGGGTGCTCGAGCAGGTCGCGATCCTGGTCGCGCTCGGACACCAGCTGGCCGCCGTGCCGTACCTGGACTCGATCGTGCTGGCGTCCGGTGCGCTGGCCCGCTTCGGTTCCGAGGAGCTGCAGCGCAGTTGGGGCGCTGCCGCGGTGCGCGGCGAGAAGATCCTGACGGTGGCGCTGGCCGGTGAGATGGGCGAGGGACCGGTGCGCGCCGCCGGGTCCGGCGAGGGGTACCGATTGGCCGGCACCCGCACCCAGGTCGGTTTCGCGCCGGTCGCCGACGCCTTCCTGGTGCCCGCCGAAACCGATTCCGGCACAGCGGTATTCCTGGTTGCCGCGGATGATCCGGGGGTGACGGTGACACCGTTGCAGACCACGGGCCTGGGCAGCGTCGGGCAGCTGTCCCTGGACGGCACCGAGGTGCCGGCGGACCGCAAAGTGGGCGACGGTGTCGTGGTGGCCTGGTTGCGCACCATCGCGGCCCTGGGCCGCAGCGCCTACCAGCTCGGGGTGCTGGAGCGCGGCCTGCAGCTGACCGCCGAATACGCCCGGACCCGAGAGCAGTTCGACCGCCCGATCGGCAGCTTCCAGGCTGTCGGTCAGCGCCTGGCCGACGGTTACATCGACGTCAAGGGACTGCGACTGACGTTGACCCAGGCCGCGTGGAAGGTGGCCGAGGACATTCCGGCCGAGATCGACGTGGCGTCCGCCGCGTTCTGGGCCGCCGACGCCGGACACCGGGTGGCGCACACCATCGTGCACGTGCACGGCGGTGTCGGGGTGGACACCGACCACCCCGTCCATCGTTACTTCCTGGCCGCCAAGGAGGCCGAGTTCGCGCTGGGTGGGGCGACCGGGCAGCTGCGTCTGATCGGCCGTGAGCTGGCGGAGACGCCGGCCTAGTGCCGTGAGCGATCCCACCGTCACCGACCTGCTGGTGCCGCTGACCGAGATCGGCGACCGCGGCGTCTACTTCGAGGATTCCTTCACCAGTTGGCGCGATCACCTGCGGCACGGCGCGGCGATCGCGGCCGCGGTGCGGGCCCGGCTGGATCCGGCCCGGCCGCCGCACGTCGGTGTGCTGCTGCAGAACACCCCGTTCTTCTCCGCGATGCTGGTGGCCGCGGGGATGTCGGGCATCGTCCCGGTGGGACTGAACCCGGTACGCCGCGGTGCCGCACTGGCCCGCGACATCGACCACGCCGACTGTCAGCTGGTGCTGGCCGACTCCGGATCGGCGCACACCCTCGACGACATCGATTACGTCGACGTCGACTCCGATTCGTGGGCCGCCGAGCTGGCCGCACACCGGGACGCCCAGCCTGATTTCCAATCTGCTTGTCCCACAGACCTTTTCATGCTGATCTTCACCTCGGGAACCAGCGGCGAGCCGAAGGCGGTGAAGTGCAGCCACGGCAAGGTGGCGGTTGCCGGTTCGACGATGGCGCAGCGCTTCGGCCTGGGCCGCGACGACGTCTGCTACGTGTCGATGCCGTTGTTCCACTCCAACGCGGTGCTGGTCGGCTGGGCGGTGGCCGCGGCCTGCCGGGGCTCGCTGGCGTTGCGGCGCAAGTTCTCCGCGTCGCAGTTCCTGCCGGACGTCCGCCGCTACGGCGCGACCTACGCCAACTATGTGGGCAAGCCCCTGTCCTACGTGCTCGCCACGCCCGAGCAACCCGACGACGCCGACAATCCGTTGCGGGCGGTGTACGGCAACGAGGGTGTCCCCTCCGACATCGACCGCTTCGCCGCCCGGTTCGGTTGCCGGGTGCAGGACGGGTTCGGTTCCACCGAGGGTGGCGTGGCGATCGCCCGGACACCCGACACCCCCGCCGGATCGCTGGGCCCGCTGCCGGCCGGTATCGAGATCGTCGATCCCGAGACCGGCGAGCCGTGCCCGCCGGGCGTGGTCGGCGAGGTGGTCAACACCGCCGGGCCGGGACGCTTCGAGGGCTACTACAACGACGCGGCCGCCGAGGCCGAACGGATGGCCGGCGGCATCTACCACAGCGGCGACCTCGCCTACCGTGACGAGGCCGGCTACGCCTACTTCGCCGGCCGACTCGGCGACTGGATGCGGGTGGACGGCGAAAACCTGGGCACCGCGCCGATCGAACGGGTCCTGCTGCGACACCCGCAGGTACGCGAAGCCGCGGTGTACCCGGTGCCCGATCCGGTGGTCGGCGACCGGGTGATGGCCGCGCTGGTGCTGGTCGACGGTGCACAGTTCGACACGGCCGCGTTCCGCGCCTTCCTGGCCGACCAACCCGACCTCGGACCCAAGCAGTGGCCGTCGTACGTGCGGATCAGCGCCGGGTTGCCGGGCACGGTCACCTTCAAGGTGCTCAAACGACAGCTCTCGGCCGAGGGCGTCGACTGCGGCGATCCGGTCTTCCCGATCCGTCACTGAGCTCCGGTGCCATGGCGCGGGCACCTGAGCTCGGCGGCTTGACCCGCACCCGGCAGTCGCACCGCAATGGCCTGGCCGGCCGGCCGCTGGCTGGGTTTACTGAAACAGAGTAGTGATGCGGTGCGAAATAACTTTCGACAATTCGGCTTCGTTGAGCATCTGCTCCAAATCCACTGGAACTTCAAATGTTCCGAACTTCATCCTTTTTGGGCAGGCGCGTAATACCATCCCCCGCGTAAATGTGTGCGCCGTATCCAGGCGTTGCTGGCGGCGCGTCGAGTCGAGGGGAACCGCCGCATGCCATTCGTCTCCATTGCGCCGGACATGGTGGCTGCGGCTGCCGGCGAACTGACCAAGGTCGGGTCCACGCTCGAAGCCGCCAACCTGGCGGCCGCGTCGTCCACCACGCAGATCCTGGCCGCGGCCACCGACGAGGTGTCCACCCGCATCGCAGCGCTGTTCGGCGCTTACGGCCGGGACTACCTGGCGATCAGCGACCAGTTGGGTGCCTTTCACGCACAATTCGTCGCTGCGCTCAGCGCCGGCTCCGGGAGCTATGCGACGGCCGAGACGTTCAACGCCGAGCAAGCCGTGTGGGCAGTCATCAACTCACCGACCCAAACCCTGCTGGGACGGTCGTTGATCGGCAACGGCGCCAACGCCACAACGCCGGGTGGGTCCGGCGGCGCCGGTGGGATCCTCTACGGCAACGGTGGCAACGGCGCGGCCGGGGCCGCCGGGCAGGCCGGCGGCGCCGGGGGCGCGGCGGGACTCTGGGGCAACGGCGGGGTCGGGGGTGCCGGCGGAGCGGGCGGCGCGACCGGTGGCGCCGGCGGCGCGGCCGGTCTGCTGTTCGGTGTGGGCGGCGCGGGTGGCCTCGGGGGCAGCGGGGGTGGCACCGGCGGAGCGGGCGGCAGCGGCGGCTGGATCTGGGGTGGCGGTGGCACCGGCGGCACCGGCGGGTTCGGCGGCGGCACCGGCGGGGCGGGTGGCCGCGCCGAGTTGCTGTGGGGTGCCGGTGGAGCCGGCGGCGACGGTGGTGCCGGCACCGATGCGACCGGCAGCGGCAGCGGTGGCGCCGGTGGCACCGGCGGTGCCGGCGGCGCCGGTGGCCTGTTCGCCGGCGGTGGGGCCGGCGGCAACGGCGGCAGCGGTGGGGCCGGCGGTGCGGGCAGCACGGGTGCGGCGGTCGGGAACAGCGGTGGCACCGGCGGCGCCGGCGGCAGCGGGGGCGCCGGTGGCCAGGGTGCGCTGTTCCTCGGCGCGGGTGGCCACGGCGGTCTCGGCGGTTCCGGTGGTATCGGAGGGCACGGCGGCGACGGGGGCGCCGGCAGTGTGGCCGGTCTCGGCGGGATCGGCGGCACCGGCGGGACCGGCGGGACCGGCGGAAACGCCGGCCAGGGCGGGGCCGGTGGTGCCGGCCAGTTGTTCAGTGCCTCGGGTGCAGCAGGTGCCGCCGGTGTCGGTGGTCTGGGTGGCGAGGGCGGCAACGGCGGCGACGGCAGCACCGGCGCGTCCGCGGTTGCGGGCACCGGCGCCAACGGTGTCGCGGGCTTTGCCGGTGGTGCGGGTGGCGCCGGCGGTGTGGGCGGCGATTCCGGCCCGGGCGGCGTCAATGGTTCCGGCGGCAAGGGCGGTACCGGTGGTACCGGCGGCACGGGGGGCAAGGGCGCGGCCAGCTTGACCACGATCGGTGGCGATGGTGGCACCGGTGGTGACGGTGGTGATGCAGGTGCAGGCGGTAACGCCGGATCCGGCGGCACGGGTGGCACCGTCGGCAACGACGGCACCGGCGGCAAGGGCGGTCGGGGTGGTGACGGCGGTGCCGGCGCCGCAGGCCTCGGCGCCGGTCAGGGCGGCTTCACCGGCGGCGAAGGTGGACAGGGCGGGGACGGCGGCGCGGCGGGCGCGGGCGGTGTCAACGGCGCCGGCGGAGAAGGCGGTCGCGGCGGAGGAGGCGGTGCCGGGAAGGCTGCCCCCAACGGGTCCGGCGGCACCGGCGGCCAAGGGGGCGACGGCGGTGACGGAGGCGATGGCGGGAACGCGGGTGACGGCACCGGCGCGGCCGCACGCGGGGGCGCGGCAGGTACCGGCGGCGACGCCGGCGAAGGTGGCCGCGGTGGTAACGGCAGCCTCAACCAAGGTGGCGGCCAGGGTGGCGCGGGCGGCCGCGGCGGACAGGGTGGCACCGGTGGCCTGGATACCGGCTCTGCCAGCAGCGCCGTCAGCGGAACCGGCGGTACCGGCGGACAGGGCGGAGACGGTGGGACCGGCGGGACCGGCACCATCGGCACCGCGGGCTCGGGCGGCGTCGGTGGCGAGGGTGGCGACGCCGGCGCGGGCGGTGCGGCCAACGTCGGCGGCATCGAGGGCAAAGCAGGGACCGGCGGCAAAGGCGGCGGCGGCGGTAACGGTGGCGTCGGAGTCGGCGGCAGCGGTGCCGGTCAGGCCGGCTACCAGGGCGGAGAGGGCGGCCGGGGTGGCGACGGCGGTGCTGCGGGTGCCGGTGGCACCAATGGAGTTGGCGGCACCGGCGGCACCGGCGGTAATGGCGGTGCCGGGAAGGCCGCAGCCGCCGGCTTCGGCGGACAGGGCGGCGAAGGCGGCGACGGCGGTGCCGGCGGCGACGGTGGCGACGCCGGCGACGGAGTGGGTGCAGGGGCGGTCGGCGGCGCGGCCGGCACCGGCGGCAACGGTGGCGGTGGCGGCCGCGGTGGTAACGGCAGCCTCAACCAGGGTGGCGGCCAAGGCGGCGACGGCGGCCAGGGCGGTCAGGGCGGCCGGGGCGGCCTCGACACCGGTGCCCTCAGCAGCACCGGCAGCGGAACCGGTGGGAACGGCGGTCAAGGCGGCGAGGGCGGTACCGGCGGCACCGGCACCCTCGACACCGCGGGGTTGGGTGGAACCGGCGGTAACGGCGGTGACGCCGGGCAGGGCGGCTTCGCCAATGTCGGCGGTGCCGAAGGCAGCGCCGGGATCGGGGGCAAGGGTGGCGACGGTGGCGATGGTGGAGTCGGTGCTGCGGGCTCTGCTGCGGGCCAGGCGGGCTACGGGGGCGGTGGCGGCGGCCTGGGGGGTAATGGCGGTTATGCCGGCGCAGGCGGTACCAATGGTGCCGGCGGCAGCGGCGGCGACGGCGGCCACGGTGGTGCCGGCAAAGCGGCTGCCAACGGATTCAGCGGTACCGGCGGTCAGGGTGGCAACGGCGGAGAAGGGGGCTACGGCGGAAATGCCGGCTCGGGACTCGGCGCGGTCGCCAGTGGCGGCGCAGCCGGAACCGGCGGCGACGGTGGCGAGGGTGGCCGGGGTGGCAACGGTGCCCCGACTCAATCCGGCGGGTTGGGCGGCAACGGCGGTCAGGGCGGCCGAGGTGGAGTCGGCGGCTTGAACAACCCCGCGTCCGGCAGCCCGACCAGTGTCGCAAGCGGAACCGGCGGTAACGGTGGCCGCGGCGGTGACGGCGGCACGGGTGGGGCCGGCAGCACCACTAACGGGGGTTCGGGTGGTGATGGCGGGTATGGCGGCGACGCAGGCGCGGGCGGCGTCGCCAACCTCGGCGGTACTGAGGGTAACGCCGGCACGGGAGGCAACGGAGGCAGCGGGGGGAAGGGCGGAGAAGGCAACGACGGTCCCAACCTGGGCCAGAGCGGCTTTTACGGCGGGAACGGCGGCCTGGGCGGCAACGGCGGCAACGCCGGCGTCGGCGGCACCAACGGCGACGGCGGCGCCGGTGGCCATGGCGGCGACGGCGGCGACGGCAGAATCGGCGCGGATGGAGTCGTCACTTCGGGCGGCGTCGGAGGGTATGGCGGCAACGGCGGCAATGGTGGCGACGGCGGGAACGCCGGCACCGGCAACGGCGCCAGCGGCAGCGGCGGACTAGGCGGCGAGGGCGGCAACGGTGGTGGCGGCGCCCGGGGCGGAGCCGGAGACGCCTACTCCGAAGGTGGCTTCGGCGGCAACGGCGGCGACGGCGGCCAGGGCGGTCGAGGCGGCCTCAACACCGACGGTGTCAGCAGTGTCAACAGTGGCAACGGCGGCGACGGTGGCCTGGGCGGTACCGGTGGCAAGGGCGGATCGGGGCCCCTGGGTCCCGCCGGGTCCGGTGGCACGGGCGGGACCGGCGGGAATGCGGGAGCGGGCGGGGACGCCAATGTCGGCGGAGCGCAGGGTTACGACGGAACCGCCGGTGACGGCGGCCGCGGCGGCGACGGCGGCAACGGAGCGAACGCAGCCGACGGCAACGGTGACGGCGGCCAGAACGGCGGTACCGGGGGGCGCGGCGGCGACGGCGGCCGGGCCGGTATCGGCGGCGCCAACGGTAACGGCGGCGAGGGCGGGCGCGGCGGTGACGGAGGCGACGGGGGTGACGCGCCGGAGGCCCCGATCGGTGTTCCCGGCGGAAACGGTGGGAGCGGCGGGGAAGGTGGCCAGGGCGGCAATGCCGGTACCGGCGTCGGTGCGGCCGCTCTCGGTGGCGGCGCGGGCACTGGCGGTGACGGTGGCGACGGCGGTCGCGGCAGTAACGGCTTCCCGACCATTCCGGGCGGAGTCGGTGGCGACGGCGGTGGCGGCGGGAATGGCGGCATCGGTGGCCTGAACACCGGCGCGCAGGGTAGCGCGGCCAGCGGTCTCGGTGGCAACGGTGGCAAGGGCGGGGAAGGCGGCCGCGGCGGTGACGCGGGTGCCGGCGTGGCTGCCGCGGGTGGTCGGGGCGGCGAAGGCGGCGACGCCGGTGCCGGCGGGCTGGCCAATACCGGCGGCACCAACGGCAACGCCGGTGTCGGCGGAGAAGGCGGGACCGGAGGTAGAGGCGGCAACGGTCATGACGCCGACGTGGGTGGTCGCGGTGGAGACGGCGGCGGCGGGGGATCGGCCGCGCTGGGCGGCACCAACGGCAACGGTGGGGTAGGCGGTGCAGGCGGGACCGGTGGGATCGGCTTCCCAGGTGCCGATGGCACGGGTGGATCAGCCTCGCCCGGCGGCTACGGCGGCGATGGCGGCGACGGCGGTGACGCCGGCCTGGGCAGCGGGGCACCCGGCGATGGTGGCGACGCGGGTAAAGGCGGCCTCGGTGGGACCGGTGGCACGGGCGGCTACGGGGCGAATGGGTATGACGGTGGCGACGGGGGCACGGGCGGCCAGGGCGGCCGGGGTGGAAACGGCGGCAACCCCAGCCCGGGCGGCACCGGCGGAAGGGGAGGCCCCGGTGGCACCGGCGGCGAGGGCGGCGAGGGCGGTGGTTCGCAGTACGACCGAGGCGGCGACGGCGGCGACGGCGGCAGAGGGGGCGACGGCGGCAACGGCGTCGGCTCGCCCGGCGGCAACGGTGGCGACGGCGGCGAGGGTGGCGACGGCGGTATCAGCGGTGGCAACATCAACGGCTCGGGCGGGTCGCCCGGCAACCCGGGCCAGGACGGTCAGGTCACCTGAGCACGGTTATCCCAGCAGCGACGGCACCACGGCGTCGATCAGGTGTGGCCCGGGTTCGGCGAAGGCGTCGCGCAGCGCGTCAGCCAGTTCTTCGGCGGTGCCGGCCCGTCGCGCCGGCACGCCCATGCCTTGCGCGATCTGTACGAAATCCATTGTGGGACGGGATATGTCGAGCAGGTCCAGGGCTTTGGGGCCGGGCGCCGACCCGGCGCCGACGCGTTGCAGTTCCATGCGCAGGATGTCGTACTTGCCGTTGTTGTAGATGACGGTGGTGACGTCGAGGTTCTCCCGGGCCTGGGTCCACAATCCCGAAATCGTGTACATCGCAGAACCATCCGACTCCAGACACAGCACCGGACGGTCCGGTGCCGCGACGGCGGCGCCCACCGCGGTCGGGATGCCGTGGCCGATCGCGCCGCCGGTCAGGGTGAGCCAGTCATGCGCCGGGGCGCCGGCGGTCGCGGCGGGCAGCAACAGACCTGAGGTGTTGGATTCGTCGACGACGATCGCCCGCTCGGGCAGCAGCGCTCCGATCACGTCGGCCGCCGATGCCGCCGTCAACGGCCCGCACGGTAGCTCCGGACGCGACGCCACCGCCACCGGCACCTCGGTTCCCGGCGCCAACTCCTCGGCCAGGGCAACCAAAGCTATTCCAGCGCAACCGAATTCGGCGAGCCGATGGACTTGACAACCCGGCGGCACGAGGTCGCTGGGCAGGTCCGGGTAAGCGAAGAACGAGACCGGCGACCTGGCCCCGGCCAGTATCAGATGCTTGCTGCCCTCGAGTTGGGCGGCCGCGGCTTCGGCGAAGTACCCCAGACGTTCGACGGCCGGAACGCCGGCACCGCGTTCGAGCCGCGTGGGGAAGGTCTCGCACAGCAGGCGGGCACCGGTGGCTGCGGCGATCCGCGCGGCCGCGGCCAGCCCCGGCCCGCGGGTGGCGTCGCCGCCGATCAGGATGGTGGTGGGTTCATCCGAGCGCAGAACCTCAGCCACCGAACCGTTGTCGACGTGCCCGCCGGAGAACGAGGAAGCGACCGTCTTGGCCGGCCGGCCGCCGTCGGACCAGGACACGTCGGCGGGCAGGATCAGCGCCGAGGACATCGAGCCGGACACGCAGGCGGCGATGGCATCGGCGGTGTCGGCCCCCACTTCGGCGACGTCGGTGGTGCGGCGCACCCAGCCCGAGACGGTGCCGGCGACGGCGTCGATGTCGGATTCCAGTGGGGCGTCGTACTTCTTGTGGTACGTGGCGTGGTCGCCGACGACCACCACCATCGGGACGCGGGCGCGCCGCGCGTTGTGCAGGTTGGCCAACCCGTTGCCCAGTCCGGGTCCCAGATGCAGCAGTACGGCGGCGGGCCGACCGGTGATGCGCGCGTAACCGTCGGCGGCGCCGGTGGCCACACCCTCGAAAAGGGTTAGTACGCCCCGCATTCGGTCCACGGTGTCCAGGGCGGCGACGAAGTGCATCTCCGAGGTGCCCGGGTTCGAGAAGCACACGTCGACGCCACCGTCGACCAGGGTGTTGATCAGTGCCTGGGCTCCGTTCATCTGTCCGCCTTTCGTTGCAGCCTGAAGACCCGCTCGGCATTGCCGTGCAGGAAGTCGCGCCGCGCCTCGTCGCTGAGTCCGAGTTGGTCGATGCCGGCGAGGGCGTGCGAATGGGAGATCATCGGATAGTTGGTGCCGAACAACACTTTGCGTTGCCCCGTACCGGTTTTCATGAATCGGACGAGTTCGTCGGGAAGGCGACGCACCGTGTAGGCGGAGGTGTCGATGTAGACGTTCTCGTGCTTGCGGGCCACGGCGACCATTTCCTCGGTCCACGGATAGCCGACGTGGCCGCACACGATGACCAGTTCCGGGAAGTCCAGTGCCACCTGGTCGACATATGGAATGGGTCGACCGGTCTCCGACGGCCGCAACGGACCCGTGTGTCCGACCTGGGTGCAGAACGGCACGCCGGACTCGACGCACTGGGCGAACAGTGGATAGTAGCGCCGGTCGGTGGGCGGTGCGTTCCACAGCCACGGCACCACCCGCAGCCCGACGAAGCCGTCGGCGACGCGGCGACGCAGTTCTCGTACGGCCCGCATCGGACGGTCCAGGTCCACCGCCGCCAACCCGGCCAGCCTATCCGGGTACAGCGAAACCCATTGGGCTACCTCGTCATTGGAGACCAGATCCAACCCACCCGGTCCGGTCCACGCGCTCAGCAGGCCGAGCTGCACGCCGCCGGCGTCCATCGAGGCCACCGTGGCCGCGATGGGTATCTCGGCATCCGGGATCGACCCCCCGGTCCAGCGTCGCAGCGAGGCCAGCATCTCGTTGCGCAGGAACCGCTGAGTCGGATGCTGCATCCACACGTCGATCGCCATCGCGCGTTGACTCTAACTCGCTGACGATGCCGGCCGCGGAGCGGCAACAGGTCACGCCTGCAACGCCTCGCGTGCAGCCGCGTGCGTCTGACTCAGATAACCGCCGCCGAACAGCACCACGTGCGCCAGCAGCGGGAACAGTTGATGCAGCCGCACTCGACTGCGCCATCCGGGTCGCAGCGGTCGCACGTGCTGATACCCGGCGATCACCGCGTCCAGATGCGGACAGCCGAACAGCGCAAGCATCGCCAGGTCGGTCTCACGGTGGCCGCCGTGCGCGGCGGGGTCGATCAACACCACACCGGCCGGTGTCCACATCACGTTGCCACTCCACAGATCGCCGTGCAGCCGGGCGGGCGGGTCGTCGTCGTCGAAGTCGCCTGCACGACAACGCCGCACGACCGCATCGACGGCGTCACGGGTGCTGCCATCGAGTTGGCCGCCGGCCAGCTCGGCCATCGGGGCCAGCCGTTCGTCGGCGTAGCAAAGACCCCAACTGCGGTGCCCGCGCAGCGACATCGGCAGCGGCTGGGACAGTGGCCCGAAAAATCCCGGGCCGTCCCAGCCGTCGGGCCCGACGCCGAAGGCCGCCGCTCCGGCGTCGTGGGTGACGGCCAGCCTGCTGCCGAACTCCCGCGCCGCCGCGCCGCTGGGCCGCACCGATTCGAGTCGTTGCAGGGTGAGGCTGGTCGCGTCCACGGACACCACCCGCGCGCACGGCACGCCGCCGTCGACGTCGGCGAGCCAACCCAGACCGGCGGCCTCCCACGCGAAGAAACGGTCCGGCGCGCCCACCCGGCTCTTGACGAAGTCGCTCACGACGCGACTGTAGACACCGGCCCGGAGTTGAGTCCGACGAACTGGTTCTCTCGCCGAAACCACTACGTGCCCGGCGAAATCGCGATAGATTTCCGTGACAATTGACGGAAACGTCGATTCTCGAATAGTCGTGCACAATGCCGGAGTCGCGTGATGACGTTCCTTTCCGCCGCACCCGATCTGATCGCCACTGCGACAGAAAACCTGGCCGAGATCCGGTCGGCCCTGCAGCACGCGAACGCTGCCGCCGCGCAGGCCACCACCCAGCTGGCCGCAGCGGCGGCCGACGAGGTGTCGGCGCAGATCGGTGCGTTGTTCGGTGCGCACGGCACCGCCTACCAGGCGGTCAGCACGCAGGTGGCCGCGTTCCAGCAGGAATTCGCCAGTGCGCTCAGCGCGGCGGCCGTGGCCTACTCGGGCACCGAGTCCGCATCGGCTGCCGCGATCACCCCGCCGGCCATCTTCGGCCGGCCGCTGTTCGGCAACGGGGCCGACGCCACCACGCCCGGTGGCAGCGGCGGCGACGGCGGCTGGTTGTTCGGTGACGGCGGTAACGGTGCGGCCGGGGCCGCCGGGCAGGCCGGCGGCAACGGCGGGTCGGCTGGACTACTGGGCCGGGGCGGTACGGGCGGTACCGGCGGTGCCGGCAGCCACGGCGGCGCCGGTGGCAGCGGGGGCTGGCTGCTCGGCGTCGGAGGTGCCGGCGGCACCGGTGGATCCGGCGGTGGCACGGGTGGCGCCGGCGGCAACGGCGGACTGCTGTGGGGTGGTGGCGGCGCCGGTGGCACCGGTGGTTCCGGTGGCGGCACGGGCGGGGCAGGCGGGCGCGCGGAATGGCTGTTCGGCGCCGGCGGGGCCGGCGGGACCGGCGGCGCGGGCGACCCGGGATCCGAGGGTGGTGGTACCGGTGGCGACGGCGGGCGTGGTGGAGTCGGCGGTCCGGGCGGACTGCTGGCCCGCGGTGGTGCCGGCGGTGCTGGAGGTGTGGGTGGCACCGGCGGTGCCGGCGCCACCGCAGCGGTCGGCGGCACCGGTGGTATCGGCGGAGACGGCGGCGCCGGCGGTCACGGCGCCCTGCTGCTGGGCCCAGGCGGTACCGGCGGGGCGGCCGGAGCGGGCGGCACCGGGGGCGCCGGCGGAACTGGTGCGGACGGCGCGGTCGCCGGTCTGGGTGGCATCGGGGGCACCGGAGGCCAGGGCGGTGTGGGCGGGGTGTCCGGTCACGGCGGTGCCGGCGGGGAGGCAGGCGGATTGTTCGGTGTGGCCGGCCACGCAGGCAGCACCGGCACCGGTGGCACCGGAGGCGCCGGGGGTGCTGGTGGCAGCGGCTTAGCCGGTACCAAATCCGCCGCCGGGCTCACCGGCGGCGACGGGTTCGCCGGGGGCCCCGGGGGCGACGGTGGCCAGGGTGGCAACGCGGTCGACGGCGGAATCAACGGTTCGGGTGGCGTCGGCGGAAGTGGTGGCACGGGTGGCAAGGGTGGCACCGGTGGTGCGACCGTCGCCGGCAGCGACGGCACCACCGGAGGAAAGGGCGGGGCGGGCGGCGATGCCGGGCTCGGTGGTGCGGCGGGAACCGGCGGGCAGGGCGGGGTGGCCGGCAACGCCGGCACCGGCGGCACCGGTGGTCGGGGCGGGGACGGCGGCACCGGCAGCAAGGGTGCCGACGCGGCTGCGGGCAGCGGCGCCACGGGCGACACCGGTTTCGTCGGCGGTACCGGTGGTGAGGGCGGGGCAGGCGGTAAGACCGGCGCGGGCGGAACCAACGGCAGCGGCGGCCAGGGCGGCACCGGCGGGCAGGGCGGCACCGGTGGACAGGGCGGATCGGGCGCCGACAACTCCAGCGGGGTCGGCCGCCAGGGTGGCACCGGCGGCACCGGCGGAGACGCTGGTCAAGGCGGTGCAGGCGGTGGCGCGGGCAGCGGCGGGCACGGGGGTGCCGACGGCGCCCGAGGCGATGCCGGCACCGGTGGTACCGGCGGGACCGGGGGCACGGGCGGGACCGGCGGCAACGGCGTCAGCGCGGCGTCGAATACCGGCGCAGACGGCACCGACGGCTTCGCCGGCGGCAAGGGCGGTGAAGGTGGCCAGGGCGGCAACTCGGGCGCCGGGGGTACGAACGGCAGCGGCGGTAAAGGCGGTCAGGGCGGCAACGGCGGCTATGGCGGCAACGGCGGGTCGGGCGTCGCCAACGACACGGGCATCGGGGGTGACGCCGGCAACGGGGGCGCAGGCGGCGATGCGGGCGACGGCGGGAGCGGCGGCACAGTCGGCAGCGGCGGAACCGGCGGCGACACCGGCGAACACGGACTACGAGGCGGCGGCGCCGACGGCGGCAGGGGTGGCGACGGCGGCGGCGGCGGCCTCGGCGGCACGTCGACCAGCACGCCGGGCGCAGCGGGTGCCTCCGGGTTTGCCGGGGGCGACGGCGGAACCGGCGGCCGGGGTGGCGCGGGCGGCGGCAACGGCGGGGCCGGCGGCAACGGCGGCCAAGGCGGTGACGGTGTCGGCGGCAACAACGGCGGCGTCGGCGGTCAGGCCGGCGGCGACGGCGGCGACGGGGGTGACGGTGGCAACGCTGGCAAGGGCGGCGCTGCCGGCTCCGGCGGCGGCCGCGGCGGGGAGGGCGGTTCGGGTGGCAAGGGCGGTGCAGGCGCCCGGGCCGGGGCCGGCACCACCGACGGCGCGCACGGCGGCGACGGTGGCGACGGCGGCCGCGGCGGCGACGCCGGCGCCGGCGGTGACGCAGGCCCGGACGGCACCGCCGGGGCTGTTGGCAAGGGTGGTCTCGGCGGAAACGGCGGAAACGGGGGTCGGGGCGCTGTCGGCTACCGCGGTACCGACAGCACTGACGGCGGCACCGGCGGCACCGGTGGCACCGGCGGCCAGGGCGGTAACGGTGGTGATGGCGGCGACGGTGGCGACGGTGTCGGCGGTGTGGGTGGCGGCACCGGAGGCAACGGCGGCAAGGCCGGCGATGGCGGCACCGGCGGCACCGGCGGAACCAGCACCGGAGCGGCGGCGCACGTCACCGGCGGTGACGGCGGCCGCGGCGGGATCGGCGGGGACGGCGGCAACGGTGGCTTGGCCGGCGCGGGCGGCGCCGGCGGCGGCGTCGAAGGCAAGGCCGGCACCGTCGGCAACGGCGGGGCCGGCGGCCAGGGCGGGTCGGGCGGTACCGGCGGTGAGGGCACCAATCCCCCGCCGATACACATCGACAACGCCGCCGACGGTGCCGACGGTGCCGACGGCATCCCCTGGGGGGCGAACGGTGAGAGTGGCGCAAACGGCGTGACGACCGGTCAGCAAGGCGGCAACGGTGGCAGTGGCGGCACCGGCACCAGTGGCAACATGATCGTTGCCGTCGGTGGCGACGGCGGCAACGGCGGCGACGGCGGCACCGGCGCGAACGGCGGAAACGGCGGGCGCGGCGGCGACGCCGACCGTACCGTCAACAACAACTTTCCCAGCCAGGGCGGCCAGGGCGGCGACGGCGGCCGGGGCGGTGCCGGCGGAAACGGTGGAAACGGCGGCGACGGCGGAGAAGTCCTCAGTCCGAACGCCTGGGATATCGACTTCTACTACCACGCGGGCGACGGCGGCGACGGTGGCGCCGGGGGGACGGGCGGACGCGGCGGAAACGGTGGAAACGGCGGGCTCAGCTACAGCGCCTACGAGCCCGGCGGTAACGGCGGAACCGGTGGCCGCGGCGGCGACGCCGGCGGACTGACCAGCACCGGCGGCACCGGCGGCGACGGCGGCGCGGGCGGCACCGGGGGCAACGCCGGCACCGTCGGCGATCTCACCGGCGCGGTCGGTGGCGTCGGCGGCCTGGGCGGCGACGGCGGCACCGGAGGAGTAGGCGCGGCCGGTGGCGCCGGCGGTGACGGCGGCAAGGGTGGTCCCGCCGCATCCAATGCCTACAGCGGCAACGGCGGAAACGGCGGCGATGGCGGAAACGGCGCCGACGGCGGCCGGGGCGGGAACGGCGGGCAGGGCGGGGCCGGCGGAATCGGTCCCAACGGTCAGGCCGCCGGCGGCTCGGGCGGCGGCGCCGGCTTCGGTGGGCTCGGCGGAGCGGGCGGGGACGGCGGCGCGGGCAATGCCCCGGGCACCGCCGCCAATCCGGCTCATCTGGGTGCGCCGGGAGTCGACGGCATCGACGGCGACGCCGGGAACACCGGCCCCAGGGGCACGGTGGGCGCCCCGGGCTGATCGCCGGCTGGTCAGGCGGTTACGTGCGCGGCATGCACGTCGTCGGCGGGCCGGGCCTCGGTCTGCTCCTTAGCCCACCGGTAGTCCGGCTTGCCCGCGGGCGAGCGCTTCACCTCGTCGACGAACCAAAGGCTGCGCGGCACTTTGTATCCCGCGATCTCCGACCGCACGAAGCTGTCCAGCTCCGCCAGCGAGGGCCGGGCTCCTTCGCGGGCCTGCACGACGGCGGCCACGTGCTGACCGTAGCGCGGGTCGGGCACCCCGACCACCAACGCATCAAAGACATCCGGGTGGCCTTTCAAAGCGGCCTCGACCTCCTCGGGGTAGATCTTCTCGCCGCCACTGTTGATCGACACCGAACCGCGTCCCAGCATGGTGACGCTGCCGTCCTCCTCGACCAGCGCCCAGTCGCCGGGGATCGCGTAGCGGACCCCGTTGATGGTCCGGAACGTCTCGGCGGTCTTCTTCTCGTCCTTGTAGTAGCCGAGCGGGATGTTGCCTCTCTTGGCGAGGAAGCCGCGCACGCCCGAGCCCGGCTTGACCTCGTTGCCGTCCTCGTCCAGGACCACCGTGCGGTGGTCGATGGTGACCCGGGGACCGCCGCTGTGCGGCGCGTCCTTGGCGACGATGCTGGTGCCGCCGAAACCGGTCTCCGACGACCCGATGGAGTCGGTGATGACGCGATTGGGCAGCAGCTCGAGGAACTTCTCCTTGATGCTCGGTGAGAACAGCGCGGCCGTCGACGCGAGCAGGAACAGCGACGACAGGTCGTACTCGTTGCCGGCGTCCTGGTGTGCCAACAGCGCGTCGAGCAACGGGCGCGCCATCGCGTCACCGGTGAAGAACAGCAGGTTGACTTTGTGCTGGTGGATCGTCCGCCATACCTCGTCGGCGTTGAATTCCGGTGCCAGCACGGTGGTTTGGCCCGAGAACAGCGACATCCAGGTGGCCGACTGGGTGGCGCCGTGAATCATCGGCGGGATCGGGTAGCGGACCATCGGCGGGTTCGCGGCGGCCGCTTTGGCCAAGTCGTACTCGTCCTTGATGAATTCGCCGGTGGCGAAGTCGGTGCCGCCGAACAGCACGCGGTAGATGTCCTCGTGCCGCCACATCACGCCCTTGGGGAAGCCGGTGGTGCCGCCGGTGTAGAGCAGGTAGATGTCGTCGGCGCTGCGCTCGTCGAAGTCGCGCTCGGGGGACCCCTGCTCCAGCGCGGCGTAGAACTCGACGCCGCCGTAGCGCTGATAGTCGTTGTCGGAGCCGTCCTCGACCACCAGGATCGTCTTGACGTCGGGGGTGTCGGGCAGCACGTTGGCGACCCGGTCGGCGTACTGCCGCTCGTGCACCAGCGCCACCATGTCGGAGTTCTCGAACAGGTAGCGTAGTTCGCCCTCGACATAGCGGAAGTTGACGTTGACCAGGATCGCGCCCGCTTTGATGATGCCCAGCATCGCGATGACGATCTCGATGCGGTTGCGGCAGTACAGGCCCACCTTGTCGCCCTTCTGCACACCTTGGTCGATCAGGTAGTGCCCGAGGCGGTTGGCCTTCTCTTCCAGTTCGGCGTAGGTCAACTGCTCGTCACCGGAGATGAGCGCTACGCGGTCCGGCACAGCGTCGATAGCGTGCTCGGCGAGGTCAGCAATATTCAGGGCCACGGCCACCAAATTAGAACGTGTTACATTTCTTGACAAGCTGATGCCCGATGTCGCGCGAAAGGCGGTCCCGGTGAGCGAGAGCCCAGCAAACGAATCCGGTTCTTCGGAAGCCGACGCGCTGGTCGAGCAGCGCGGTCACACGCTGATCGTCACGATGAATCGGCCGGCCCGTCGCAACGCTCTGAGCACCGAAATGATGCGGATCATGGTCGAGGCCTGGGACCGGGTGGACAACGACCCCGACATTCGGTGCGCCATCCTGACCGGCGCCGGTGGCTACTTCTGCGCAGGCATGGACCTCAAAACGGCGACGCAGAAGCCGCCGGGGGATTCGTTCAAGGACGGCAGCTACGACCCGTCGCGCATCGATGCGCTACTCAAGGGGCGCCGACTCACCAAACCGTTGATCGCCGCTGTCGAAGGACCCGCGATCGCCGGCGGCACCGAGATCTTGCAGGGCACCGATATACGTATCGCCGGCGAGAGCGCAAAGTTCGGCATCTCCGAGGCCAAGTGGAGTCTGTACCCGATGGGCGGTTCGGCCGTGCGACTGGTGCGCCAGATTCCCTACACGGTGGCCTGCGACCTGCTGCTGACCGGTCGGCACATCACCGCCGCCGAGGCCAGGGAGATGGGGCTGATCGGGCATGTCGTCCCGGACGGCCAGGCGCTGACCAAGGCCCTCGAACTCGCCGAGATCATCGAGAACAACGGGCCGCTGGCGGTCCAGGCAATCCTGCGCACCATTCGCGAAACCGAAGGCATGCACGAAAACGAAGCCTTCAAGATCGACACCCAGATCGGGGTCTCGGTGTTTCTCTCCGACGACGCGAAAGAGGGCCCGCGCGCATTCGCCGAGAAGCGCAAGCCGCAATTCCAGAACCGCTAGCCGTTACGGGTTGGCGAGATTGCTGCTCAATTTGCTCGTGATGCGGTTGGCGACAACCTGAGCCTGGTCGACGGTGTCGTAACCGCACGCCACCACGTCGACGACATACTGCGTTTGGTATGTCAGCACGTGCTGGCAGGTGTATCGCGAATTCTCCTGCGAAATGGCCGCGGTCAGGGTGGTGTCGGTCTGTTTCATCGACTTCATCAGCCAATGGCCGACGGTGCCGCTGGCGTCGACGGTGTATGACTGGCCGTTGCATTTCTGCCACGACTGCGTCGCCGTCCGGAGATATGTCTTGGCCTTGTCTTCGGTGCCGAGGGCGACCATTCCCTGCGCGACGTAATGCGTCCGTTCACCTTGCGGGGACGATCCCACCGCGCCCCTGAGCGCCACCCAGTCGATGCCGGTCAGGGAATCGGGCGGCACGATCATCGAAATTCCGATACAGGTGGCGGGATTCACCCGGACCGGATCCTTCGACAGCCGGCTGAACCGACTCGAGGTCACGAACGAGTTGTCGCCGACCGCCGACCGGATCTCTGCCTCGGTCAGCGTTGAGACGGTGAGCGCCGGGGCCAACGGTTGCTCGGTCGATGGCTTGGCCCGGCTGTTACCGGCCCGCAGGACGACGGTGGTGACGATGATCGCGACAGCGGCGACCGCGATCAGCGCGCATGTCAGCAGTTTGCGATTCATGATGCCGCCAGGATTTTGGAAACGAGGGTGTCTGCCTTCGACTCGACGCCGGCCCGGTTGTCACAGACGATGACGGTCGCAATGGCGGTGTCGGACGTGGCCACGTTCTGTTGACACAGGAAGCTGCTGTCGTCGACGAAATGGTATTGCGCGGATATTTTGGTGCGTCCGTCCGCGACGATCGTCGCTTTCATCTTGACGCCACCGGCCGAGTAATCCAGGTTGTTGCAGCTGCGCCAGGCCTGCAGTCGTTGTTGCAGAAAGCGATTCGCCGCCGACACCGATGGCGCGTTCGCCAGATATTGATCCACGCTGCCCCGGATGTCGTTTCCGGTGGCGTGCAACGTCTGGGAATCGGCCGTGTTGATGCCGACGGCAGCGAATGCCGCTTTCATATCGATCGACTGAATTGCTCCGCACTGTTGCGGCGTGACGGTGAAGCCGGGCTCGGTGAGTTTGCGTGCCGAGTCGATGAGCCGATAGTTCTTTTCGCCCATGACGTTGTTGACCTGCTGCACCGACAGCAACGCCGGTCCCGCCGCTTCGGAGGACCCGGTGGCCACGAAGATGATCGGCACCGCGATCGCGACGGCGACAACGGCGCAAACCGCGGTGACAGCGACCGCGTGCCGCTGCCACCGACCAACCTGACCGCCGGCGGCGAACGCCACGGGTTGCTGTCGGGGCCCGGGTGGTGGCCACGGCGCGGCCGCGGGGGCGCCGTGCCACGGCCCGGCAGCGGGAGCGAATCTCGGATCCACCCCGCCCGGCCCGGGCGGAATCGGTTGCGGAGTCATCACGGGTTGCGGTCCGGTAGGAGGGCCGGTGATGGCCGCGCGGGCTGCGGCGGTCAATTCCTT
>NZ_JCALDR010000013.1:0-145493 GCF_059812965.1 Mycobacterium sp. NGS29
GGGCCCGAACGTCGACCCCACCCGCGATGCTGGCTCGCTCATTGTCAATCCTCCTCAACCGACCCGAATTCCGCCGACCCTATCAACAGCCCTCAGCTAACGTGCCTGCCCGACGGCGACCACAGGATCTGTCGAACCGGCGGCCGGCGCGATCGTTGCAGACCCTACCGGGTGGCTCCGACAGCTTCGCCGGTGTCGGTGTTCGGCCTGTTCTGACCGCAAAAGATATTGTGCGACAATGACATTCATCGATGCCGCGACTCAGGCCTGAGTATTCGCGGCGATCCGGAAAGTGAACTCGTGGTCGCAGATCCGGATGTGGTCGCCGTCGTTGATCGTCGCGGCGATTCGAATCCGTTGGTGCCGCACATGTACACCGTTCGACGACCGCAGGTCGTTGATGATGAAGTTGGTGCCGGTGTCGACGATGACGGCGTGGTGGCGGCTGACGTTGGCGCTGTCCAGCACGATGTCGTTGTCGCTCAACCGGCCGATCCTGGTTGCCGCGGAGCGCAATTGATAGTCGTGACCGGTGGCGACGTCGTGCAGGTACGCGGTGACCCGCTGACCAGCCGCCACGGTGCGCTGACCGAGCGCGGTCACGGTTGCCGCGGCAGTGACCTTGGCGTTCTGCTTCGTGTCCAGGGACTCCTGGCGCAGGATCCGGTCGTTGAGCGCGCGCAACGTGGGGCCCGGGTCGATGCCCAGGTCGTCGGCGAGCGTCGTCTTGACCCTCCGGTAGGCATTCAACGCGTCGGACTGACGGTCGGTCAGGTAGTAGGCGGTGATCAGCTGCGCCCACAACGGCTCCCGGTAGGGGTGCTCGGTGGTCAGCGCTTCCAGTTCGGCGATCACCCCGGACGCCCGTCCGCAGGCGATCTCGGCTTCAGCCTTGGCGGTGTGCGCCAGAATCTTGTCCTCGACCAGAGCAGTGGCGAAGGAGTCGACGAACTGGAAGTCGCGCAGGTCGTCGAGCACCGCCCCGCGCCATTCGCCCAGTGCCGCCGAAAGGTGACGGCTTGCCTCTTCGAACCTACTGCCGGCTGCCGCATGTACACCCGCGGTCTTCTCGGCAATGAATCGGCCCAGATCGCAGGTGTTCTCGGGGATCGTCAGCCGGTAGCCCGGCGGGGCGGCGGCCAGCACCACCCGGGGGTCGACCCCCGCGCCGCCGACCAGCTTGCGCAGATTGGACACATAGGAGTGGATGCTTGCCCGCGCCCCTGACGGTGGCCACTCCTCCCACAGCGCCGTGATCAGAGCGTCGACCCCGACGGGCCTGTTGCGGTTGATGACCAATGTCGCGAGCACCGCGCGCTGCTTCGGGGTGCCCAACGGCACCAGCACGCCGTCGATCTTCATCTCCAACGGTCCGAGCACACCGAACTCGAGACGGGTGTCCACCATCGCGTTACCAGCCATCCCGGGTCCTCCGTGGCCTTTGGGCATTGTTTCATTGTGGTCCTGTCATTGTGGGGTATCGCGGTGCGAAGTTCGCGCATCCCCGGCTGACGGGTGGTCGTCAGGCGCGCGTCATCTCGTAATACGCGCCGCGACGGGCGAGCAGTTCGGCGTGGCTGCCGTGTTCCACGACTCGGCCGGCTTCGACGACGATGATGCGGTCGGCATCGCGGATCGTCGAAAGACGATGCGCGATAATGAAACTCGTACGAGCCCGGCGTAGTTCACGGGTGGCGCGGGCGATCAGCAGCTCGGTGCGGGTGTCCACCGAGCTGGTGGCCTCGTCCAAGATCAACAATTGCGGTCGGGCCAGGAACGCGCGCGCGATCGTGATGAGCTGCTTCTCCCCGACGCTGAGGTTGCCGCCGTCGCCGCTGACCCGGGTCTGGTAGCCGGCGGGCAAGGTGTGCACGAATCGGTCGACGTAGGCCGCCTTGGCGGCCGCGACAACTTCCTCAGGTCCCGCGTCCGGACGACCGTAGGCGATGTTCTCCTCGATCGTCCCGTCGAACAGCCAGGTGTCCTGCAACACCATGCCGATGCGCGAACGCAGCGCGTGCCTGTCCAACGCGGCGATGTCCGCGCCATCGAGCAGAATCCGGCCGGATTCGACGTCGTAGAACCTCATCAGCAAGTTCACCAGAGTGGTCTTGCCGGCGCCGGTCGGCCCGACGATGGCCACCGTGCTGCCCGGTTCGGCGACCAGCGACAGATCGTGGATCACCGGGTGACCGGGCTGGTAAGCGAAACTCACGTGCTCGAACTCGACCCGCCCGGTCGCGACGGGTGCCGGCAGGGCGGTGGGGTCCCGGGTCTCTTCGGGCTCGTCGAGCAGATCGAACACCCGCTCGGCGCTGGCCACCCCGGACTGCAGGGTGTTGTACATGCCGGCGACCTGGCCGATCGGATTGTTGAACTGGCGGACGTATTGGATGAACGCCTGGATGCTGCCCAGGGTGATCTGCCCAGTGGCCACCTGCAGGCCGCCGAGCACCGCGACCGCGACGTAGCCGAGGTTGCCGATGAATCCGGTCGCCGGCCCGACCAGGCCGGAGCAGAACTGAGCGCCGAAACTGGCCTGATAGACGTCGTCGTTGAGCTGGCGGAACTGTTGGCGCGCTGCCGCCTGGTGGCCGAACGTCTTGACCACGGTGAATCCGCTGTAGGTCTCCTCAATATGAGCATTGAGCCGCCCGGTGCTGGTCCAGTGCGCCAGGAACAAGCGCCGCGAACGACGGGTGATCGCCCGCGTCGCCAACAGCGAGAGGGGAACGGTGAGCACGGTCACCAGGGCCAGCAGCGGCGAGATCCACACCATCATGGCCAGCACGCCCACCACGGTCAGCAGCGACGTGACCAGCTGGCTGATCGTCATCGACAGCGACGACTGCATGTTGTCAATGTCGTTGGTGACGCGGCTGAGCAGTTCGCCACGCTGATGGCGGTCGAAGTAGGACAGCGGCAGCCGGTGCAGCTTGTCCTCGACGTCGGCCCGCAGGCTGGTGATGGTCCGCTGCACGGTGCGGTTGAGCAGCCGGGCCTGGCCCCAAATCAGCACCGCGGCAATGAGATACAAGATCAGCGCCAGCGCGAGCGTGCGGGCTACCGCACCGAAGTCCACACCGCGGCCGGGCACCACGTTCATGCCGGACAGCAGGTCGGCGAAGGCGTTGTCGCCGCGGGCCCGCGCGGCGGCGATCGCCTGCGCCTTGCTGGTGCCCGCCGGCAGGTGCCGTCCGATCACACCGTTGAACAGCAGGTCGGTGGCGTGGCCGAGGATGCGCGGCACCGCGACGCCCACGGCGGTGCCGGTCACACCCAGCAGGATGACGGCGATGCTCAGTCGGCGATGCGGAGTTAGTCGCCTGACCAGTCGCCCCGCCGATCCCCAGAAGTCGCGTGAGCGCAGGTTGGGTGGTGCCGGCGCGGCGCCGCGGGGCCGGGCGTTCATCGGTGCCGTCACCGGTGGTCTCCCACGTCGGCGCTGACCGCTTGGGAGGAGGCGAATTCGGCGTACGTGGGACAGTCGGTGAGCAGCGAATCGTGGCTGCCGACGCCGACGATCCTGCCGTTGTCGACGACGATCACCTGCCCGGCCCGAGATGCCGTTGAAATCCGCTGCGTGACAATGACAATGGTGGCGTTGCCCGCTTCTTCGAGCAGCGCGCTGCGCACCTTTGCCTCGGTGTGCACATCGAGTGCGGAGAACGCGTCGTCGAACAGGTAGACGGCCGGGCGACGGATGACGGCACGCGCGATCGCCAGGCGCTGGCGCTGGCCACCGGAGAAGTTGATCCCACCCTGCGCCACCCGCATCTGCAACCCGTGCGGACGGACGAAGTCGTCGGCGGCGGCGATACGCAGCGCTTCCCACATCTGTTCGTCGGTCGCGTCGGCCGCGCCGTAGCGCAGGTTGTCGGCCACCGTGCCGCTGAACAGATATCCGCGCTGGGGAACCAGCCCGATCGCCGACCAGAGCCGCTCGGTTTGGTAGTCGCGGACGTCGAGGCCGTCGACAGTGACCGCGCCGGTGGTGACGTCGTAGAGCCGGCAGATCAGCGACACCAGCGTCGACTTCCCCGAACCGGTACTGCCCACGATCGCGGTGCTGGTGCCCGGCTCGGCGGACAACGAGATGTTCTGCAACACAGGGCAATCCGCACCCGGGTAGGTGAAGGTCACGTTGTCCAGCCGCACCACGCCGGTGATTCCCCGTGGTGGGAAGACGGGATGCTCCGGGCTGGCGACGGCCGCGGTGGTGGACAGCACCTCGGTGATGCGCTCGGCGCACACCGAAGCACGCGGCAACACGACCAGCGTCATGGTCGCCATCAGGACGGCCATCAGGATCTGAGCGAAGTAGGACAGGAAGGCAATGAGCGACCCCACCTGCATCTGTCCCTGGTCGATGCGCCAGCCGCCGAACCAGATCAGCGCCACACTGGACAGGTTGATCGTCAACGTGGTGACCGGCAGCATCAGCGCCTGCCAGTTGCCGGCTTCGAGCGCGGCGCCCGACAGCGCCGTGTTGGCCCGCTCGAACCGGCCCCGCTCGAAGTCTTCGCGGGTGAACGCCCGCACCACCCGCACGCCGGAGAGCTGGTCGCGCAACACCCTGTTGATGCCGTCGATCAACCGCTGCATGCTGCGGAACAGCGGCAGCATGTGACCGATGATCCAGTAATTGGCCACCGCCATGACGGGGACACTGATCAGCAGCAGCCAGGTCAGCGCGGCCTCCTGATGGATGGCCATGACGACGCCGCCGACGCACATGATCGGTGCGGTGACCAGCACGGTGGCGGTCGTCTGCACCAGGAACACGATCTGCCTGACGTCGTTGGTGCTGCGGGTCAGCAACGTCGCTGCGCCGAATCGGGCCGTCTCGTGCTCGGAGAAGGTGATGATGTGGTCGAACATCGCCGCCCGCAGGTCACGACCGAAACCCGTGCCGGTGCGGGAGCCGAAGTATGTCGCCCCCACCGCGCAGAGTGCCTGCAGGCCGGTCACCATCAGCATCAGCATGCCCAGCCGGGCGATGGTGGCCGTATCGCCTCTGGCGACACCGTCGTCGATGATCGCGGCGTTGACGGTGGGCAGGTACAGCGAGGCCATGGTGCTGATCGACTGCAGCAACATCAACGCCGCGACCGGCCGGTGGTACGGCCGGATGTACTGGCGCAGCAAGGCCAGGAGCATGGGGTAACTGTCGCACACCGGCAGCATGCGAGTCCCGCCGTCGGGAGTATGACCAAAGTGCCTGATCAGGTGGCGTGTCGGTGCTCGACCTGCGGGGGTGCCGCTACAGTGCATCGTGTGGAACGGCAGGAGCTTGAGAAACGGATAGGTAGTCGTGCGGCGTAATCTGGCGACGCGGGTCGTGATGGTGCTGGCGTTGATCCTGGGTGTGGCCGCCTGTGGTGGTTCCAACGACAACAAACCGGGCGGGACGGTTTCGTCGACATCGGGGTCTGCCGACGGCAAGCACGGGCCTTTCTTTCCGCAGTGCGGCGGCGTGACCGACGAAACGGTGACGCAACTGACCAAGATCGGCGGCCTGATCAACACCGCGAAGAATTCCGTGGGATGCCAGTGGCTGGCCGGCGGCGGCATCTCAGGTCCGCACTTTTCCTTCTCCTGGTATCGCGGCAGCCCGATCGGACGTGAGCGCAAGACCGAGGAACTCTCCCGCGCGAGTGTCGAGGACATCAACATCAACGGTCATGGCGGGTTCATCGCTGTCGGCAACGAGCCCACCCTGGGCGACTCGCTGTGTGAGGTGGGCATCCAGTTCCAGGACGACTTCATCGAATGGTCGGTGAGCTTCAGCCAGAAGCCTTTTCCGCCGCCGTGCGATATCGCCAAGGAACTGGCCCGGCAATCGATTGCGAATTCGAAATGAGTAGGTCGATGCGGTGCGTTGCGGCATTGGTTGCCGTGCTGATGGTGCTGACCGGTTGTTCCCGGTCGGTGGGTGGTACGGCGGTGAAGGCAGGCGGCGGCGGTGTGCCGCGCAACGACAATTCCGAAAAGCAGTACCCGAACCTGCTCAAGGAATGTGAGGTTCTGACCACCGACATCCTGGCCAAGACGGTCGGTGCCGATCCGCTCGACATCCAGAGCACGTTCGTCGGCGCGATCTGCCGGTGGCAGGCCGCCAATCCGGCCGGCTTGATCGACATCACCCGGTTCTGGTTCGAACAGGGCAGTCTGAGCAACGAGCGCAAGGTTGCCGAGGGGCTGAAATACCAGATCGAGAACCGTTCGATCCAGGGCATCGAATCCATCGTGATGCGGCCGAACGATCCGAACGGCGCATGCGGTGTCGCCAGTGACGCCGCGGGCGTTGTCGGCTGGTGGGTGAATCCACAGGCGCCGGGGATCGATGCCTGCGGACAGGCGCTCAAGTTGATGGAACTGACGCTGGCCACCAACGCCTAACGCGGGACGTGGAAATCGACTAACGCAGCGCCGCCCGGTTCGAGGCCTGCCCAGCACCCGGGCACGTGCAGGACAGCAATGCCCGACGTCGGGTACTTTGCCGAAATGCTCTCCGCGGCATCGACATTGGATGTTTCCTGATCGGCGAGGATGAGCGCCACCGAGGAGATCGTCGGTTCGTGTCCGACGACCAACGCAGTGGTGACGTCGTCCTGGACTTTGTTGAGTTCTGCTATCACCGTGCCGGGCACGGCACCGTAAAGCTGTGCGACATAGCTGACCGGAGCATCGATCCCGGTGCGATGCAACGTTTCTCGCGCCCGCGTGGCCGTCGAACAGAGCACGGTCTCGATCGGCGGAACGTTGGCGCGCAACCAGTCGCCACCCAGCGCTGCCTCCCGGACGCCCCGGGCCGCCAGCGGTCGGTCATGGTCCGCCACGCCGCTGGGGTAGTCGGATTTCGCGTGCCGCATCAGCACAAGGGTGAGGCGCCGTCCGTCCATCGGACACACGTTAGCCAGTGCGGCACCGGCGGCGCTACGGTGCATCGTCGTGTTCGGGGTTGAGGAGTTTTTCGGGGTGGTGGTAGGTGTTGGTTCGGGGTTGGCCGTGGTCTTGGTGGGGTGGGGGGAGCCATTCGGTGTGGCCGTGGGTGTTGGTGCGGGTGGTCCAGCCGTGTTCGGCGAGGCGGTTGTGGGTGCCGCAGGCCAGGGTGAGGTCGGTGATGTCGGTGCGCTGGGTTTTGGTCCAGCCGGTGATGTGGTGGACTTCGCTGTGGTAGGCGGGGGCGTTGCAGCCGGGTTTGGTGCAGCCGCGGTCTTTGGCGTGCAGCATGATGCGTTGGGCCGGTGAGGCCAGGCGTTGGGTGTGGTACAGCGCCAGGGGTTTGGCTCTGTCGAATAGAGCCAGGTAGTGGTGGGCGTGGCTGGCCATGCGGATGACATCGGTGATCGGCAGTACTGTGCCGCCGCTGGTGCGGCCGGTGCCGCTACCAGCTTCGAGGTCGTGCAGGGTGGTGGTGACGATGATGGTGACCGGCAGCCCGCGGTGGGTGCCCAGGTCCCCGGAGGCGAACAACGCGCGCAGGGCGGCCAGCGTCGCGTCGTGCTGACGCTGGCAGGTGCTGCGCCGATCCCCACCGGCGACCTCGGAGTCGGGTTCACCGTCGATGACCGGGGCGTCGTCGGCGGGGTTGGCCATGCCCGGGGCGGCCAGTTTCGCCCACAGTGCCTCGATCGCCGCCCGCAGCTCGGGGGTGATCAGCCCGCTGATCGTGGACATGCCGTCCCGCTGCTGGGCACCCAGGGTGATCCCGCGCGATCGGGTGCGTTCCTCCTCGGAGAAGTCCCCGTCAGGATGCAGGCAGTTCATCATGTGCTGGGCGTAGCCGGCCAGCTCATCGGGGCGCTGCCAGGCGGCTTTGTCGGCCAGGTCGGCTTCGGCGGCCTCGCGGGTCAACACATCGACCGCCGCGGGCAGATGTTTGAAGAAGTCACGGATCACCGCGATCTGCCCGTCGCCGATGCGCCCGGCGCGCTGGCCGGCCGCGGTCGCGCTCAGCACCGGCTCCAACGGTTGCCCGGTCAACGCCCGACGCGGACCCAGATCCGCGGCCTCGGCGATGCGGCGCCCGGCGCAGGGTTTGGTGATGCCCAACCCGGTGGCCAGCGCCTCACACAACGTGCCCCCCAACTCGGTTTTGTCGGCCTGGGCGCCGAGCTGATTGATCAACGGGTGCTGCGGGACCCGTAACCGGCGCGCCATCTGTTCCAGTCGCTGCAAGGCCCGCAACCGCTCCGGGGTGGTCAACACCTCAAACGACAACCCACACAACCGATCCAACCCAGCATCGAGCGCGTCGAAGACCGCCACGATCTCATCCCGGGTACTCGAAAGCATGTTCGAATTCTATGCCTTCGGGCTGACATGATCCGGTGCCGCGGACGGATCTGTGGATAGGCGCTCGACTGTGGATAACTGAGGTCAACGGGCTCGGCGCTGCGAGTCGTTGTGGGGTTTTGAATAGAACTGCCGATCTGCGTCCCCGGACTTGTCGGTCCCCGGCCATACACTCGCGGTGCCTTGAAAATCACACTTTCGGAAGGGGGTTCCCGACATGCGTTTCCTGCACACCGCCGACTGGCAGTTGGGCATGACCCGGCACTTCCTTGCCGGCGACGCCCAACCGCGCTACTCGGCGGCGCGCCGCGACGCGGTGGCGGGCCTCGGCGCCCTTGCTGCCGAAGTGGGCGCGGAGTTCGTCGTCGTAGCGGGTGACGTCTTCGAGCACAATCAGCTCGCTCCGCAAGTCATCGGCCAGTCCTTGGAAGCGATGCGCGCCATCGGAATTCCGGTTTTTCTGCTGCCGGGAAACCACGACCCATTGGATGCTTCGTCTGTCTACACCGGCGCATTGTTCACCGCCGAGTGCCCAGACAACGTAGTGGTGCTCGACCGGGCCGGCATTCACCAAGTACGGCCGGGTCTTGAAATCGTGGCGGCGCCGTGGCGGTCGAAAGTACCGACTACCGATCTGGTCGCTGAGGTACTCGGCGGACTGTCCCCGGGCGATGTCACCCGTGTGCTGGTCGCGCACGGCGGTGTGGACGTGCTCGATCCCGACCGCGAAAAGGCGGCTCTCATTCGACTCGCCAACGTCGAGCAAGCAGTGTCCGACGGCATGATTCACTATGTCGCCCTTGGCGATAAGCATTCGCTCACCAAGGTCGGAGACAGCGGTCGAGTCTGGTACTCGGGGTCACCGGAAGTCACCAATTACGACGACGTCGAGTCCGACCCGGGTCATGTGCTGGTCGTTGACATTGATGAAGACGACACGCGACGCCCTGTCAACGTCGAGGCCCGCCGCGTCGGCCGGTGGCGATTCATCACGTTGCACAACCAGGTCGACAACAGCCGTGACATCGCTGATCTGGACATGAATCTGGACCTGATGACCGATAAGGAGCGCACCGTGGTGCGCGTGGCGCTCACCGGTTCGTTGACCGTCACTGACCGCGCGAATCTCGACCTCTGCCTGGACCGATACTCACGTTTGTTCGCGTGGCTGCAACCCTGGGAGCGTCACACTGACCTAGCGGTCGTCCCCGCTGACGGCGAATTTGCCGATCTGGGTATCGGAGGGTTTGCTGCCGCCGCGGTCGACGAACTGGTCGCGACCGCCCGTTCGGGAGACTCGGCGACCGCCGGCGACGCTCAGGCCGCGCTGGCACTCCTATTGCGCCTGGCTGATCGGGGTGCGGCATGAAGTTGCATCGACTTGTCATGACGAACTATCGCGGTGTCTCGCATCGGGAGATCGAATTTCCTGACCAGGGCGTGGTGATCGTCCACGGCGCCAACGAAATCGGCAAGTCGTCGATGATCGAGGCGTTGGACCTGTTGTTGGATTCCAAGGACCGTTCGACCAAGAAGGACGTCAAACAGGTCAAGCCGACGAACGCGGACGTCGGATCGGAGATAACCGCGGAAATCACCAGTGGCCCTAATCGTTTCGTCTATCGGAAACGATTCCACAAACGGCCCGAGACGGAGCTGACGGTGTTGGCGCCGCGCCGCGAACAACTGACCGGCGATGAAGCGCACGACCGCGTCCGGAAGATACTTGCCGAGACGGTCGATACCGAGTTGTGGCGTGCCCAAAGAGTTCTGCAAGCGGCATCCACGGCAGCGGTGAAGCTGTCGGGATGCGATGCGCTGGCGCGGGCGCTGGATGTTGCTGCCGGTGACAACGCGATGGTGTCCGGCACCGAACCGCTGCTTGTCGAGCGCATCGATGCCGAGTACGCGCGATACTTCACCCCCACCGGTCGGCCGACCGGTGAGTGGGCCGCCGCGATGTCTCGGCTGGCAGCCGCGCGCGACAGCATGGACGAGTGCGTGAAGGCCATGACTGAGGTCGATGATCGGGTGCGGCGTCACGCCGACCTGACCCGGCAGGTTTCCAGTTTGTCGCAGGAATGCGCTGCCGCTGCGCCCCGTTTGGCTGCAGCGGAGGCTGCTGCCCGCCGCGTCGCCGCGCTCACCGAACAGGTCAAGGAAGCCAAGCTGGTCGCCGCTGCCGCGGTGGCCACCAGCGCACGTGCCCGTGACGCTCACAACGGGCGGCTGGCGCTGGTCGCCGAGATAGACAGTCGCACAAAGGCTATCGCCGGCATCGATGCCGAGTCGCAGGAAGCCGCTGCTGAGCAGGCGGTGGCGGCCACCACGGCTGCGGCGCATGAGGCCGCCGCCGAAAATGCAGTTCAGGCACTGGCGGCGGCGCAGCACCGTGCTGAATCCGCGCAGCGCGATCTTGACCGCATCGCCGACCGTGAAGAAGCCGACCGGTTACGCGCGCGGCTTGCCAAGATCGACGACGCCCAGCGCGCCATCGAGGGCATCAGCGACGAGTTGTCGGCAATCCTGCTGACCGAGGAGTTGCTGCGCCGCATTGAAACCGCGGCGGCGGCCGTCGATCGCATCGGCGGGCGGTTGGAGTTGCTCTCGTCGGCGGTGCAGTTCACTGCTCTGTCTGACATCGAGTTTGATGTTGCCGGCCAACGGGTCACGCTGTCGTCGGGTCAGAGTTGGTCGATCACGGCTACCGGTCCCACCGATGTCACCGTCCCGGGCGTGTTGGCGGCGCGTATCACTCCGGGCGCGACCGCACTCGACATTCACGCTGAACATGTTGCAGCACAACAAGAATTAGCCGACGCATTGCGTGTCGTCGGAGTCGCGGACGTGGCAGCGGCACGCTCGCTCGACCTGAGGCGTCGTGAATTGCACAACAACCGCGACCGGTTGACAGCGACACTGACCGGATTGTGTGACGACGAGTCACCCGAAGGTCTTCGAGCCAGGCTGGCGCAGCTGCAAGCCGGTCAACCGGCAGAACCCGATCTGTTCGAAACAGATGCCGCCACCGCCCGAGCCGAACGCGACGCGGCTGAGACCGCCCGCGCGGCCGCACAGGTCGACTGTGAAGCCCGCCGCAGCGCCGCCGTAGCTGCCACCCGCCGATATGCCGAGACAGTCACCCGGGCAACGGTTCTGCAGAAGGACGCGGCGACGCAACGCGGCGAACTCGAAGCAGTTGTCGCCCGGCTGGCGGGCGAGCGGGCGTCTGCCATTGACGAGGCCGTCGCATCCGAATACGAAGATGCCCGGCACACGGCGCGGGCCGCCGAGCTACGCGTGAGTGAACTCGCTCAGGCGCTGGCCGCCGAGGCGCCCGAGACCATCGCCGCCGAACTGGCCGAGGCAGCGGAGGCATCGCGACTATTAGGGGAGTGCCACGCCGACGCCGCTGCCGCGCTGAGAGAGATCAGCGTCGAACTTGCGGTGTTGCGCAGCGAGGGGCGGAAGGGTCGGCTCGACGCCGCGGAGACCGAACTCGTGCATGCCACCAGCCAGCATGCCCGGGTCGGTGACCGTGCCCGAGCTGCGCAATTGCTGCGTTCGGTAATGGCGCGCCATCGCGACAACACCCGCCTGCGTTATGTCGAGCCGTATCGCGAGGAACTGCAACGGCTTGGCCGCCCGGTCTTTGGGCCGACCTTCGAGGTCGACGTCGACAGCGACCTATGCATCGTGAACCGCACTCTGGACGGCATCACTGTGCCTTACGAGTCGCTGTCGGGTGGGGCCAAGGAGCAACTCGGCATTCTGGCGCGCCTGGCCGGCGCCGGCCTGGTCGCCAAAGAGGATTCCGTGCCTGTCGTCGTCGACGACGCGCTGGGATTCACCGACCCGGATCGGCTGGCCAAGATGAGCCAGGTGTTCGACGCGCTGGGAACCCATGGGCAGGTCATCGTGTTGACGTGCAGTCCCACGAGGTACAGCGGTGTCACGGGCGCGCACCGCATCGATCTCAGTGCTTAGTGCTGCGGGCCGGTAGGCATAAACTCAGCACATGGTGGCGACCCGCTGCGCCCGGCCCACGCCGCGCTTGCGATCGCCTGTGCTGATGGTGGTGACCCGCTGCGCCCGGCTCACGCCGCGCTTGCGATCGCCTGTGCTGATGGTGGCGACCCGCTGCGCCCGGCTCACGCCGCGCTTGCGATCGCCACGGGCCGAAAACGGGGGTACGCGATGGACATTCAGCGCGACTACGTAGTGATCGGCACCGGCTCGGCCGGTGCCGTCCTGATCGACAGGCTCAGCGCCGATCCGGGCACCGAGGTGGCGGCGCTGGAAGCCGGCCCCGGCAACACCAACAGGTTCATCGGCATACCGGCGGCCTTCTCCAAGCTGTTCCGGACCGAGGTCGACTGGGACTACCTCACCGAGCCGCAGCCCGAGCTCGACGGACGCCAAATCTATTGGCCCCGAGGCAAAGTGCTCGGCGGTAGTTCGTCGATGAACGCCATGATGTGGGTGCGCGGATTCGGAGCGGATTACGACGAGTGGGCCAGGTTGGCCGACTCGCACTGGTCTGCTGCGGAAATCCTCGAGTACTACCGCCGCATCGAGAATGTCACTGCGGCCTGGCACTTCGTCAGCGGTGACGACAGCGGGGTCACCGGCCCGTTGCACATCTCCCGCCAACGCAGCCCGCGCCCGCTGACCGCAGCCTGGCTGGCCGCGGCCCGTGAATGCGGATACCCGGCCGCACGGCCGAATTCCATTGCACCGGAAGGTTTCTGCGAAACAGTTGTGACGCAGCGCCGCGGCGCCCGGTGCAGCACCGCCGACGCTTACCTGACGCCGGCGATGAGCCGCAAGAATCTCACCCTCATCACCGAAGCCACGGCGACGCGGATCGTCTTCGACGGCACCCGGGCGGTGGGTGTCGAGTTCCAGCGCGGTGACCACACCTCCGTGGTGCACGCCCGTAAGGAGGTGCTGCTTTGCGGCGGTGCCGTCAACAGCCCGCAACTGCTCATGCTGTCCGGCATCGGCGACCGCGACCAACTCGCCGAGCACGGCATCGAAACCGTCCACCACGCCCCGCAGGTCGGCCAGAACCTGATCGACCATCTGGTGGCACCCATGGGTTTCGACGTCAACGACGACACGTTGTTCGCCGCCGAAAAACCCAAGCAGCTGATCAATTACCTGCTGCGGCGGCGCGGCATGCTCACCTCCAACGTCGGCGAGGCCTACGGATTCGTCCGCAGCCGGCCCGACCTCGAGTTGCCCGACCTGGAGCTGATCTTCGCACCGGCGCCCTTCTACGACGAGGCGCTGCAACCCGCGGCCGGGCACGGGGTGGTGTTCGGCCCCATCCTGGTGGCCCCGCAGAGCCGGGGGCAGATCACATTGCGCTCCGCCGACCCGCACGACAAGCCTGTCATCGACCCCCGCTACCTCACCGACCCCGCCGGCGCCGACCGCGCCGCGATGCTGGCGGGGCTACGGATGTGCGCCGAGATCGCCCAGGCGCCGTCGCTGCGCGACGTGCTCGGCGCTGTGGTGCGCCCGCGCAGTTGCACCGAGCTCGACGAAGCCACCTTCGCGCTGGCCCTGAACCAGTGCTCGCACACCCTGTACCACCCGATGGGCACCTGCCGAATGGGCCGGGACGAGTCCAGTGTGGTAGATCCCCAGCTGCGGGTCCGCGGCGTCGAAGGGCTGCGTGTCGCCGACGCATCGGTGATGCCCAGCACGATCCGTGGCCATACGCACGCGCCGTCGGTGCTGATCGGGGAGAAGGCCGCGGACCTCATTCGCGGCTGAGCAGACCGCCCTTGCGACAATGCATCCATGGTCGAGCAGAGCCTGTGGATGCAAAAGGTCGCAGCCGATCCGGGGCATTCACATTGGTATGTCGAACGTTTCCGCTCCCTGGCGCGCGCCGGCGAGGATCTGCACGGCGAAGCGCGCCTGGTGGATGCGATGGCGCCCCGGGCCGCCCACATTCTCGACGCCGGGTGCGGTCCCGGCCGGTTGGGTGGTCACCTGGCCACGCTCGGCCACCACGTCGTCGGTGTCGACGCCGACCCGGTGCTCATCGAAGCGGCTGAGCAAGACCATCCCGGCCCGCGCTGGATCGTCGGCGACCTCGCCGAGCTCGACCTGCCCGCGCAAGGCATCGCCGAGCCGTTCGACGTGATCGTGTCGGCGGGCAACGTGATGGCGTTCCTGGCCCCCAGCACCCGCGCCCAGGTGCTGCGCCGGCTGCGCGCCCACCTGGCCGGCGACGGCCGATTGGTGGTCGGCTTCGGTGCCGGTCGCGGCTATGAGTTCACCGATTTCTTCGACGACGCGGCAGCCGGCGGGTTGGCCTCCGAACTGCTGCTGTCCACGTGGGATCTCCGCCCGTTCCAGGACGGCGACTCCGACTTTCTGGTCGCGGTCCTTCGGCCCAGTCACCCGGCGCCGGTCAGCGCATGAAGCCGATCGCGGTGTAGTCCAGGTCGGCCAACCCGCGAGCGCCGAAGTTGGCCAGATCGCTGCGGGCCGCCACGGTGCCGACGGATTGAATCAGCGGCAGGCTGAAACCTTCTTGCCAGATGAGCCGGTCGACTTCGTTGGCCAGTGCGCGCGCCTTTCCCGGATCGAGTTCGGCCAGCGTCTGCTCGATCACGTCGTCGATCTGCGGACTGCCGATCTTGCCGAAGTTGCTTTCCCCGTGGGAGGCGTAAATCTGGGTCAGCCCGGACAACGGGAACGCATCGCCCTGCCAACCGAACAGGGCGATGTCGAAGTCCCCGACGTTGACGTAGTCGCTGAAGAATCTGCTGCCGGAGCGCGCCTGAAGCTGCAACTTCACGCCGATCTCGGCGAGGCTGTGCTGGGCGACTTGGGTGAAGACCTTGGCGCTCGGTGAGTCGTAGTACAACAACCGGACCACCAGTTGGCGGCCGCCCTTTTCCCGGAACTCGCCGTTGAGCGACCATCCCTGCGCGTCGAGTTCCCGCTTCGCCTGTGCGGGATCGTAAGGGATGCTGTTGTCTTGATAACCCTCTTGCCCTGCCACGAAAATATGGTTGTTCAGAGGTACCGGGGCACCGGTCAACCCGTTCAATGCCACCTTGGCGATGGTCTGCCGATCTATGCCCTTGCATACGGCCAGACGTACGCCGGGATCGTGGAGCATCGAGCCCTTCGAGCCGTTCATGGTGAAGTGGGTCCAGCTCGGTCCGGGCGCGCGCCGGATCGCTATCCCCTTGGTGTGCTCGGCAATGATCAGTTGGTCAAGTGTCCCGACCCCGGTCGCGTCGATCGCATTGTTCTGCAGCGCCGGCAGCGCCGCGGCAGTGTCCAGGACCAAATAGGTGATCGAGTCCAGACGCGGACGCTTGCCCCACCATTTGGGGTTGCGGGTCAAGGTGATTCGCTGCTTGGCCCGGTCCAATGTGGACAGGATGAACGGGCCTGCGGACGCGCCGGGCGCATCGAGCCATCCCGTGTTGAACGCCTCCGGGGTGGCGGTCACACTGGCCGGCAGCAGCATGCCATTGCCGGCGAACATGCCTTTCCACTCGGCGTACGGCTTCGCAAAGGTCATGACCGCCTGGCGATCGTTGACCCCGCGGGTCACCGAGGCGACACGCTCGGCCCCACCGGTCGAGGCGATCTCGAACGCTTTGTCGGCTCCACTGGTGGCGTGAATCTGACTGGCGATGTCCTGCCAGGTGATCGGTGTGCCGTCGGACCACACCGCTTTGGGGTTGATCGTGTAGGTGACCACCTGCGGGTTGGTGCCGGTCAGTTCGACGCTGGTGAAGTAGTCCGTATTGACCGTCGTCGAGCCGTCGGCGCCGATCCGGAACGCGCTCGGCAGGGTGGCCTTGAGCATGTTTGCGGTTTCGGCGCTGTTGCCGTCGATGTGCAGCACGTTGAAGTTGGCCGGCAGGTCGCTGAGCCCCAGACGTAGGTTGCCGCCCTCGCGCAGCGTCGCGGGATCCTGCGGGTTGAGTTCGCTGCTCGCTCCGACCGCAACGCCTCTTTCGGCGGTGGTCGAGGCACCGGCCGCACATCCGGACACCAACAGTGCCCCGACCAGCAAAACAGCCGCCATTCTGCGTCCAATCACTGTCCGGCTCCCGGTTGCGGTACCGCGGCGAGCAGACGTCGCGTGTATTCGTGTTGCGGATCGCCGAATACGTCCCGGCTGTCACCCTGCTCGACCACCGCACCGCGATACATCACGACCACCTGGTGCGCAAGATGCTTGATCACCGAAAGGTCGTGGGAGACAAACAAATACGACATTCCAAACTGATCCTGGAGGTCCAGCAGCAGGTTGAGGATTCCAGCCTGGATCGAGACGTCGAGTGCCGAGACCGGTTCGTCGAGGGCAAGGACCTTGGGCCGCAACGCCAATGCCCGCGCGATGCCGATGCGCTGTTTCTGCCCGCCGGAGAATTCAGCCGGATAGCGGCTGGCATCGGCTCGGCGCAGTCCCACCAGATCCAGCAATTCGGCCACTTTGGCGTTGGTGTCGCGCTGGTCGAACCCGTTGGCCTGCAATGGTTCTGCCAGCAAATCGGAGACCGGCAGTCGCGGATCCAGCGATGCCACCGGATCCTGGAAGACCACCTGGATATCGCGTCGCAGCTCCCGTCGCCCGGCGGGACTCAGGGTGGCGACGTCCGAACCGAAGACTTCGATCGAACCGGACTGTGGGGCAACGAGTTCCAGAATCTGGTGCAAGGTGGTGGACTTGCCCGAACCGGATTCGCCGACGATACCCAGTGTCTGACCCTGCGGCAGATCGAAGCTCACACCGTCGACCGCTCGGACCTCGCCGACGGTGCGGCGCAGCAGCACGCCCTTGGTCAGGGGGTAGGTTTTGACCAGGTCACGCACCCGCACCACGACAGTTGAATCGTCGGAAACCCCTGAGCTCCGAGCCGTCTCGACGCCGTAGATCTCGGCGGCGCTACGTCCGACGACCTCGTGGGTGCGAATGCAGGCCGCGCGGTGATCGGGGCCGACTTCGATCAATTCCGGTTCCGCCGCAAGGCATTCGTCGATGGCGAGGGGACAGCGCGGCGCGAACGGGCACCCCGGATCCAGCCCGATCAACGACGGGGGTGCCCCGGGAATCGGGACCAGGCGGGTGCCCTGAGCGGCGTCCAAGCGCGGCACTGAACCCAACAGGCCTATCGTGTACGGCATTTGGCGGTCGCGGTACAGATCGGCCACGGGTGCTGTTTCGGCGACCCGACCCGCGTACATCACCAGTGCCCGGTCGGCGAACTCGGCGACCACGCCGAGGTCATGGGTGATGATCAGCACCCCGGCGCCGGTGACGTCGCGGGCTTTCTTCAGCACGTCGAGGATCTGCGCCTGCACGGTCACATCGAGCGCCGTGGTGGGCTCGTCGCAGATCAGCAGGTCGGGATCGTTGGCGATCGCGATGGCGATGACCACGCGTTGTCGTTCACCGCCGGAGAGCTCGTGCGGGAAGGCGCGGGCACGTTGTTCGGGCTGTGAAATCCCAACCAGGTCAAGTAGTTCCACCGCGCGCACCCGGGCGGCCTTCTTGCCGATGTCCGGGTGGTGCACCCGGATCGCCTCCGCGATCTGGGTACCGACGGTATAGACCGGAGTCAGCGCGGACATCGGGTCCTGGAACACCGTGCCGATCGACTTCCCGCGGAACTGCGACATCGCGGCGTCGTCGAGTCCGAGCAGTTCGGTGCCGTGCAGTCGAACCGATCCACCTACCGTCGCATACTCGGGAAGCAGGCCGATCACCGCCATTGCCGCCGCGGACTTGCCCGAGCCCGATTCGCCGACCATCGCGACCACTTCACCGGGGTCGACGCGATAACTGATGCCTCGCACCGCGGTCACCGGTGCGCCGTCGGTGGGGAAGGAGACTGCCAGGTCGGTCACTTCCAGCAGCGGACTCATGCGGCGCCACGCCGCAAGGTCTTGGCGCCGGGATCGAACGCATCGCGTAGCCCGTCGCCAGTCAGATTGGTGCACAACACAATCAGCACCAGCGCCCCGGCCGGAAACAGGAACACCCACGGGAACGTGGTCGCGGACTGGGTGCCGTCGGCGATCAGCGTGCCCAGCGACACATCCGGAGGCTGAACCCCGAAGCCGAGAAAGCTCAATCCCGTTTCGGCCATGATGGCCGACCCCACGTTGATGGTGGCGTCGATGATCAGAATGGACGCCACATTGGGCAACACATGCCGGGTGATGATGCGACGACTGGATACGCCCATATAGCGTGCGGCCCGGATGAATTCGAGCTCACGCAAGCCCTTGGTCAGACCGCGCACGATGCGGGAGCTGACCATCCAGCCGAACAGCGCCAACAGCACGATCAGCGACGCGATGTTGGCCGAGTTCCTGGTTTTCATCGAGGCGATAGCGATCAGCAGGATGGAGGGCACGACCAGCATCAGATCGACCACCCACATCAGGGCGCGATCTCGCAGGCCGCCGAAATATCCGGCGATCGAGCCGACGGTCGCAGCGATCCCGGTGGAGATCACTGCCACGCAGGCACCGATCAGCATCGACTTCTGCATGCCACGCAAGGTCTGCGCGAGCAGGTCCTGCCCCAACCCGTTGGTGCCCAGCCAGTGTCGCGAATTCGGCGGTTGCATCAGTGCATCGAAATCCAGGTCCTGATACGAATACGGCAGCAACGGGGGCAGCGCGAAGCACCCGACGAACAGCAACACCAAGATCACCAGCGCCGCCACTGCGGATCGGTTACGCAGAAACCGTCGCAGCACCAGGGTGCGACGCGAGGTGAATTCGGCTGCCTCCATCTCGACAGCCGTCACGACACCCGCACCCTAGGGTCCAGCGCAGCGTAGAAAATGTCGGAGAGCAGACCCGCGAGCAACACCACGGTGCCGGAGAACAACGTGATTGCGACCACGATGTTGATGTCCTGGGTAGAGATCCCCCTGAGCACCCATTCGCCCATGCCATGCCAACCGAAGATCTTCTCGACGAAAACCGCCCCGCCGACCAGCCCGGCCACGCTGTACGCGAACAGAGTCGCCATCGGTATCAGCGCCGTGCGCAGGCCGTGCTTGACGAGTGCGCGCCTACGGGTCAGTCCCTTGGCTCGGGCCGTGCGAATGAAGTCCTGGCCCAGGACGTCGAGCATCGCGTTGCGCTGAAAGCGGCTGTACCCCGCGGCTGCCATCAGCGCCAGGGTGAAGGTCGGCAGCACCAGGTGTTTGAGCCGGTCGCCGACCGCGGCCCAGGTCCCGCCCTCAATGCCCGGCGCGGTCTCCCCGGTGTAGTCGAACAGCTGATATCCCAGTGCCCAGTTGACCCGCAGTGCCGCAATGATCAGGAGGTAGGAGATGACGAACGACGGCGTGCTCATGACGAGGAAGGCGAACACCGTGACGACCCGGTCGCTGAGTCGGTACTGACGGATCGCGCCCCACGCCCCCAGTGTCACGCCGAGCAGCGTGCCCACCACCGAACCGATCACCACCAACCGCAGGGTGACGCCGACCCGCCGCCCGAGTTCGGTGCCCACCGGCTGGCCGGTGATCGTCTTCCCGAAATCGCCCTGCACCGCGTGCGAAACCCAGTTCGCATAGCGAATCGGGATGGGCCGGTCCAGGCCCAGATCGTGGGCCTTGGCATCGATGACGGACTGCGGTGGCCGGGGGCTGCGTTGCATCAGGCTCTCCAACGGAGAGAACACCACCGCGGCCAGGCAGTACGTCAGGAAGGACGCCAGCGCCAGTAGCACGATGTAGTTCAGCAACCGACGCAACAGGAACCGCGTCATGCCCGACCACCGTGCCGCATTGGGACAGGGTAGCGAGCAGGACGGGGAAACGCCGGTGGGGCGTTCGATCTTTGCGATCCCGATGATCCGCAGGGGTGTGTTCCCGCGGCTCGATTGTTAGGATCCAGCCCGGCAGCGATCCGCGTAGCAAACTCGAGGAGACGTGCGTGACGGTAACCGACGACTACCTGGCCAACAACGCCAACTATGCAAGCGACTTCAAAGGTCCGCTGCCGCTACCGCCGAGCAAACACGTCGCCGTGTTGGCGTGCATGGATGCGCGGCTGGATGTGTACCGCGTGCTCGGCCTCAAAGAGGGGGAGTCGCACGTCATCCGGAACGCCGGCGGGGTGGCCACCGACGATGCCATCCGGTCGTTGGCGATCAGCCAGCGCCTGCTGGGCACCCGGGAAATCATCCTGATCCACCACACCGACTGCGGGATGCTCACCTTTACCGACGACGAGTTCAAGCGCAGTATCCAGGAGGAAACCGGGGTGAAGCCGCCGTGGGCGGCGGAGGCCTTCGGGGATCTGGCCGAGGATGTGCGGCAATCGCTGCGCCGCATCGAGAACAGTCCGTTCGTCACCAAGCACAACTCGCTGCGCGGGTTCGTCTTCGACGTGGCGACCGGAAAGCTCGAAGAAGTCACCCTGTAGCTGCCGAGTTAACAGCCGCACCGGCCCCTACTTCTTACCGAAATGGGGGCCGGTGCGGCTGTTTGTGCCGGTCGACCCGTTGACACGATGAATTCCGACTGCTTTCATGTCAATTAATACCTTAAATATGGTCAATCCAACCAACTTAACCGGGAAACATCTATGACGACCGATCTGGTTGCCGGGCCCACTGCCGGCCAGTACGAACTGAGCCACCTGCGTTCGCTCGAGGCCGAGGCGATCCACATCATCCGTGAAGTCGCCGCCGAATTCGAGCGTCCCGTGCTGCTGTTCTCCGGAGGCAAAGACTCGATCGTCATGCTGCACCTGGCGCTGAAGGCATTTCGGCCCGGGCGGTTGCCGTTCCCGGTCATGCATGTCGATACCGGCCACAATTTCGACGAGGTGCTTGCCACCCGTGATGAGCTGGTCGCCGAACACGGGGTGCGTCTGGTAGTGGCCTCGGTCCAGGACGACATCGATGCCGGCCGCGTGGTCGAGACCATCCCGTCCCGGAATCCGCTGCAGACGGTGACGCTGTTGCGCGCCATCCGGGAGAACCGATTCGACGCCGCGTTCGGCGGCGCCCGGCGCGACGAGGAGAAGGCACGCGCTAAGGAACGGGTGTTCAGCTTCCGCGACGAATTCGGCCAGTGGGACCCCAAAGGCCAACGACCTGAGCTGTGGAACCTCTACAACGGCCGCCACCACAAGGGTGAGCACATCCGGGTGTTCCCGTTGTCCAACTGGACCGAGTTCGACATCTGGTCCTACATCGGAGCCGAGCGGATCAAGTTGCCGTCGATCTATTTCGCCCATCGGCGCAAGGTTTTTCAACGCGACGGCATGCTGCTGGCGGTGCATCGGCACCTGCAGCCGCGGGCCGAGGAAAAGGTGTTCGAGGCCTCGGTACGGTTTCGCACCGTCGGCGATGTCACCTGTACCGGCTGCGTGGAGTCCCAGGCGCGCACGGTGTCGGAAGTGATCGCCGAAACTGCGGTGTCGCGACTCACCGAGCGCGGCGCGACCCGGGCCGACGACCGGATCTCGGAGGCGGGCATGGAAGACCGCAAACGGCAGGGGTACTTCTGATGGCTGGATCTTCTACATTGCTACGGCTGGCTACCGCCGGTTCCGTCGATGACGGCAAGTCCACTCTGATCGGTCGCCTGCTCTATGACTCCAAGGCCGTCATGGAGGACCAGTGGGTGGCCGTCGAGCAGACCTCCAAGGACCGCGGCCACGAGTACACCGACCTTGCGCTGGTCACTGACGGCCTACGCGCCGAACGCGAGCAGGGCATTACCATCGACGTCGCTTACCGCTATTTCGCTACGCCCAAGCGCAAATTCATCATCGCCGACACCCCGGGTCACATCCAGTACACCCGCAATATGGTGACGGGTGCGTCAACGGCGCACCTGGTGATCGTGCTCGTCGATGCGCGCCACGGTCTGCTGGAGCAGTCCCGCCGGCATGCCTTCCTGGCATCCCTGCTGGGCATTCAGCACATCGTGCTCGCCGTGAACAAGATGGACCTGATCGGTTGGGACCAAGAGAAATTCGAGGCGATCCGCGACGAGTTCCATGCGTTCGCTGCACGCCTGGACGTGCAGGACGTCGCCACCATACCGATGTCGGCGCTGCACGGGGACAACGTGGTGACCAAATCGGAGAAGACCCCCTGGTACGAGGGACCGGCGCTGCTGTCCCACCTGGAAGAGGTGTTCATCGCCGGCGACCGCAACCTGGTCGACGTGCGGTTCCCGGTGCAGTACGTGATTCGTCCGCACACTCACGAGCATCAGGACCACCGCAGTTACGCGGGCACGGTGGCCAGCGGGGTGATGCGCCCCGGTGACGAAGTGGTGGTGCTGCCCATCGGCAAGACCACCAGGGTCACCGCTATCGACGGACCCAATGGTCCTGTTGCAGAAGCCTTTCCGCCGATGGCTGTCGCGGTGAGCCTGGCCGACGACATCGACATCTCCCGCGGGGACCTGATTGCCCGCACCAACAACCAACCCAGGATCACCCAGCAGTTCGACGCCACCGTGTGTTGGATGGCCGACGGGTCGGCACTCGAACCGGGCCGAGATTACGTCATCAAGCACACCACCCGGACCACGCGCGCCCGGGTCACCGCGCTGGACTACCGGCTCGACGTCAACACGCTGCACCGCGACAAGACGGCAACAGCGTTGAAACTCAACGAACTCGGCCGCGTCACCCTGCGGACCCAGGTGCCGCTGTTGCTCGACGAATACTCCCGCAACGCCAGCACGGGTTCCTTCATCCTGATCGATCCCGATACGAACGGGACCGTAGCGGCCGGCATGGTGTTGCGGGATGTGGCGGCGCAGAAGGCCAGCCCGAACACGGTGCGGCACAAGTCACTGGTCACCGCCGCGGACCGCGCGATCCAGGGCCGCACGGTGTGGCTCACCGGGCTGTCCGGCGCCGGCAAATCTTCGGTGGCGATGCTGGTGGAGCAGAAGCTGCTCGAAAAGGGTGTTCCCGCTTACGTTCTCGACGGCGACAACCTGCGCCACGGACTGAACGCCGATCTGGGTTTCAGCATGGCCGACCGGGCCGAAAACCTGCGCCGCCTGGCGCATGTGGCGACGCTGCTGGCCGATTCCGGCCAGATCGTGCTGGTACCGGCCATCAGTCCGCTGGCCGAACACCGGGAGATGGCGCGAAAGGTACACGTCGACGCGGGATTTGAGTTCTTCGAGGTCTTCTGCGATACGCCGCTACAGGAATGCGAGCGACGCGATCCCAAGGGGTTGTACGCCAAGGCCCGGGCCGGGGAGATCACGCACTTCACCGGCATCGACAGTCCGTATCAGCGACCGAAGAATCCCGACCTACGGCTCGACGCCGATCGCAGCCTCGAAGAACAGGCGCAGAGCGTGATCGACCTGCTCGAGCTGCGCGCCTAGAAAGCCCGTCGCCGCGGCGGATGGCACAATCGGCAAGCATGCGGATGTCGGCCAAAGCGGAGTACGCCGTGCGGGCGATGGTCCAACTCGCCACGGTTGCCCCCGGCACCCTGGTCAAGACCGACGATCTGGCCCAGGCCCAGGGCATCCCGTCGCAGTTTCTGGTCGACATCCTCACCAACCTGCGCACCGACCGCCTGGTGCGTAGCCAGCGGGGTCGCGACGGCGGCTACGAACTCGCCCGTCCGGGCACCGAGATCAGCATCGCCGATGTGTTGCGCTGCATCGACGGACCGCTGGCCAGTGTCCGCGACATCGGGCTCGGCGACCTGCCCTACTCCGGCCCGACCGTCGCCCTCACCGATGTGTGGCGCGCATTGCGGGCCAGCATGCGCTCGGTGCTGGAGGAGACGACGCTGGCCGACGTCGCCGCCGGAGCGCTGCCCGAGCATGTCGCCCAGATGGCCAATGACTATCGCGACCAGGAAAGCCACCGGCACGGCCCGGCGCGTTAGCCGCCCGATCCGTAAGGGCGGGTGAGGATTTCCAGCGAGTGCCCGGCCGGGTCGTTGAAATAGACCCCGCGGCCGCCGTCGCGAGTGTTGATCTCACCGGGTCGTCGCGCGCCGGGATCCGCCCAGTGCGCCAGACCGCGCGACGTGATCTTGCCGTAGATCATGTCGAACTCTTCTTCGGAAACCAGGAATGCGTAATGCTGCGACCGGATGTCGTCGTTCTCAGCCACGTCGGCGAAGTCAAGCGATGCACCATGTTCAAGCGTGACGACCATAAATGGTCCAAACGGCGACGGACCGGGTAGGCCGAACAAGTCGGTCAGAAACTCCGCGGACTTCCGCTTGTCGCGGGCGGCGACGATGGTGTGGTTGAAACTGATGGCCATAGCTACTCCTGCCTCGCTGAACCCTATTTCGGCGCGGTGAGTTCCAGCGCGATGTTGTCCGGGTCGCGGAACTCCAGAATGTAGGACGGCCCGATATCCTTAACGGGCTCGTGGGCGATGTCCAGCTCATCCAAATGCTCAGCAGCCGCATCGATTTCGGCTTTACTGCCGACCCGGAACGCCACGTGGTCCAAGCCGGTGCGGTTCTCGTCGAACGGGTCGTCGCCTACCGGCCGCAACCCCAGCAATGCACCGCCCATGTCATAGATGACGCCGCCGAACAGGAACCCCAGTCGGCGCCGGGTCGCCACGTCGGCGTTCTCGGGGAGCTCGATCAGCACTGCCCAGCCGAACACGCTCTCGTAGAACTGCCGGGACCGCTCGATGTCGGTGACGGTGAGCCGGACATGCGCAATCGACGTGCTCGCGAAGGCCATCCACCCCATGCTGCCAGAATCGTGGAGTGCAGATAGGGATGACCATGCCGGTGATGGAACCCGACCTCGACGCGGGCGTGCTCACCCGCTGGGCGCAGGCGATCGACCAGGGGCCGTTCTCCTCGCTGTGCTGGGGCGAGCGCATCGCGTTCGACAACCCGGACAGCCTGACCCTGCTCGGAGCCCTGTCGGCGTGGACCGAGCGGGTGCGGCTGGTGACTACCGTGATCGTGCCGCAGCTGCACGACCCGGTCATGCTGGCCAAGGCGCTGGCAACGGGTGACCTGCTCAGCGGCGGCCGCCTGACGGTCGGGCTCGGGGTCGGCGGCCGGCACGAGGATTACCATGCGGTCGGCGCGGATACCGCGACGCAGACGATGCGCGGCATGGCCGATCGGGTCGCGGTGATGAAGCGGGTGTGGGCCGGGGAGAAGACCACCGACTCCAAGCGTCCGGTCGGGCCGTTGCCGGTGCAGGTCGGCGGCCCGCGGCTGCTGGTCGGCACCATCGGGCCCAAGACCATCCGCAGCGCTGCAGCCTGGGCCGACGGGCTGGCCGGGACCACGTTGGACCTCGACGTCACCCGGCAGAACGAGCTGTTCGACGTCGCGCGCACCTCCTGGGCCGAGGCCGGCAAACCCGCACCGCAGCTGGCGACCTCGTTCTGGTTCGCGTTCGGCGAACCCGATCAGGCCCGCGCGCAGGTGCATAGTCACCTGCGGCGGTACATGAACTGGATTCCCGCCGAATTCGTCGACGCTATGGCGCCGACGACCGGCTGGGCGGGAACCGAGGACGAGTTGATCGCGGTACTGCGCAAGTTCGCCGATGTCGGTACCGACGAAGTGCATCTGATCCCTACCAGCTCGGACATCGAGCAACTCCGCCGCGCGGCCGACGTCGCCGCAGCGCTGTGAGTGTCAGCCTGCGGCCGCCTCTGTGAACGGACCCGGGATCGGGCTCGAGGACCTGTCCCTTGCGCAAGGTCGCCAGCAGCTCCCGGTAGGGGGCCACCAGGTAGACGGTGTCGCCGCCCTGCAATCGGGCGTCGCGACGCGGATGCAACTTCACTCGTCCGCTCGGCCCGGCGATGGCGATGACGCGGGTCTGGGTGGACAGTTCGCGCCACCCGAATACCGAACGAGCCGAGGCCGACGACGATGACATGGTTGCGCAGGTACCGGACCTTGCGCGGCCCGGCGGAGCTCAGCAGGCGACGGGTGATCATCAGCTCGGCGAGGAAGGCGACCAGCACCGCGGTGGTGATCACTCCGGCGAACATCAGCAGAATGCTGAACAGCCGTAACCAGGTGGGCTGGTTCATGAAGCTGAAGTCCCCGTAGCCCACGGTCGCGACGGTCTCGGTGCTGAAGTACAGCGCATCGACCCAGCGCGGCGATACTGAGCGGGTGCCAGACATAGAGTCCGTCGCGTCCCGTGAGATATACCGCAATCAGTGGATGGTGTTACGCGAAGACGACATCCGCCGGTCCGACGGCAGTCCCGGCATCTACGCTGTCGTGGACAAACCGACGTATGCCCTCGTAATGCCCTATGACGGAACGCGTTTCCGCTTGGTAGAGCAGTACCGGTATCCGGTCGGGGCGCGGCGCTGGGAATTCCCGCAGGGCACCGCTCCGGATCTGGCCGACCTCGAACCGGCCACCCTGGCCGCGCGTGAGTTGCGTGAGGAAACCGGTTTGGCGGCATCTGCTTTCGAGCCCCTGGGTCAGCTCGATGTCGCGCCGGGCATGAGTAGCCAGCGCGGGTGGGTTTTTCTCGCGACCGGGATCTCGGAGGGACTGGCCGATCGCGAGCATGAAGAACAGGACATGCACAGCGCCTGGTTCGCTCGGCAGGACGTCGAGGACATGATCCGTGGGGGAGTGATCGTCGACGCCCAGTCGATCGCCGCCTATGGACTGTTTCTGCTGCGGGGCTGATGAGCCTGTCGACGAAACTTCGTGTCCGTCGCGATACCCGGCTGCGTCCTCCGTACGCCATCATCGACACGATGCGTGCGGGAACTGTATGGGCAATGCTTGCCGCCGTGGCGCTGGTGGCCGCCCCGGCGACGTCGGCCGCAACGCCGTCGTGGACGGGCAAGTACTCCCTGGTGCGCTACGCCGCCGAGAAATCCGGCACCAGCGTGGCCGCCGGGCAGGCCGAGCGTACCTTCAGTGCCGACTACGACTTCGCCACGGCCTGTTCGTCTGTTACCTGCGTCGCAACGGCGAACAACGGTCCCACCCCGAACAACCCGACCATCTCAGTGCCCTCGCACTACACCTGGGATGGATCCAGGTGGGTGGAACGCTTCGACTTCCAGTGGGATTGCTATATGGGAGAAGGGGTTTCAAAGGTGTGGGCGCCGGCCACGTCGTGGGCGTACTACACCCCGCAATCCGACGGGTCGCTGCGTGGCGTGTGGCACACCGACATCACCAGCGGTCCGTGCCAGGGCAGCGTGGAGATGCCGGTAGCGGCGTTCCGGGTGAAACCTTGAGCGCCGCAAGCAAATGCGGGGACCCGCAACGGGACCCCGCACTGTGGCTTCGATATCTACGTGGTGGTGGTCTTGACGTACTGCGGGCAGTAGGCCTTCGCGGCGTCCACGGCGAACGTGTTCGCACCTTTGTTGCTCAGGCCGGTTCGTTGCGCAACATTGGCGATGACCTGCTTGGTCGAGGTTCCGGCGTTGAGTTCGTTGCACACGGTGTGTGCTTCGCTGATGGCGCGCGAGGCGCTCGGCGGCTGAATTCCGTCAGCCTCGATCTGGGCGATGAACGCGTCGTCGACCGCGGTGGCGCCGGCGGTGCCTGCGAAGCCGAGTGCAGCCAGCCCGAGCGCGCCGGCGGTCAGGGTGGTGCCGGCAAGGGACGCAGTGAAGCGGCGAGTGAACATGGGTGACTCCGTGCTGGTGGTGGTGGACGCGGGATTGCGTTAACCCCATCCTCAGCACGCGGTCTTGATGGATTCTCAATAGATTCTTGGCAGATCGGAGACCGCCATCTCAGCTGTACGAGCTCGCAATCACCCAGCGGCGTTGGGCCGCAACGGCGGACACGCACCGCCGTAGTCGGACGCCAGTTCGAAGTGCCAGATCTCGTTGGCGTAGATCTGACAGAGGCCGTACGCGGCGCCGTTGCGAATGAGCCAGCTGTCGGCGGCCGCGGGACCGACATCGACGGCTTTGCCGATCACGTGCTTGGAGACCTGGGGCGAAGCAACGTACTGACTGGCGGCGGCGGCGCTGCCGTAGGTGACGACGGCGTCGTCGAACAGGCGCTGCTGAAACGCCGGTGAGCGCCATCCCGACGTCAGGCCAACGGTGACTCCGTCGGTAGCGGCAGCCCGGGTGGCGCGCTCGAGTGCGTTGAGCAGCGCCGGGTCGAGGCGGTTGACCGCGGGGTCGGACAGATCGAAGGGGCTCAGGCGCTGGCCGTCCGGGATCCAGCCGCCGGCGGTGTCCCCGGACACCGGACCGGCCGGGGTCGGCTCGTCGGAGCCACCCGGGGCGGCCGCGGCCGGTGCGCCGACGGCCACACCGGTCAGCGTCAACGCAACAGCAGCTACCAGGGATCGAGTGAGTGACAGCATCGATCCAGTCTGATCGACGCCTGCGGTAACCGCTCAGGCGGCTGCGGCTGTCGACATCAGCGGACGCAGCGAATCGAACAACGGCTGGCGGTTGCGCAGGTAGAAGTGGCCGCCGCGCAGCATCTGCACCGAGAAGTCGGCCTTGGTGCGCGACCGCCACTCCTGCAGGTCGTTTTCCTTGACGATCGGGTCCTCGCTGCCGCCGAAGACGTGGATCGGGCAGGACAGTTCGGGTGCGTCGCCGTCCTGGTCCGCCGTCTTGAGCAGCTTCAGGTCGTGCCGGGTGATGGTCAGGGCCTGCTCGTGCAGGGACGGCCAGCGCGTCAGACCCGAGGGCATCAACCCCATCTCGGCGAGGAATTCAGCGAGCTGCTTGTTGTCGAGCTGGTCCACGACGTGCAGCGGCAGCTGACGGTTCGGCGGGGCGTAGGCGGACAGGAAGATCGCCCGGGGCTGCTCCTCGCCGGCGGCGGCCCGCACGCAGGCCAACCGGTAGGCGAGCATGGCGCCGAAGCTGTGGCCGAAGGACATGTGCGGCTCGTCGAGCAGCGGGCCGAGTTGCTCGATCACCGCGTCGACGAGGTCGCGCATGGTGGCGAAGCGTTCGCGGTTGGGAATCTCGACGGGAATCACCTCGACAGCGGGCCGCAGCGCCTTGACCCAGGCGTTGAAAACCAGTGCGCCACCGCCGGCGTGATGAAAGCAGAACAACCGCATGATCTCTGTCGCCTTTCGTATAGGCCCTTTTCCAGGCCCCCTGTAGTGACCACGGTCCCGCAGGGGGCTTGTCGGATCCTTGATGGATTCTTGGCGGATATTCGTTGGTGGGCGGGCGCCGCGCCTCGAGCTGCGCTGCCTGCGCAGGGTGGTGCATCAGACCGGCGGCCGCCTGAGGTCAGGCGAGGTCTTCTTCCGCCTCGTAGTCGGCGTACTGACGGACACCGGTCTGCAATGCCTTCTGCATGAGTTCTGGCTGGTAGGCGAACGGCTCGGTGGAGTCGATGAACTGTTCGACGACCCGCACGAAGCGGTCCGGGTGGTCGTCGTGCGGCATGTGGCCGGACTCCTTGAAGATCTCCAGGCGTGAGCCGGGGATCTGCTGGTGCGCCAGCCGAGCGTGGCTCACCGGGATGATCATGTCGTCCACGCCCCAGATGATCTGCAATGGAAGGTCCTGCATCAGGTACGTGCGGTCCAGCATCGTGACGTACTGGCCGCGGGTGTCGACCACGGCACGCAGCGTGCGGGCGAACGCGGCCACGGCGCCGGGCTTGCTCAAGCCGCGGGCCAGACGCGGCAGACTGGACACGTCGCGGGTGAAACGCGTTGAGCCGACGACGTTTTGGACGGTGCGGCCGACGAGTTCCACTGCGGAGAGCGCACCGGGAAGTTGCAGCATCGAGAGCGCCTCGGCGCCCATCGGCATGGCCGCGAACCGCAGCGCGATGCTGACGTCTTTGGTTACGCCGCCGGCGCTGACCAGCACGACGCGCTCCACGAACTCCGGGTACTGGTAGGTGAACTGCGCCGCGACGCCGCCGCCCAGGGAATGCCCGACGAGGGTGACGCGGTCGATGTCGAGTGCGGTGAGCAGGTCACGCAGGCCGTTGGCGAATGCGGGCAGCGAGTAGTCGGCGTTGGGCTTGTCCGATTCGCCGTGGCCCAACATGTCAGGGGCGATGACGGTGAACCGCTGCGCGAGCTTGGCATGTACCGGGCTCCAGGTCGTGGAGTTGTCGCCGACGCCGTGCAGCAGCACGATGACCGGTCCGGAACCGGCGATCCGGTAGGCGCGACGGTGGCCGTGGATGGTGCGGAACTGCAGCTTCGGCTCGGTGATGTCGCGGACGGGCCGCAGGTGGCGGCGGGTGCGGTTCGACATGGTGTCCCTCCCTGGTGTGCGTCTCCTCCGCCGTAAGCGGGGTATTGCAGAGAAGCGTGCCGGGGGGATCTTGGCGAGTTCTTGGAGATTTCTTGTCAGGACGGTCCGGGGGCCGGCCCTGCTCAGTTGATCCTGGTGAGGGTGAACGAGTCACGCAGGTCATGCAGACCGCACGGCGCCGCAGTTTCCAGGAAGTCCACTTCGCCGGCCAGCGTTGCCGGGTCCCACCACTGGTACACGTGAACGGGATGCTGCGTGCTGCCGAATATGGTTTCGCCAACGATGTAGGGGGGACAGAACGCGCCCTCCGGAACTACGCGTGTCACCGCGTACCGGCCGTTGACCAGCGGTGCATCAAAGCCTTCACCGGGTCCCGTCGACACGTGGGCGACGCACCCCGGTGTGCAGGTGGTCGTGATACTCCACGTCGCTACCACCCCGTCTTCGTCGGTGTAGGCGTAGTGACCATCTGTCATCACCAGATTCTCGGCGCGGGCTGTCGGTGCTGCGGCAAAAAGTCCCAAACCGCACGAGATCGCAAGCATTGCACGTAATGAGTCGATCTTCATCTGTGTCTGCCCTTAGTCATCGTTGACTGCGCTCGCTGAGCGTAAACGCAACGCTATCAACCGATTTGCGGGCGGGAAGTCGTGCGCAGCGGATTCATTGCCGACTCAAACAAAGCTTCATCGATTCGCGGACGGCGAATCTGAGCGTGCGACCGCGCGGATCAGGTTGGCGGTGCGACGCGGCTGGTCGATCATCACCAGGTGTCTGGCCGGAGCGAGCGTAATATGTTCTGCACCAAGGTTTTCGGCGAGCTTGACCTGTTGGGCGCGCCAGCGCCGGGTGTACCAGCCGGTGTGGGCAGTGGCCACCGTGCAACGCACGTCCGTCAGCGGGTGACTGGCGCGTAGGTCGCACAGCGCCTCCGCGATCTCGTGGTAGGCGGCATATTCGCTGAGCAGCGCGATCTCAATGTCGTTTGTCGATGCGGCGCGGCATATTTCGGACATCATCGGGGCATCGAGTCCGTCAGGACGACGGCGCTGCACCAGCATCAGGCCGGCACGGGCCAGCGGAACCCGCAGGTGCAGCCTGGCGAGCGTCGCGACGGCCCCATCGACGACGGCAAGCTTGGTCCGCAGCGGTAACGTCAGCCGCCGACGGTGAGCGATGCTGGAATCGAGCAGTAGCAGCGCGCGGGTGCGCTCCGGATACAGGCGCGCAAACGCTTCGGCGTAGAAGCCGCCGATCGAGTGCCCCACCACCACAACCGGATCCGATCGCCCCACCACCTCGAGCGCAGCCCCGATCCGGTCGGCCTCTGATCGGAGCATCTGACGGGCATCGGGCGCCGGTATGGTTTCCGCCGTTATGCCCGGCCGGTCGAACCGCACGACGGTGTGGTCCTCGGCCAGGTTCGTGACCGTGTCACGCCAATGCAGTGCCCGGCCCCCCAGGCCGCTGCACAGCACCACGACCGGGCCGGTGTTGCCATCCACGCGTACCCGGAGCTGACGGCCGCCGACCTCGACGACGTGGTCGGTCACGGGCCGGATCCGACGCTGCAGCTGCCGGCGGGCTGCGGTGGCGTACTCCATCCGGCCGGGGTGAGGCCCACCAGGACATCATGCCGTGTCCGCCGGTCGGCACCGATGATCGTTATCCGATACGGGTGAGGGTGAACGTGTCGTGCAGGTCGGGAAGGTTGCACGGAGCCGCGCTCTCCAGGAAATGCGCCTCTCCGGACATCGTGCGCGGGTCCCACCATTGATGAACGGTGACCGGATGCGTGCCGCCGTCCCAGAGGGAGCCGTTGTCTCCTAGGTAGTAGGAGGGGCATGTCACGCCGTCCGGAATCATCCGGGTCACTGTGTGCCGGCCGTTGACCAGTGGAGCGTTGAAGCCATGGCCCGGCTCTGTTGTCACGTGAGCGACGCACTGCGGGGTGCACGTGGTCCTGATCGACCAGGTGCCGACGTCACCGTCTTCATCCAGGTAGCGGTAGGTGCCATCCATCGCGGGTCCTTCGGCCCGGGCGAGCGGTGTACCGGTGCTACAGCAAGCGGCGAATGTTAACGCAAGTGCGGCAAGCCGCAAGTCGAGCCTCAAGTCGCCACCTACCTACCTGGAATTAATTGCCATCGGACAATATCGCCGAAGTGTATCAGCAAAAACGCTGCCCAAGGCACCTGTTCAGGAATCTTCAGGGGAAAATGTCGGGCGGTCGCCACGGCGTGACTCCCGGCCGTGCCGATTTCAACTCATCCAGCGCGAAAATGGCCGGCGCGTCCGGTTGTGTGCAGTTACTCTGCGCGTTCGGGTCGGCTGCGAGCGGTGCGCAGAGCGACGTAGATCAACCAGCCGGCGAAAGCCGTCAGCTCGGCGCGCTGGGCAATGCCGATGACGCCTACGTGGTCGGCGTTGTCCAGGAGCATCGCCAGACCCGTCAGAAGTGCTGTCCCGGTGAGCGCCCCCAGCATGAACAGTCCCAAGCGACGGACCTTCGGTGCAGCACCCTCGCGCACGTCGGCGATGGCGAAGGCCAGAAGCGAGCCAATCGCCGCGGCGAGCACCACGCCACTACTCAGCCAATGCAGTTGGTGGCCGATGGGCACCGTTCCTGAGGCTTCGCGAGCGGCGCAGGTGGGGTTGGAACTCGGGGCGCACACCAGCGTCCAGATGGTGTTATCCAGCACCGTGGCCGCGGAGAAAACCACCACCGCCAACCACCCCTTGATGCTCCAGCGGCTGCCGGGCCGGCTCAGCAGGGCAGCGGTGGCTGCCACGACGAGTGCGGCTGCGGCGCACAGATCGCCGGCCCGGAACCATTCGCCGTAGGGCTGGTCAGCGGCCGCCAGTTCACTGATGTAGAGATCGGGGTCGGGCAGCGTGCGGGTGAAAACAGTCTCCAGCACCCAGTTGGAGTAGAGCATGGCTCCGGCGACGGCCCCGGCCGCCGCGACCCACCGCAGCACCGCGCGCCGCGAAGGGCGCTGTCCCGCGACGTCGTCGTCGCGTTGCCGCAAGGCCATATCGCCATCATGCCGTGCTGATAGGTTCGCCCGCTGCAACTATGCCGCGAATGGTGCATCCGGTGAGGTGTCACAGAGGCCGGCGTCGGCCGACGTGCTCGCTGATGCAAGCGCCCGCGATGGTCAGCCGGTGAAGGTGACGACATTCCCCGGGAACAACTGGTTGCCCGGTTGCGGCGGCCGCGGACCGCAGGATCGGTCCCGACTCGCCCAGCAGTTCACCGAGCTTGTCCACACATCGTTGCCGCCCGCGTCGAACGCGATGTCCATGGTCGCTGTGCCGGCCGGGCTGTCAACGCCGTTGGTGTCGTAGTGGAAGTTGGCCACGATCGTGGTGCGGCCCTTGCTCCGCTTGTCCGACCGGCTGCCCTCCATCTGGAGCAGGGTGAAGTGGAACTTCTGTCCGGGCTTGGCGTGATCGTTGTGATTGGGGCCTGACGCCGGGTATTTCGCTGTACTGCTGTAGTCCCAGAACACGAGTTCGACGTTGGTGTTGTTCACGATGTCGAACGGGCTGGTGTTGGCGGGGTCGGCGCCGGCAGTTCCGGAACCGCCGGTGGTGAACGTGAGGCCGAGGACAGTGGCCAGAACGCCCACTTGCAACACGTGAGTCGCGGCCGATGTCTTCATCGTGGTCCTCCTGGCGAGGCTTTCACCGACAAGCGTCGCATTGCGCCTTCGGGTCACGCTACCAGCAGCCTGCCCGAGCCCCTCAAGTCCTGCTCGCTTGCCGATCAGGTGGACGGCGTCGATCTCTGGCCGGCGAGATGGGCGCTCCGCAAGGTCGTGAATTACATTGCGGGACAGTGGTATTGAGTACCCAATCTGACGAGAGCGCGGCCTGTCGTACCCGCTGACCGCAGCGCAGTGTTACCGGATTCTGGTGAGGGTAAATCGGTCATGGTGGTCGGCAAGCCCGCACGGACCGGAGTGGTCGTAGAAGTCCACCTCACCGACCAGTGTTTGCGGATCCCACCATTGGGTGACGGTGATCGGATGCGTGCTCGCGGGGATCCATCGACCGTAGTCCCCGGCGGTGAATCCCGGACAGGTCACGGCGTCGGCGATGGTGCGGGTGCTGGTGTAGCGGCCGTCGATCAGTGCGGCATCGAACTCTCGTCCGGTTGCCGTTGTCACGTGGGCGACGCAATCTGGCGCGCAGTTGGTCGTGATGGTCCACCTGCCGGTGTCGCCGTCTTCGTCGTGATAGAGAAATGTCCCGTTCGTGGTCGGGTCCTCCGCCCAGGCCGGTGTAGCCGCACAGATTCCGAGGCCAGAGAAAATAACGATCGCCGCGCTGACTGCTGTGATTTTCATGGTGTGCCTTAGCTCGCGGGTCCCCCCGGACACCAAGAACACTAGAACCGAAAACATTGCTGCCATAGTGTGTTTCGGCAACTCATACCGGACTCCTAGGCAACGCGGCCGACCCTGGCTGCTGCGCGACAGGGTAGCGGTGTCAGGTGTGTCGGCAGTGTTCACGACGCCCGGATAGATCGCGGATAGGCGATGGTTGGTGCTTCGCACGGGGGTCCGACTCGGGCATAGTTGGCGGCGTCGAATCGGGAGAATGCGATGAGAGCTTGGCAACTAGTCGCCGCCAACGAGCCCCTGCAGCTGGTGGACTGCGACGACCCGGTACCGGGACCCGGGCAGGTCGTCGTCGAGGTCCGTGCCGCGGGCCTCTGTCATAGCGATGTGGGATTTCTGGACGGAACGTTGACCCCGCTGCTGCCCAGGTTGCCGATCATTTTGGGCCATGAGGTGGCCGGAGTGGTGGGGGCGGTGGGTCCCGGTGTCGCGGACTTTCATGTCGGGGACCGCGTAGTGGTCGAGTTGGGCAAGGCCGGCGCGCCGGGTTGGTCAAGCGACGGGGGCTTCGCCGACAAATGCCTCACCTCGGCGGAGGCATTGATCAGACTGCCCGACCGGATCGAGTTCACCCAGGCGGCTACCGCCACCGATGCGGGCCAGACCGCGTACGGCGCGGTGCTGGGTGTCGGCGCGGTGCGCGCCGGTGAGAAGGTCGGCATCGTCGGGTTGGGCGGGCTGGGTCTGACCGGTGCGCGGATCGCCGTGTTGGCCGGAGCGCAGGTGTATGCGGCCGAACCCAAACGCGAGGTGTGGGAACTCGCCAAACGGCAGGGCGTCCTCGATGTCGCTGAGGACGTCCGCGAATTGGCCTCTCTGCAACTCGATGCGATCGTGGATTTCGCCGGATTCGGGTCCACCACGGCCGGCGCAATCGGCGCGGTTCGGGTGCAGGGGCGCGTGATCCAAGTGGGTCTCGGACGGAACGAAGCAACGATTCCGACCTCGGAACTGGTGATCAAAGAGGTGACCCTGCGGGGAGCACGAGGCGGTCATACCGGGGCTCTCGAAGCGGTTCTCGCGCACATGGCCGCCGGGGAGCTTGAAATCCACACCGAAACGATCACCTTCGACGACATTCCCGAGGCCATCGAGCGACTCAGACTCGGCAACGTGGTCGGTCGAGTGGTTGCCGAGATGCCCTGACCGCTCGGGCGGTGTTCGGGTCGGCCACCCGGGCGCCCGGTGGTACCACAGCTGGGTGGCTGGGATGCCGGTGCCGTCCGGAATATGCTGAAAGGCAATCGATTTCGCCCGACCAGTGGTTTTCCGTGCTTGATGGGCCGCGGGACTGACTATCGCGATAGTTGGGATCGGTAGCGGGCCCCTGGATGTGTACTGGGCTTCCGACGGACCCAGTGGCGTCCGGATCACGCGGAAGGGACCACCATGAAGAAACTATTCATCGCAGCGTTGGCAACGGCGGCTTTGGTTTCGAGTGCCATCGGTCCGAGCGCGCAGAGTGCCCGCGCCGACAACCAGGGCCCATATCACTGGTGCCCGGGAGAGAGCATGTCGTTCCCGCCGGGACCCGGGCGAGACATGGTGTGGGACATGAACATCTGTCACACGTTTTACTTCGTCGACTACGGCAAGGGCAATGTGCCGAGCAGCATTCCCGGACCACCCGGGCCGTGGGTGTGGGACGGCGAGAACCCTCCGCCGAGTAACCGGTGTTACCCCTGGTGCTTGTAGTCGCCTTGCCGGCGCCCCACGGTGGGCATTCGCCCATCGGTGACGATGCTGGTCAGAGGGTGCCCCCGGCAGGATTCGAACCTGCGGCCTTCTGCTCCGGAGGCAGACGCTCTATCCCCTGAGCTACGGGGGCGCATAACACCATGTGCGCCATAGGGCATAAACAAGCCCCGCCAGACTAGCGCATCCCGGTGACCGCCCGACCACCGGTAATGGATTCGAGGCGAACGCGCCCGAGCCAATAGGATGGACGCTCGTGACCCCCGCCGACCTCGCTGAGCTGCTCAGAATCACCGCCACCGCGGTGCTGGCCGAGCATGATCTCGACGTGTCGGTGTTGCCGCAGACGGTCACCGTGGAACGACCGCGTAACCCAGAGCACGGCGACTACGCTTCCAACCTGGCGCTGCAGCTGGGCAAGAAAGTCGGCGCCAATCCGCGTGAGCTGGCCGGATGGCTTGCGGACGCACTGGTCCGGGCCGACGGCATCGCCGCCGCCGAGGTGGCCGGTCCCGGCTTCATCAACATGCGCCTGGAGACTTCTGCGCAGGCCAAGATCATCAACGACGTGATCGACGCCGGGGCCGGGTTCGGGCACTCCGACGTGCTCACCGGGCAGAAGATCAACCTGGAGTTCGTCTCGGCCAACCCCACCGGTCCCATCCACATCGGTGGCACCCGCTGGGCAGCCGTCGGTGATGCGTTGGGTCGGTTGCTCGCCACCCAGGGCGCCGAGGTGGTCCGCGAGTACTACTTCAACGACCACGGCGCGCAGATCGACCGCTTCGCCGACTCCCTGGTGGCTGCCGCCACCGGGCAGCCCACTCCCGCGGACGGCTACGCGGGCACCTACATCGTCGATATCGCCGCCCAGGTGCTGCAGAAACAACCGGATGCCCTCAGCCTGCCCGAGGCGCAGCGGCGCGAGACGTTCCGCGAGATCGGGGTGGACCTGATGTTCGCCCACATCAAAGAGTCGCTGCACGAATTCGGCACCGACTTCGACGTCTACACCCATGAAGACTCGATGCACACCAGCGGCCGCGTCGACGAGGCCGTCGAGAAACTGCGCGACACCGGCAGCATCTACGAGAAGGACGGCGCAACGTGGTTGCGCAGCAGTGCCTTTGGCGACGATAAAGACCGCGTTGTGATCAAGAGTGACGGCAAGCCCGCCTACGTGGCCGGTGACCTGGCCTATTACCTGGACAAGCGGGAGCGTGGCTTCGACCTGTGCATCTACATGCTCGGTGCCGACCACCACGGTTACATCGCCCGGCTCAAGGCCGCCGCCGCGGCGTTCGGTGAGGACCCGGCCACCGTCGAGGTGCTGATCGGGCAGATGGTCAACCTGGTTCGCGACGGCCAGCCGGTGAAGATGAGCAAGCGGGCGGGCACCGTGATCACCTTGGACGACCTGGTCGAGGCCCTGGGGGTCGACGCCGCGCGTTACAGTCTGATCCGTTCGTCGGTGGACACTCCCATCGACATCGACCTGGCATTGTGGTCATCCGCGTCCAACGAAAACCCGGTCTATTACGTGCAATACGCGCACGCTCGGCTTTCGGCGCTGGCGCGGAATGCCGCCGAGCTCGGCCTGATCGCCGACACCGGGCATCTCGAGCTGCTCAGCCACGACAAAGAGGGCACCCTGCTGCGCACCATCGGCGAATTCCCGCGGGTGCTGAAAACTGCAGCCTCCCTGCGGGAACCGCACCGTGTGTGCCGCTACCTCGAAGACCTCGCCGGTGACTACCACCGCTTCTACGACGCCTGCCGGATCCTGCCGCAGGGTGACGAACAACCAACCGACCTGAACACGGCCCGGCTCGCGCTGTGCCAGGCCGCTCGCCAGGTCATCGCCAACGGATTGGCCATCCTCGGAGTCAGCGCCCCGGAGAGAATGTGAACGTTCATCCCGCCGGACCCCGGCACGCCGAGGACGCCCGGCAAGCCGGCAGCCCGCCCCGTCCGCAGTCTGCCGAAGAACTATTGCGGTTGGCGCCGAACGTGTGGCCGCGCAGTACCTCTCGTGATGAGAGCGGGGTGGCCGCGATAGCCGGGGTGACGGTCACCGACCTGGCTGAGCAGTACGGCACGCCGCTGTTCGTCGTCGACGAGGACGACTTCCGATCGCGCTGCCGCGAGACCGCCGCGGCCTTCGGCGGCGGAGCCAACGTGCACTACGCCGCCAAAGCGTTCCTGTGCAGCGAGATCGCCCGCTGGATCGGCGAAGAGGGCCTGTGTCTGGACGTGTGCACGGGCGGAGAACTGGCCGTAGCCCTGCACGCCAACTTCCCGCCCGAGCGAATCACCTTGCACGGCAACAACAAATCGGTGGCCGAACTGACTACCGCGGTGAAATCCGGTGTCGGCCACATCGTGTTGGATTCGATGACCGAGATCGAGCGACTCGACGCCATCGCCGGCGAGGCGGGCATCGTGCAGGACGTGCTGGTGCGTCTCACCGTCGGTGTGGAGGCGCACACCCACGAATTCATCTCCACCGCACACGAAGACCAGAAGTTCGGGCTGTCGGTGGCCAGTGGTGCGGCGATGGCCGCGGTCCGGCGGGTCTTCGCCACCGACCACCTGCGAATGGTCGGTTTGCACAGCCACATCGGGTCGCAGATCTTCGACGTCGCGGGCTTCGAGATCGCCGCACACCGGGTGATCGGCCTGCTGCGGGAAATCGTCGCCGAATTCGGGGTCGACAAGACCTCGCAGGTGTCCACCATCGACCTCGGTGGCGGCCTTGGCATTTCGTACCAGCCGTCCGACGATCCACCGCCGATCGCCGATCTGGCGGCCAAGCTGAGCGTGATCGTGGGCAACGAGTCGGCTGCCGTCGGGTTGCCCACACCCAGGCTGGTGGTCGAACCCGGCCGTGCCATCGCCGGGCCGGGCACGATCACGCTGTATGAGGTGGGCACCGTCAAGGATGTCGATGTCAGCTCGACTGCGAACCGACGCTACGTCAGCGTCGACGGCGGTATGAGCGACAACATCCGCACCGCGCTCTACGACGCGCAGTACGACGTACGGTTGGTTTCGCGCCTGTCCGACGCCCCCGCCGCGCAGGCCCGCCTCGTCGGAAAGCATTGCGAGAGCGGCGATATCATCGTGCGTGATACCTGGGTGCCCGATGACATCCGGCCCGGCGATCTGGTCGCGGTGGCCGCGACCGGCGCCTACTGCTATTCACTGTCGAGCCGTTACAACATGGTGGGCCGTCCCGCCGTGGTAGCCGTGCGCGAGGGACAGTCCCGGTTGATCCTGCGCCGCGAAACGGTCGACGATCTGTTGAGTCTGGAGGTGAGGTGACCGTGCCCGATAACGTCAAGGACGAAAAGGCCGTCGGCGTAGCGGTACTCGGGTTGGGTGTGGTCGGCAGCGAGGTCGTGCGCATCATCGAGGAGAGCGCCGAGGATCTGGCGGGTCGCATCGGCGCACCGTTGGTGCTGCGCGGCGTCGGGGTGCGGCGGGTGGCGGCGGACCGCGGGGTGCCGATCGAACTGCTGACCGACGACATCGAGGAACTCGTTTCGCGCGACGACGTGGACATCGTGGTCGAGGTGATGGGACCGGTCGAACCGGCCCGCAAGGCGATCCTGGCCGCAATCGAGCACGGCAAGTCCGTGGTCACCGCTAATAAGGCCCTGCTCTCCACCTACACCGGCGAGTTGGCCAAGGCGGCCGAAAACGCCGTCGTCGACCTCTATTTCGAGGCCGCGGTAGCCGGCGCAATCCCGGTGATCCGCCCGCTCACCCAGTCATTGGCGGGGGACACCGTGTTGCGGGTCGCCGGCATCGTCAACGGCACCACCAACTACATCCTTTCCGAGATGGGCAGCACCGGAGCCGATTACGAACAGGCGCTGGCCGATGCCAGTGCGCTCGGCTACGCCGAGGCCGACCCGACCGCCGACGTCGAGGGTTACGACGCCGCCGCCAAAGCCGCGATCCTGGCATCCATCGCTTTCCACACCCGGGTGACCGGCGACGATGTGTACCGCGAGGGCATCACCAAGATCACTCCGGCCGACTTCGAGTCCGCGAAATCCTTGGGCTGCACCATCAAACTGCTGTCCATCTGCGAGCGCATCACCACCGACGAAGGTCAACAACGCGTTTCGGCCCGGGTGTATCCGGCGTTGGTGCCGCTGTCGCATCCGCTCGCTTCGGTCAACGGCGCCTTCAACGCGGTAGTCGTGGAGGCAAAGGCGGCCGGTCGGCTGATGTTCTACGGGCAGGGCGCCGGCGGTGCCCCGACCGCGTCGGCGGTCACCGGTGACCTGGTGATGGCTGCGCGGAACCGGGTGCTCGGCAGTCGCGGTCCGCGCGAGTCCAAGTATGCGCAACTCCCGGTCGCGCCGATGGGTTTCATCGAGACCCGCTACTACGTGAGCATGAACGTCGCGGACAAGCCGGGCGTGTTGTCAGCGGTGGCAGCGGAATTCGCGAAACGCGAGGTGAGCATCGCCGAGGTCCGGCAGGAAGGTGTGACCGGCGAAGGCGGCCAACGGGTCGGCGCCCGCATCGTGGTGGTGACACACCAGGCAACCGACGCCGCTCTGGCGGAAACCGTTGACGCTCTTGCCGACCTGGACGTGGTGTTGGGTGTGGCGAGCGTGCTGCGACTGGAAGGAACCGATCTATGAGTGCCCCGAAGACAGCCGTGCACCAGCCCTGGCTGGGTCTGATCGCGGCATATCGGGACCGGCTGCCGGTGGGTGACGACTGGACCCCGGTCACCCTGTTCGAGGGTGGCACGCCGCTGATCCCCGCGCCGCGGCTGTCCGAAAAGACCGGTTGCACAATTCATCTGAAGGTAGAGGGACTCAACCCCACCGGTTCCTTCAAGGACCGGGGCATGACGATGGCCGTCACCGACGCTCTGGCCCGCGGGCAGCAGGCGGTGTTGTGCGCATCGACCGGAAACACCTCGGCCTCGGCCGCGGCGTACGCCGCCCGGGCCGGCATCACCTGCGCGGTGTTGATTCCGCAGGGCAAGATCGCGATGGGCAAGCTGGCCCAGGCGGTTATGCACGGCGCCAAGATCATCCAGATCGACGGCAACTTCGACGACTGCCTGGAACTGGCCCGCAAGATGACCGCCGACTTCCCGACGATCTCGCTGGTCAATTCGGTCAACCCGGTCCGCATCGAAGGCCAGAAGACGGCGGCGTTCGAAATCGTCGACGCCCTCGGCTTCGCCCCGGACGTGCACGCGCTCCCCGTCGGCAATGCCGGCAATATCACCGCGTACTGGAAGGGTTACAGCGAATATTACCGCGACGGGCTGATCGACAAGCTGCCCCGGATGCTGGGCACCCAGGCCGCCGGCGCCGCGCCGCTGGTGCACGGCGAACCGGTGAAGAATCCGGAGACCATCGCCACCGCGATCCGTATCGGCGCACCCGCCTCCTGGACGGCCGCCGTCGAGGCCCAGCAGCAGTCCAACGGCCGGTTCCTGGCGGCCACCGACGACGAGATCCTGGCCGCATACCGGTTGGTGGCCAGCCTGGAAGGGGTCTTCGTCGAACCGGCGTCGGCGGCCAGCATCGCCGGTCTGCTCAAATCCGTCGAGGACGGCTTCGTGCAGCGCGGCTCGACGGTGGTGTGCACGGTGACCGGTAACGGTCTCAAGGATCCCGACACCGCACTCAAAGGTATGCCGGAAGTCGCTGCGCTGCCGGTCGATCCGGTGCTGGTGGTCGAACAACTAGGCCTCGGTTAAGTTGCGTTCGCCAGCGCAGCGGGGCGCTACCGGACGGCCGTGACACGGTGACTCAGTCGCTGCCCGCCGGCCTGGCCGCCACTGCCGTGGTCTCGGCGTCCAGCGCCAACCTCGGCCCGGGCTTCGACAGCCTCGGAATGGCGCTGCAGCTGTGTGACGAGGTCGCAGTACAGACAACGGATTCCGGCTTGGTCGTCATAGTCGAGGGCGAAGGCGCCGGACAAGTGCCGCTGGGCCCCGAGCATCTGGTGGTGCGGGCGATCCAGCGCGGTCTGCAGGCGGCGGATGTGCGGGCCGCCGGTCTGTTGGTGCGCTGCCGCAACGACATTCCGCACTCCCGCGGTCTGGGCTCCTCGGCGGCAGCCGTGGTGGGCGGCCTTGCCGCGGCGAATGGTCTTGTCGCGCAAACGGATTCAGTGCCGCTGAGCGAAGCCCAGCTGATTCAACTCGCTTCGGAGTTCGAGGGTCACCCGGACAATGCTGCGGCCGCTGTGCTGGGCGGCGCGGTGGTTTCCTGGGTGGATCACCACGGTGGTCAGCCGGTCTACTCCGCAGTCCCGCTGCACCTGCATCCCGACATCCAGTTGTTCGCCGCGATTCCCGACGAGCGATCGTTGACGGCGGAAACGCGCGTGCTGCTACCCGCGCAGGTCAGTCATGCGGACGCACGATTCAATATCAGTCGCGCTGCGCTGCTGGTGGTCGCCCTCACCGAACGACCCGATCTGCTGATGGCTGCCACCGCAGATGTTCTGCATCAACCGCAACGCGCTGCGGCGATGCCGTCGTCGGCGGAATATTTGCGGCTCCTGCGGCGTCTTAATGTTGCGACAACGCTTTCCGGGGCCGGGCCGTCGCTGATCATGGTCGTCACGGACCCGGAGTTGCCAGGTGAAGCAGTGGAATACGGGAATGCGAACGGATTCGCCATCAAGAAGATGACGCCGGGCGAGGGAGTTCGCTGGCGGCCGGGGGTCGCCGCCGCAGGATGATCCACAGGGTGGCGGCGAGGTTTCTTGCTTCCCGTCAGGAAGCGGGTTATTCTCGGAGCCGTCCAGCAATCGCAGCATCTGCATCTGCATAGACTGCCTTGACGCTAAGACAACACCAATTCTTCTCGCAGACGAGGTTCGCAGTTTCGTCGCCCAGGCGATCACCGTTTCAGAGTCGATGATTGGGCGCCCTCGGCATTTTGCCTGAATATTCGTCCATGCAGGAACCCCCGTTTGACCTGATCAGCGGGGCAAGAAAGGAAATCCGTGACTGATACGGACCTCATCACGGCTGGCGAAAGCACCGACGGCGAGAAGCTGTCGAACGCCGTGACCACAGACTCTCCCGCCGGCTCCGACGTCAAGACCGACGTCCCGAGCGCGAAAAGTAACGCGCCGGCGGGTTCGTTGGCCACCATGGTGCTGCCCGAATTGCGGGCCCTGGCCAACCAGGCCGGAGTCAAGGGCACCTCGGGGATGCGCAAGAGCGAGCTGATCGCCGCGATCCAGGAAAGCCGCGGACGGGCCAACGGCGCGTCGGGCAAGGCTACGGCGCAGGTGGACGGCGAGAAGGCTCCAGCAGCAGCAGAGAACACGGCGCCGGCAGCGGCCGATAAGGCCGACGCACCGCCGCAGCAGGACGCACAGAGCGACCGGGCGCCGGAGGCCGCCGCGCAGAGCGCACCCGCCCAGGACGCACCGCCCGCCGACGGCGCTGCTCAGGACAACCAGAAGAACGACGCCCCGCGCCGGGAGCGTCGCGGTGCTTCCCGGGAATCCGGTGCGGCCGACACCAAGGACAGTGCTGACGACACCGCCAACCAACGGCGTGACCAGAAGTCAGCCAAGAACGATGAGCGTTCCGCGGACTCGGGCAACGACCAGAGCGGCGACCAGCAGGGCGGCGGCGGTCAGCAGCGCGGCGGCTCGAACCAGAACTCGAACCAGAACTCCAATCAGCAGGACGACGACGGCGACCGGCAGGGTCGCCGGGGCCGCCGGTTCCGCGACCGCAGGCGCCGCGGTGAGCGGACTGGCGACGGTGGCACCGAAACCGAACTGCGCGAAGACGACGTCGTCCAGCCGGTAGCCGGCATCCTCGACGTGCTGGACAACTACGCGTTCGTGCGCACCTCCGGCTACCTGGCCGGACCGCACGACGTCTACGTCTCGATGAACATGGTCCGCAAGAACGGCCTGCGGCGCGGCGACGCGGTCACCGGTGCCGTCCGGGTGCCCCGCGAGGGTGAAGGCGGCGACAAGAACCCGCGGCAGAAGTTCAACCCGCTGGTGCGGCTGGACACCATCAACGGCGGCTCGATCGAAGACGCCAAGAAGCGACCCGACTTCAGCAAGCTGACGCCGTTGTACCCCAACCAGCGACTGCGTCTGGAAACGACCCCGGATCGGTTGACCACGCGCGTGATCGACCTGATCATGCCGATCGGCAAGGGCCAGCGCGCGCTGATCGTGTCACCGCCCAAGGCCGGTAAGACGACGATCCTGCAGGACATCGCCAACGCGATCACCCGCAACAACCCGGAATGCCACCTGATGGTCGTGCTGGTCGACGAGCGGCCCGAAGAGGTCACCGACATGACCCGCTCGGTCAAGGGCGAGGTCATCGCCTCGACGTTCGACCGGCCGCCCACCGACCACACCGCGGTCGCGGAGCTGGCGATCGAGCGGGCCAAGCGCCTCGTCGAACAGGGCAAAGACGTCGTGGTGCTGCTCGACTCCATCACCCGGCTGGGCCGCGCGTACAACAACGCCTCGCCCGCGTCCGGCCGGATCCTGTCCGGTGGTGTCGACTCCACCGCGTTGTACCCGCCGAAGCGCTTCCTGGGAGCCGCCCGCAACATCGAGGGCGGCGGATCGCTGACGATCATCGCCACCGCGATGGTGGAGACCGGCTCGACCGGTGACACGGTCATCTTCGAGGAATTCAAGGGCACCGGTAACGCGGAGCTCAAGCTGGACCGCAAGATCTCCGAGCGTCGGGTGTTCCCCGCGGTCGACGTGAACCCGTCGGGCACCCGCAAGGACGAGCTGCTGTTGTCACCCGACGAGTTCGCGATCGTGCACAAGCTGCGCCGGGTGCTGTCCGGTCTGGATTCCCACCAGGCCATCGACCTGCTGATGTCGCAGCTGCGCAAGACGAAGACCAACTACGAATTCCTGGTCCAGGTGTCCAAGACGACACCGGGCGGCATGGACAACGACTAGCGCACCGGGAATGCCCACGCGCACCTGGTTGTTTTGGGGTGATAGTGGTTGACCTGGCATAATGGCCGCGGCCGACGATCGAAGAGGACAGCATGAAAACTGACATCCATCCCGCCTACGAAGAAACCACCGTCGTGTGTGGTTGCGGGAATTCCTTCACTACCCGCAGCACCAAGCCGGGCGGCCGCATCGTCGCCGAGGTCTGCTCGCAATGCCACCCGTTCTACACCGGCAAGCAGAAGATCCTCGACAGCGGTGGCCGCGTGGCCCGCTTCGAGAAGCGGTACGGCAAGCGCACCAAGACCGAGACCGGCGACAAGTAGCTGGATCACCGACGCCCGTCACCTGTGCACTATCGGCACAGGCCGGGCGTCGGTTCGCGTTTGGGGTAAAGCCCGTGACAGGGAGGTGAGATGACGCAGCCGGTGCAGACGATCGACGTCCTGCTCGCCGAGCACGCGGAGCTCGAACAGGCGCTCGCCGACCCCGAACTGCACAGCAAAGCCGACGAGGCGCGCAAAGTGGGCCGCCGATTCGCCCGGTTGGCCCCGATCGTCGCGACCCACCGCAAGTTGGTGTCGGCGCGCGAAGATCTCGAGACCGCGCGCGAGTTGGCCGCGGACGATGCGTCGTTCGCCGACGAGGTCCCCGAACTGGAGGCCCGGGTCGCCGAGCTGGACACCCAACTCACCGACATGCTGGCGCCGCGCGACCCGCACGACGCCGACGACATCGTGCTCGAGGTGAAATCCGGTGAAGGCGGCGAGGAATCGGCGCTGTTCGCCGCAGACCTGGCCAGGATGTACATCCGCTACGCCGAACGGCATGGCTGGACGGTCACGGTGCTGGGGGAGACCACCTCGGATCTGGGCGGCTACAAGGACGCGACGCTGGCCATCGCCAGCAAGGGCGACAGCGCCGACGGGGTGTGGTCGCGGCTGAAGTTCGAGGGCGGCGTGCACCGCGTGCAGCGGGTGCCGGTGACCGAATCGCAAGGGCGGGTGCATACTTCGGCGGCCGGCGTGCTGGTCTATCCCGAGCCCGAGGAAGTCGGGGAAGTGCAGATCGACGAGTCTGACCTGCGCATCGACGTCTACCGGTCTTCAGGCAAAGGCGGGCAGGGAGTCAACACCACCGACTCCGCGGTGCGCATCACTCACCTGCCCACCGGGATCGTCGTCACCTGCCAGAACGAGCGTTCCCAGCTGCAGAACAAGACCCGCGCGCTGCAGGTGCTGGCCGCACGGCTGCAGGTGCTGGCCGAGGAGCAGGCACTCGCCGACGCCTCAGCCGACCGCGCCAGCCAGATCCGCACGGTGGACCGCAGCGAACGCATCCGCACCTACAACTTCCCCGAGAACCGGATCACCGATCACCGGATCGGTTTCAAATCGCACAATCTGGACCAGGTGCTCGACGGCGACCTCGACGCACTGTTCGATGCGCTCAGCGAAGCCGACAAACAGTCCCGGCTGCAACAGGCGACATGATTTTGCGCAACGCGATCAACTCCGCCGCGGCGCTGTTGGCCGAAGCGGGAATCGATTCCGCGCGTTGGGATGCCGAGCAACTCGCCGCGCACGTGGCCGGTACCGACCGCGGCCGGTTGGCCTTGCTCGATGCCCCTGACGCGGACTTCTTCGGGCGTTATCGCGAGGTGGTCGCGATGCGTGCGCACCGGGTGCCGTTGCAGCATCTGCTCGGGACAGCCGCGTTCGGACCGGTGCTGCTGCACGTCGGTCCGGGTGTGTTCATCCCGCGTCCGGAGACCGAAGCGATGTTGGAATGGGCTATGGCGCAACCACTTTCGGCCCAGCCGCTGATCGTCGACGGGTGCACCGGGTCGGGGGCACTGGCCGTCGCCCTGGCCCGGCACCGCCCGGACGCCCGGGTTGTCGGCATCGACGATTCCGAGATCGCCCTGAGCTATGCGCGCCGCAACTCCGCGGACGTGCAATGGGTGCTGGCCGACGTCGGCACTCCCGGTCTGCTCACCGAACTCGACGCGCGGGTGGACCTGATGGTGGCCAACCCGCCGTATGTTCCCGACGCGGCTGTGCTGGATCCGGAAGTGACCCAGCACGATCCGCCGCACGCAGTGTTCGGCGGCCCGGACGGTATGGCGCTGATCCCTGCCGTCGCCGGACTGGCCGGCCGGTGGCTGCGTCCCGGTGGTCTGTTCGCGGTGGAGCATGACGACACCACGTCGGCCCTGACGGTTGAATGTGTCCATCGCACAGGCCTTTTCGACGACATCGTGGCTCGCAACGACCTGGCCGGGCGACCCCGGTTCGTGACGGCCCGCAGGAGGCAGCATGACTGACGTCTTCGATTGCGCCGACCCCGACCGGCGCGCCCGCGGACTCACAGCCGCGGTCGGGGCGCTCAAAGCCGGCCGACTCGTGGTGATGCCGACCGACACCGTCTACGGGATCGGGGCAGATGCCTTCGACCGCGAGGCGGTGGACGCGCTGCTCGCAGCCAAGGGTCGGGGCCGCGATATGCCGGTGGGTGTCCTGGTCGGCTCCTGGCACACGATCGAGGGTTTGGTGTACGGGATGCCCGACGGCGCGCGCGACCTGGTTCGCGCGTTCTGGCCGGGGGCACTGAGTCTGGTGGTCACCCAAGCGCCGTCGCTGCAGTGGGATCTCGGCGATGCGTACGGGACGGTGATGCTGCGGATGCCGTTGCATCCCGTCGCGATCGAGCTGCTGCGTGAGGTGGGGCCGATGGCGGTGTCCAGCGCCAATATCTCCGGCCAGCCCGCCGCCGTCGACGCCGCGGAAGCGCGCCGCCAACTCGGCGATCTGGTCGACGTCTACCTCGACGGCGGGCCGGCGGCGCGCCAAGCCGCCTCCACGATCCTCGACCTGAGCGGCAACAGCCCTCGCATCCTGCGCGAGGGACCGATCAGCACCCAGCGCATCGCGGAGGTGCTGGGGGTGGACGCGGCGAGCCTGACCGCGTAGCGCACGTGAGGCACTCAGGTTGGTGACGTACGGTCTCGTGGTGTCCAGCGACGTAGCCAGCCTTGCCGGTGGTTTGTTCGCCCTTTCACCGCGCAGTGCCGGCGTCCCGCTGCGCGAGCTCGCGCTCGTGGGACTCACCGCGGCGATCATCACGTATTTCGCGACCGGACCGGTGCGTGTGCTGGCCACCCGGCTGGGTGCGGTGGCCTACCCGCGGGAGCGCGACGTGCACGTGACCCCGACCCCCCGGATGGGCGGGCTGGCGATGTTCCTCGGCGTGGTCGCCGCGGTGTTCCTGGCCTCCCAACTGCCGGCGCTGACCCGCGGCTTCGTCTATTCCACCGGCATGCCCGCCGTGCTGGTGGCCGGTGCGGCGATCATGGGCATCGGGTTGATCGACGACCGTTGGGGCCTGGATGCGCTGACCAAGTTCGCCGGCCAGATCACCGCGGCCAGCGTCATGGTCACCATGGGGGTGGCCTGGAGCGTGCTCTACATCCCGGTCGGCGGGGTCGGGACGATCGTGCTGGACCAGGCGTCGTCCATCCTGCTCACGCTGGCGCTGACGGTGTCGATCGTCAACGCGATGAACTTCGTCGACGGGCTGGACGGGTTGGCCGCCGGCCTGGGTCTGATCACCGCGCTGGCGATCTGCGTGTTCTCGGTGGGACTGCTGCGGGACCACGGCGGCGATGTCCTCTATTACCCACCGGCGGTGATCTCGGTGGTCCTGGCCGGTGCCTGTCTGGGCTTTCTGCCGCACAACTTCCACCGGGCCCGGATCTTCATGGGCGATTCCGGATCGATGCTGATCGGCTTGATGCTCGCCGCGGCGTCCACCACGGCGGCCGGCCCGATCTCGCAGAACGCTTACGGCGCCCGCGATGTGTTTGCTCTGCTGTCGCCGTTCCTGCTGGTGGTGGCCGTCATGTTCGTGCCGATGCTGGACCTGCTGTTGGCGATCGTCCGTCGTACCCGGGCGGGTCGCAGCGCTTTCACCCCGGACAAGATGCACCTGCATCATCGGCTCCTGCAGATCGGTCACTCGCACCGGCGGGTGGTCCTGCTCATCTACTTATGGGTGGGGATCGTGGCGTTCGGCGCGGCCAGCACGATCTTCTTCGACCCGCGCCACACCGCTGCGGTGATGTTGGGCGCGATCGTGTTCGCCGGCATCGCGACCGCGATTCCGTTGCTGCGGCGGCGCGACGACTACTGGGACGAAGACTGACGGGGAACTACGACAGTTGGTAGTAGTTACCGCTGACTTGTGATACGGTCCTGGTAGAGCCCCGAAATGAACCTCGCGGGCTACCGCACCACCGGCCCGTCGGAGCCGTTTTCCAGTGGGCCGACCGATGACCGATACAGGGAGCTACCCCTTGGGTAATTCCAGCATGACCGTTGCGATACGCTCGGCGGGCCACCGATCAGTAGGTGATGTGGTTCACGCTCTAACAATCTGGGATTGAGGTGCTGCAGTGACGACACCAGCGCAGGACGCGCCGTTGGTGTTTCCCGCTGTTGCTTTCCGACCCGTCCGTCTGTTCGTCATCAGCCTGGTGCTGACCGCGGTCGTGACGGCCGTCGCCGGTTACGCCGGCCACCCGATGATCGGGGTGTTATTCGGTGTCGGGTTGCTGTTGGGTTTGCTCAACGCTCTGCTGGTCCGGCATTCGGTGGAGTCGATCACCGCGCGCGAACACCCCTTGAAGAGCTCGATGGCACTCAATTCCGCCTCGCGCGTCGCGGTGATCACCATCCTGGCGTTGATCATCGCGTACGTGTTCCGGCCGCAGGGTCTGGGCGTGGTGTTCGGCCTGGCGCTGTTCCAGGTGTTACTGGTGTTGTCGACAGCACTCCCGGTCTGGAAGAAACTGCGGGCCGGTGGGTCGCAAATTCCGGAAAACGGGGTATTGACCGGTTCGGAGGGGACGGAAGGGAGAGCAGCCGGCGATGAATGAGTCGATCCTTGCTGCCGCCAAAATCGAGGTCGGCGAACACCACGAGGCCACCTGGTTCGGTCTCACGGTCAACACTGACACGATCTATTCCACCGCCATCGCCGCGGTGATCGTGCTCGCGCTGGCCTTCTGGCTGAAATCGAAGGTCACTTCGTCGGACGTGCCGGGCGGCGTGCAACTGTTCTTCGAAGCCGTCACCATTCAGATGCGCAACCAGGTCGAAAGTGCCATCGGGATGCGCATCGCACCCTTTGTGCTGCCGCTCGCGGTGACCATCTTCGTATTCATCCTGATTTCCAACTGGCTGTCAGTCCTGCCGTTGCAGTACAAGGACGAAAAGACCGGCAAGACAAGCGAATTTCTCTCCTCGGCAGCGGCGGACATCAACTACGTACTGGCGCTGGCCCTGTTCGTATTCGTCTGCTACCACGCGGCCGGCATCTGGCGGCGCGGCATCATCGGACACCCGATGAAGGTGGTCAAGGGCCACGTCGCCATCCTGGCGCCGATCAATATCGTCGAAGAACTGGCCAAGCCGATCTCGCTGTCGCTGCGTCTGTTCGGCAACATCTTCGCCGGCGGCATCCTGGTCGGGCTGATCGCAATGTTCCCGCCCTACATCTTGTGGCTGCCGAATGCGATCTGGAAATCATTCGACTTGTTCGTCGGCGCGATCCAGGCCTTCATCTTCGCGCTGCTGACCGTCTTGTACTTCAGCCAGTCGATGGAACTCGACGAAGACCACCACTAGAAAAATCCTGGTAGACCGCTACCAGTTATCAAGGAGGATAAGAAATGCCAGCAGCTCCCGAAATTCTTCAAGGCGCTCTCATCGGCGGCGGACTCATCATGGCCGGCGGCGCGATCGGCGCGGGTATCGGTGACGGTATCGCCGGTAACGCACTGATCGCCGGTGTTGCCCGCCAGCCCGAGGCGCAGGGACGGCTGTTCACGCCGTTCTTCATCACCGTCGGTCTGGTCGAAGCGGCCTACTTCATCAACCTGGCGTTCATGGCGCTGTTCGTCTTCGCCACTCCGGGTGCCCAGTAATCCGCTGTGATGGGTCCTGAAGGCGATGGGCGCCTTCTTGCTTCGGCTGTCGACCTCGTAGCAGAAGGCCAAAAGAACTTCCTCATCCCCAACGGCACGTTCTTCTTCGTGCTGGCCATCTTCCTGGTGGTGCTGGGGGTGATCAGCACCTGGGTCGTGCCGCCGATCCTGAAGGTGCTCAAGGAACGCGACGCCATGGTCGCCAAGACGCAGTCCGACAACAAGAAGTCGTCGGAGCAGTTCGCCGCTGCGGAGGCCGACTACGAGGAAGCCCTGAAGGAAGCCCGGGTCAAAGCGGGCTCCTACCGCGACGACGCGCGCAACGAAGGCCGCAAGGTCATCGAAGAGGCGCGGGCCGAGGCGGACCGGGACGTGGCGGACACCCTCGCCAAGGCCAACGAGCAACTGAAGCGGGAACGTGACGCCGTGGAGTTGGACCTGCGCGCCAACATCAGCGCCATGTCCGCCACGCTGGCCAGCCGGATCCTCGGCGTCGACGTCACCCCCACCGCGACGACTTCGGAAGCGACTAGTAGGTAGCCACCCTATGGAGACATTTATCGGTCAGCTGGTCGGATTCGCGGTCATCGTGCTGCTGGTCTGGCGGTACGTCGTGCCCCCGGTGCGCCGGATGATGACCGCTCGACAAGAGATGGTGCGTCAGCAACTCGCGGACGCCAAAGAGGCGGCCGAGCGGGTCGAGCGGTCCGAACGGGCGCACAGCAGGGCCGTGGAATCCGCCAAGGACGAGTCCGAACGTCTCATCGAAGAGGCCAAGGCCGACTCCGCGCGCATCGCCGAACAGTTGCAGGCGCAGGCCGAGTCCGACGCCGAGCGCGTCAGAGCGCAGGGCACGCGTCAGATCGGGGTGCTGCGGGCGCAGCTGATCCGGCAGCTCCGTTTCGAACTCGGCCACGAATCGGTGCGCCAGGCCGGGGAACTGGTGCGCACGTTCGTCGCCGACAAGGAACAACAGTCGGCCACCGTCGACCGCTTCCTCGACGAACTCGACGACATGGCTCCTGAGCCGGCCGACGTCGAGTCCCCGGTGGCGGCCAAGATGCGGTCGGCGAGCCGGTTGGCACTGAAAAACTCGGTGGAGAAGTTCGACTCGCTGGCTGAGGACCTCGACACGGAGGGTCTGACGACGCTGGCCGACGAGCTCGTCTCGGTCGCCAAGGTGCTCGACAGCGAAGTCGTCGTCACCCGGTATCTGACTGTGCCATCGGAAGATTCGACGCCGCGGGTCAAGCTGGTCGAGCGCCTGTTCGACGGCAAGGTGGGCGATCCCACGCTGGAACTGCTGCGCACCGCGGTGTCGGAACGGTGGTCGGCCAACGGCGATCTCATCGACGCGATCCAGCATGTATCCCGGCAGGCGTTGCTGGCCGTCGCCGAAAACGACGACAACATCGACGAAGTCGAAGACCAGCTGTTCCGGTTCTCCCGGATCCTGGACACCCAACCCCGGCTGGCCATCACGCTCGGTGATCAGCGCACGCCGGTCGAAGGCCGGGTCGACCTGCTGCGCAAGGTGCTCGACGGCGCCAGCGGCAGCGTCAACCCCGTCACCATCGCGCTGCTCTCGCACACCATCGAGTTGCTGAGGGGCAAGCCGGCCGACGAGGCGGTGCTGTTCCTGGCCGAGGTGGCAGTGGCGCGCCGCGGCGAATTGGTTGCGAAAGTCAGTGCCGCGGCCGAGCTCACCGACGCCCAGCACGAACGCCTGGTCGAGATACTCGGCCGCATCTACGGACATCCGGTGGCCGCACAGGTCCAGACCGATTCCGGGTTGCTCGGCGGACTGTTGATCACCGTCGGCGACGAGGTGATCGACGGCACGCTCAAGTCTCGTCTGGCAGCCGCCGAAGCTCAGCTCCCCGACTGACCGCCAAGCCTGACCGAAACCACGAACTAGCCAGCAGAACCCGAACGAGGAAGACGAAAAGCTATGGCCGACTTGACAATCTCCGCTGATGACATTCAGAGCGCAATCGAGGAGTACGTAAGTTCCTTTACGTCCGACACGTCCCGGGAGGAAGTCGGCACCGTGGTCGACGCCGGCGACGGTATCGCCCACGTCGAGGGATTGCCGTCCACGATGACCCAGGAACTCCTCGAGTTCGAGGGTGGCGTCCTCGGCGTCGCGCTGAACCTCGACGAGCACGAGATCGGTGCGGTGGTGCTGGGTGACTTCGACCGGATCCAAGAGGGCCAGCAGGTAAAGCGCACCGGTGAGGTGCTGTCGGTTCCGGTCGGCGACGCTTTCCTGGGCCGCGTCGTCAACCCCCTCGGACATCCCATCGACGGCGGCGGCGAGATCGAGACCGACGATCGGCGTGCCCTCGAGCTGCAGGCGCCTTCGGTGGTGCAGCGGCAGGGGGTGAAGGAACCGCTGCAGACCGGCATCAAGGCCATCGACGCGATGACCCCCATCGGTCGCGGACAGCGTCAGCTCATCATCGGCGACCGCAAGACCGGCAAGACCGCGGTGTGCGTCGACACGATTCTCAACCAGCGCAAGAACTGGGAGACCGACGACGACAAGCAGCAGGTTCGCTGCGTGTACGTGGCGATCGGGCAGAAGGGCACCACCATCGCCGCGGTGCACAAGGCCCTCGAAGAGGGTGGGGCGATGGATTACACCACCATCGTCGCGGCCCCGGCCTCCGAATCCGCCGGCTTCAAATGGCTTGCCCCGTACACGGGTTCGGCGATCGCGCAGCACTGGATGTACGCCGGCAAACACGTGCTGATCGTGTTCGACGACCTGACCAAGCACGCCGACGCCTACCGTGCCATCTCGCTGCTGCTGCGTCGTCCGCCCGGCCGCGAGGCGTTCCCGGGTGACGTGTTTTACCTGCACTCCCGGCTGCTCGAACGCTGCGCGAAGCTCTCCGACGATCTCGGTGGGGGTTCGCTGACCGCGCTGCCGGTCATCGAGACCAAGGCCAACGACATCTCGGCCTACATTCCCACCAACGTCATCTCGATCACCGACGGTCAGTGCTTCCTGGAGTCCGACCTGTTCAACCAGGGTGTGCGCCCGGCCATCAACGTCGGATCCTCGGTGTCCCGCGTCGGTGGCGCGGCGCAGATCAAGGCCATGAAAGAGGTGGCCGGGTCGTTGCGTCTGGATCTGTCGCAGTACCGCGAGCTGGAATCCTTCGCGGCCTTCGCCTCAGACCTCGACGACACCTCGAAGAAGCAGCTGGCCCGTGGCGAGCGCCTGGTGGAGTTGCTCAAGCAACCGCAGTACGAGCCGATGCCCGTTGAGCAGCAGGTGGTTTCGATCTTCCTGGGCACCGGGGGTCAACTCGACTCCGTGCCGGTGGAGGACGTGAAGCGTTTCGAGGCCGAGTTGCTGGACCACATGCGGGCTTCGGAGGAGTCGTTCCTCGAGACCATCCGTTCGAGCGGGAAGTTCGGGGACGACGAAGAAGAGAAGCTCACCAGCATCATCAACAAGTTCAAGAAGGGTTTCGCGGCCAGCAGCGGCGAGTCGGTGGTGCCCGACGAGCACGTCGAGGCCATGGACGAGGACGACGTCGAGAAGGAGTCGGTGAAGGTCCGGAAGGAAAAGCCGAAGGATGAGAAGAAGGACTCCAAGAAGAGCGCCAAGAAGAACGAGAAGTAGCTAGCCATGGCTGCCACTCTTCGTGAACTACGTGGCCGGATCCGCTCGGCCGGGTCGATCAAGAAGATCACCAAGGCCCAGGAACTGATCGCCACGTCGCGCATCGGCAAGGCGCAGACCCGGCTGCAGGCCGCACGGCCCTATGCGTTCCAGATCACCACGACGCTGCTCACGCTGTCCGCCGAAGCCGCGCTGGACCACCCGCTGTTGGTCGAGCGGGAGAACCCGAAGCGGGCCGGCGTGTTGGTGTTGTCGTCGGACCGCGGACTGTGCGGCGCCTACAACTCCAGCATCTTCCGTCGCTCCGAGGAACTGTTCTCGCTGCTCCGGGAAGAAGGCAAGGAGCCGATCCTGTACACGGTCGGCCGGAAAGCGCAGAACTACTACTCGTTCCGCAACTGGGACATCAAGGCGTCCTGGACGGGCTTCTCCGAGCAGCCGCAGTACGAGAATGCCGCCGAGATCGGCGACACGCTGGTGGACGCCTTCATGAAAGGCGCCGGTGACGACGACGATTCCGACATCGACAGTGACGTGCAAGGCGTCGACGAATTGCACATCGTCTATTCGGAATTCAAGTCGATGATGTCGCAACAGGCTGCGGCACACCGGATTGCGCCGTTGGTGGTGGAATACGTCGAAGATGACGACGACGAACCGCACACGCTGTACACCTTCGAGCCCGACGCCACGACGCTGTTCGACGCGTTGCTGCCGCGGTACCTGACCACTCGGGTGTACGCGGCGCTGCTGGAATCGGCGGCCTCCGAGCTCGCTTCGCGACAACGTGCGATGAAGTCGGCCACCGACAATGCCGACGACCTGATCAAGGACCTGACGCTGCAGGCGAACCGCGAGCGGCAGGCCCAGATCACCCAAGAGATCAGCGAAATCGTCGGTGGCGCAAACGCGCTCGCCGACGCCGCCAAGTAAGCCCCCACGAGGAAGCGATAGAAGTTATGACCGCAACAGACGAAAAGAACGACACCAAGTCGGGCGGCTCCGACACCAACGGACGCGTGGTCCGGATCACCGGTCCTGTGGTCGACGTCGAATTCCCGCGCGGTTCGGTCCCGGAGCTCTTCAACGCGCTGCACGCCGACATCGAGTACGAGGCGATGAAGAAGACGCTCACCCTCGAGGTGGCCCAGCACCTGGGGGACAACCTGGTGCGCACCATTTCGATGCAACCCACCGACGGCCTGGTGCGCGGCGTCGACGTCACCGACACCGGCAAGTCGATCTCGGTGCCGGTCGGTGAGGAAGTCAAGGGTCACGTCTTCAACGCCCTCGGCGTCTGCCTGGACGAGGAGGGGTACGGAGAAGACTTCGACCACTGGTCGATTCACCGCAAGCCACCGTCCTTCGAGGACCTCGAACCGCGCACCGAGATGCTCGAGACCGGCCTGAAAGTGGTCGACCTGCTCACCCCGTACGTGCGCGGCGGCAAGATCGCACTGTTCGGCGGTGCCGGCGTGGGCAAAACGGTTCTGATCCAGGAGATGATCAACCGTATTGCCCGAAACTTCGGTGGCACTTCGGTTTTCGCCGGGGTGGGGGAGCGGACCCGCGAGGGTAACGACCTGTGGGTCGAGCTCCAGGAAGCCGACGTCCTCAAGGACACCGCGCTGGTGTTCGGTCAGATGGACGAGCCGCCCGGCACCCGTATGCGGGTGGCGCTGTCCGCTCTCACCATGGCCGAGTGGTTCCGTGACGAGGCCGGTCAGGACGTGCTGCTGTTCATCGACAACATCTTCCGGTTCACCCAGGCCGGTTCGGAGGTGTCCACGCTGCTCGGTCGGATGCCGTCCGCGGTGGGATACCAGCCCACCCTGGCTGACGAAATGGGCGAGCTGCAGGAGCGCATCACCTCGACCCGAGGCAAGTCCATCACGTCCATGCAGGCGGTGTACGTGCCCGCCGACGACTACACCGACCCGGCGCCGGCGACCACCTTCGCCCACCTGGACGCCACCACGGAGTTGTCGCGTTCGGTCTTCTCCAAGGGCATCTTCCCGGCGGTGGACCCGCTGGCCTCCAGCTCGACCATCCTGGACCCCAGCGTGGTGGGCGACGAGCACTACCGCGTGGCCCAAGAAGTGATCCGAATCCTGCAGCGTTACAAGGACCTTCAGGACATCATCGCCATCCTTGGTGTCGACGAGCTCTCCGAGGAAGACAAGCAGCTGGTTAACCGGGCCCGGCGTATCGAGCGGTTCCTCTCGCAGAACATGATGGCTGCCGAGCAGTTCACCGGACAGCCGGGTTCGACGGTGCCGGTGAAGGAGACCATCGAGGCCTTCGACAAGCTGACCAAGGGCGATTTCGACCACGTGCCCGAGCAGGCCTTCTTCCTGATCGGCGGACTCGAGGACCTGGCCAAGAAGGCCGAGAAGTTCGACGTCAAGCTGTGATCGTGCAACGGCCAACTCGAAAGGTGGTGTGACATGGCGGATCTGAACGTTCAGATCGTCGCTGTCGACCGAGAGATCTGGTCGGGCGAGGCGACGTTCCTGTTCACCCGCACCACCGTCGGCGAGATCGGCATCCTGCCGCACCACATTCCGTTGGTGGCGCAACTGGTCGACGACGCCATGGTCCGGGTGGAACGGGAAGGCGAAGACGACCTGCGGATTGCGGTGGACGGTGGCTTCCTGACCGTGACCGAGGACGGCGTCAGCGTCCTGGCCGAATCGGCGGAGTTCGAGAAAGACATCGACGAGAGCGCCGCCAGACAGGATTCGGAATCAGACGATCCCCAAACGGCCGCCAGGGGGCGCGCCAGATTGCGCGCCATCGGCGCGATCGACTGACCCACACGATGAGCGCGCCCATGGTCGGCATGGTCGTGCTCGTCGTCTTGCTGGGGACGGCCGTCCTGGCTTTGAGTTTCCGACTGTGGAAACTGCGTCAGGGCGGCACCGCGGCCATCATGCGGGACATCCCGGCAGCGGGCGGGCACGGTTGGCGCCACGGGGTGATCCGTTACCGCGGTGGCGAAGCCGCGTTCTACCGGTTGTCCAGTTTGCGGCTGTGGCCGGACCGTCGGTTGAGCAGACGCGGTGTGGAAGTGGTTGCCCGACGAGCCCCACGCGGCGACGAATTCGACATCATGTCCGACGAGATCGTGGTGCTGGAGCTGCGCGACACTACCCAGGAGCGTCGGCTGGGTTACGAAATCGCCTTGGACAGAGGTGCTTTGACGGCATTTCAGTCGTGGCTGGAGTCCCGGCCGTCGCCGCGTGCGCGTCGCCGCGACGCCTGACCCTGGCCGACGCCGTTACTGCTGTTCGCCACCCTGGCCGCCGCCCGGACGCCATAGGACGTCGCCGCCCGGGTTGGCCACCCGCGACAGGATGAACAGCAGATCCGAGAGCCGGTTCAGGTACTTCGCCGGTAGGACGCTGACATCGTCGGGATGAGCATTCACCGCTGCCCACGCCGACCGCTCGGCGCGCCGGGCGACCGTCCGGGCGACGTGCAGTAACGCCGACAGCGGTGAACCGCCCGGCAGCACAAAGGAATTCAGGGCCGGCAGGCCCTCGTTGTAGCTGTCGCACCAACTTTCGAGCCGGTCGATGTAGGCCTGGGTGATGCGCAGCGGCGGATACTTCGGGTTGTCCACCACCGGAGTCGACAGGTCGGCGCCGGCGTCGAACAGGTCGTTCTGGATCTGCCGCAGCACATCGCCCAGCTGCTGGTCGGGCGCACCCACCGCCACCGCGACACCGATCGCGGCGTTGGCTTCGTCACAGTCGGCGTAGGCGACCAGCCGCGCATCGGTCTTGGCGACCCGTGAGAAATCGCTCAATCCCGTCGTGCCGTCGTCGCCGGTGCGGGTATATATGCGGGTCAGATGGACTGCCATGGGCCAAACCGTACCGGGCTGGCCGGGTCGGCCGACTGACAAGGGGCATACCCCTTCACTAGACTGACCCGGTGGCGGAGCGATTCGTGGTGACCGGCGGCAACCGGTTGTCGGGTGAAGTCGCCGTCGGAGGCGCCAAGAACAGCGTGCTCAAGCTGATGGCCGCCGCCCTGCTGGCCGAAGGCACCAGCACCATCACCAACTGCCCGGACATCCTGGACGTGCCGCTGATGGCCGAGGTGTTGCGGGGCCTGGGTGCCACCGTCGAACTCGACGGCGACGTCGCGCGGATCACCTCACCGGACGAACCGAAGTACGACGCGGACTTCGCGGCGGTCCGTCAGTTCCGGGCCTCGGTCTGCGTGCTGGGACCGCTGGTGGGCCGATGCAAAAAGGCCAGAGTCGCGCTGCCGGGCGGAGACGCGATCGGGTCGCGCCCCCTGGACATGCACCAGGCGGGCCTGCGCCAACTCGGCGCGCAGTGCAACATCGAGCACGGATGTGTTGTCGCACAAGCAGATACGCTGCGGGGCGCGGAGATTCAGCTCGAATTTCCCTCGGTCGGGGCGACCGAGAACATCCTGATGGCCGCTGTGGTGGCCGAAGGCGTCACCACCATCCACAACGCGGCACGCGAACCCGACGTGGTGGACCTGTGCACGATGTTGAACCAGATGGGCGCGCAAGTCGAAGGCGCCGGTTCGCCGACCATGACCATCACCGGGGTGCCCCGGCTGCATCCGACCGAGCACCGAGTCATCGGTGACCGGATCGTGGCGGCCACCTGGGGGATCGCCGCCGCGATGACCCGCGGCGACATCACGGTGACGGGAATAGATCCGTCCCATCTGCAGTTGGTGCTGCACAAGTTGCATGATGCGGGCGCGACGGTCACCCAGACCGACAGCAGTTTCCGTATCGCGCAGTACGAGAGGCCGAAGGCGGTCAACGTCGCGACGTTGCCCTTTCCCGGCTTCCCGACCGACCTGCAGCCGATGGCGATCGCGCTGGCCTCGATCGCCGACGGCACCTCGATGATCACGGAGAACGTCTTCGAGGCGCGGTTCCGGTTCGTCGAAGAGATGATCCGACTCGGGGCGGACGCCCGCACCGACGGGCACCACGCCGTGGTGCGCGGGCTGCCCCAACTATCCAGTGCTCCGGTGTGGTGCTCGGACATCCGGGCCGGCGCGGGCCTGGTGCTGGCCGGCCTTGTGGCAGACGGGGATACCGAGGTCCACGACGTGTTTCACATCGATCGCGGCTACCCGTTATTCGTCGAGAACCTGGCGATTTTGGGAGCAGAGATCGAGCGGGTACAGTAGCCAACGTTCACGCCCAACGGCGAGATCACCTCCCAAAAGATGATCGAAACCAGGGCTTGACTCTCCAGCCGGATGTGTATTAAGCTGGCAGGGTTGCCCCGAATCGGGCAGAACATGCAGTAAAAAGTGTTGTTTGAGAACTCAATAGTGTGTTTGGTGTTTTTGTTTGTTGTTGTTTTTTGACTACATTCCGCACCCCCCGTGTGTGGGTGTAGTCGTTTCTTCAGATGCCAGTTCATGGTGTCTTTTTGTTAGGTCAGATTTTCTCTGATTGTGAATTCACCTCGGTTTCCGAGGAGTTTTTGTTTGGAGAGTTTGATCCTGGCTCAGGACGAACGCTGGCGGCGTGCTTAACACATGCAAGTCGAACGGAAAGGCCCTTCGGGGTACTCGAGTGGCGAACGGGTGAGTAACACGTGGGTGATCTGCCCTGCACATCGGGATAAGCCTGGGAAACTGGGTCTAATACCGGATAGGACCACGGGATGCATGTCCTGTGGTGGAAAGCTTTTGCGGTGTGGGATGGGCCCGCGGCCTATCAGCTTGTTGGTGGGGTGACGGCCTACCAAGGCGACGACGGGTAGCCGGCCTGAGAGGGTGTCCGGCCACACTGGGACTGAGATACGGCCCAGACTCCTACGGGAGGCAGCAGTGGGGAATATTGCACAATGGGCGCAAGCCTGATGCAGCGACGCCGCGTGGGGGATGACGGCCTTCGGGTTGTAAACCTCTTTCACCATCGACGAAGGTTCGGGGTTTCCCGGATTGACGGTAGGTGGAGAAGAAGCACCGGCCAACTACGTGCCAGCAGCCGCGGTAATACGTAGGGTGCGAGCGTTGTCCGGAATTACTGGGCGTAAAGAGCTCGTAGGTGGTTTGTCGCGTTGTTCGTGAAATCTCACGGCTTAACTGTGAGCGTGCGAGCGATACGGGCAGACTTGAGTACTGCAGGGGAGACTGGAATTCCTGGTGTAGCGGTGGAATGCGCAGATATCAGGAGGAACACCGGTGGCGAAGGCGGGTCTCTGGGCAGTAACTGACGCTGAGGAGCGAAAGCGTGGGGAGCGAACAGGATTAGATACCCTGGTAGTCCACGCCGTAAACGGTGGGTACTAGGTGTGGGTTTCCTTCCTTGGGATCCGTGCCGTAGCTAACGCATTAAGTACCCCGCCTGGGGAGTACGGCCGCAAGGCTAAAACTCAAAGGAATTGACGGGGGCCCGCACAAGCGGCGGAGCATGTGGATTAATTCGATGCAACGCGAAGAACCTTACCTGGGTTTGACATGCACAGGACGCCGGCAGAGATGTCGGTTCCCTTGTGGCCTGTGTGCAGGTGGTGCATGGCTGTCGTCAGCTCGTGTCGTGAGATGTTGGGTTAAGTCCCGCAACGAGCGCAACCCTTGTCTCATGTTGCCAGCGGGTAATGCCGGGGACTCGTGAGAGACTGCCGGGGTCAACTCGGAGGAAGGTGGGGATGACGTCAAGTCATCATGCCCCTTATGTCCAGGGCTTCACACATGCTACAATGGCCGGTACAAAGGGCTGCGATGCCGCGAGGTTAAGCGAATCCTTTTAAAGCCGGTCTCAGTTCGGATCGGGGTCTGCAACTCGACCCCGTGAAGTCGGAGTCGCTAGTAATCGCAGATCAGCAACGCTGCGGTGAATACGTTCCCGGGCCTTGTACACACCGCCCGTCACGTCATGAAAGTCGGTAACACCCGAAGCCAGTGGCCTAACCCTTTGGGAGGGAGCTGTCGAAGGTGGGATCGGCGATTGGGACGAAGTCGTAACAAGGTAGCCGTACCGGAAGGTGCGGCTGGATCACCTCCTTTCTAAGGAGCACCACGAAAAGCACTCCAATTGGTGGGGTGCGAGCCGTGAGGGGTTCTCGTCTGTAGTGGACGGGACTCGGGTGCACAACAACAAGCAAGCCAGACACACTATTGGGTCCTGAGGCAACACTCGGGGTATCACCCGGCTGTTGTCCCACCATCTTGGTGGTGGGGTGTGGTGTTTGAGAATTGGATAGTGGTTGCGAGCATCAAACGAAGACGTCGCCGTTCACGGTGGCGTGTTCTTTTGTGCAATTTTATTCTTTGGTTTTTGTAGTGTTTGTAAGTGTCTAAGGGCGCATGGTGGATGCCTTGGCATCGAGAGCCGATGAAGGACGTGGGAGGCTGCGATATGCCTCGGGGAGCTGTCAACCGAGCTTTGATCCGAGGATTTCCGAATGGGGAAACCCAGCACGAGTGATGTCGTGTTACCCGTACCTGAATATATAGGGTACGGGGGGGAACGCGGGGAAGTGAAACATCTCAGTACCCGTAGGAAAAGAAAACAATTGTGATTCCGCTAGTAGTGGCGAGCGAACGCGGAAAATGGCTAAACCGTATGCATGTGATACCGGGTAGGGGTTGTGTGTGCGGGGTTGTGGGAATGATCTTCTTGGTTCTACCTGACCAGGAGGCAGTCAGAAAGTGTCGTAGTTAGCGGAAGTGGCCTGGGATGGTCTGCCATAGACGGTGAGAGCCCGGTACGCGAAAACTTGGCACCTGCCTTGATCAATCTCCCGAGTAGCAGCGAGCCCGTGGAATTTGCTGTGAATCTGCCGGGACCACCCGGTAAGCCTAAATACTTCTCGATGACCGATAGCGGATTAGTACCGTGAGGGAATGGTGAAAAGTACCCCGGGAGGGGAGTGAAAGAGTACCTGAAACCGTGCGCCTACAATCCGTCAGAGCCTCCTTGTGGGGTGATGGCGTGCCTTTTGAAGAATGAGCCTGCGAGTCAGGGACATGTCGCAAGGTTAACCCGTGTGGGGTAGCCGCAGCGAAAGCGAGTCTGAATAGGGCGCATCCCCGTAAGGGGTGTAGTGGCATGTTCTGGACCCGAAGCGGAGTGATCTACCCATGGCCAGGGTGAAGCGCGGGTAAGACCGCGTGGAGGCCCGAACCCACTTAGGTTGAAGACTGAGGGGATGAGCTGTGGGTAGGGGTGAAAGGCCAATCAAACTCCGTGATAGCTGGTTCTCCCCGAAATGCATTTAGGTGCAGCGTTGCGTGGTTCACCACGGAGGTAGAGCTACTGGATGGCCGATGGGCCCTACTAGGTTACTGACGTCAGCCAAACTCCGAATGCCGTGGTGTCAAGCGTGGCAGTGAGACGGCGGGGGATAAGCTCCGTACGTCGAAAGGGAAACAGCCCAGATCGCCGGCTAAGGCCCCAAAGCGTGTGCTAAGTGGAAAAGGATGTGCAGTCGCAGAGACAACCAGGAGGTTGGCTTAGAAGCAGCCACCCTTGAAAGAGTGCGTAATAGCTCACTGGTCAAGTGATTGTGCGCCGATAATGTAGCGGGGCTCAAGCACACCGCCGAAGCCGCGGCACATCTACTTTTGTAGGTGTGGGTAGGGGAGCGTCCCTCATTCAGCGAAGCCATCTGGTAACGGGTGGTGGAGGGTGGGGGAGTGAGAATGCAGGCATGAGTAGCGAATAGGCAAGTGAGAACCTTGCCCGCCGAAAGACCAAGGGTTCCTGGGCCAGGCCAGTCCGCCCAGGGTGAGTCGGGACCTAAGGCGAGGCCGACAGGCGTAGTCGATGGACAACGGGTTGATATTCCCGTACCCGTGTGTGCGCGCCCGTGATGAATCAATTGTGCTAACCACCCAAATGGTCGCTGATCAATCCCTTCGGGGTGCGACGGTGACCGGCTGCGTGGGACCCCGGTTGGTAGTAGTCAAGCGAAGGGGTGACGCAGGAAGGTAGCCGTACCAGTCAGTGGTAATACTGGGGCAAGCCCGTAGGGAGAGCGATAGGCAAATCCGTCGCTCATTAATCCTGAGAGGTGACGCATAGCCGATTGAGGCGAATTCGGTGATCCTCTGCTGCCAAGAAAAGCCTCTAGCGAGTTCACACACGGCCCGTACCCCAAACCAACACAGGTGGTCAGGTAGAGAATACCAAGGCGTACGAGATAACTATGGTTAAGGAACTCGGCAAAATACCCCCGTAACTTCGGGAGAAGGGGGACCGGCATGCCGTGAACACCCTTGCGGTGGGAGCGGAAACCGGTCGCAGAAACCAGTGAGAAGCGACTGTTTACTAAAAACACAGGTCCGTGCGAAGTCGCAAGACGATGTATACGGACTGACGCCTGCCCGGTGCTGGAAGGTTAAGAGGACCCGTTAACTCGTAAGGGTGAAGCGGAGAATTTAAGCCCCAGTAAACGGCGGTGGTAACTATAACCATCCTAAGGTAGCGAAATTCCTTGTCGGGTAAGTTCCGACCTGCACGAATGGCGTAACGACTTCTCAACTGTCTCAACCATAGACTCGGCGAAATTGCACTACGAGTAAAGATGCTCGTTACGCGCGGCAGGACGAAAAGACCCCGGGACCTTCACTATAGCTTGGTATTGTTGTTCGGTACGGTTTGTGTAGGATAGGTGGGAGACTGTGAAACTCTAACGCTAGTTAGGGCGGAGTCGTTGTTGAAATACCACTCTGATCGTATTGGACACCTAACGTCGAACCGTATATCCGGTTCACGGACAGTGCCTGGTGGGTAGTTTAACTGGGGCGGTTGCCTCCTAAAATGTAACGGAGGCGCCCAAAGGTTCCCTCAACCTGGACGGCAATCAGGTGTTGAGTGTAAATGCACAAGGGAGCTTGACTGCGAGACTTACAAGTCAAGCAGGGACGAAAGTCGGGATTAGTGATCCGGCACCTCTGAGTGGAAGGGGTGTCGCTCAACGGATAAAAGGTACCCCGGGGATAACAGGCTGATCTTCCCCAAGAGTCCATATCGACGGGATGGTTTGGCACCTCGATGTCGGCTCGTCGCATCCTGGGGCTGGAGCAGGTCCCAAGGGTTGGGCTGTTCGCCCATTAAAGCGGCACGCGAGCTGGGTTTAGAACGTCGTGAGACAGTTCGGTCTCTATCCGCCGCGCGCGTCAGAAACTTGAGGAAACCTGTCCCTAGTACGAGAGGACCGGGACGGACGAACCTCTAGTGCACCAGTTGTTCCACCAGGAGCACTGCTGGATAGCTACGTTCGGACAGGATAACCGCTGAAAGCATCTAAGCGGGAAACCTTCTCCAAGATCAGGTTTCTCACCCTCTAGGAGGGATAAGGCCCCCAGCAGACCACTGGATTGATAGGCCAGACCTGGAAGCTCAGTAATGAGTGCAGGGAACTGGCACTAACCGGCCGAAAACTTACCAACACAACCAATCGCAACCACTATCTGTTCCCCGGCTTAATTGCCGTGGACACCACACCCCCCATCAACACAACTTGCATGTGCGAATTAAATAGAGTTACGGCGGCCACAGCGACAGGGAAACGCCCGGTCCCATCCCGAACCCGGAAGCTAAGCCTGTCAGCGCCGATGATACTGCCCTTTTCGGGTGGAAAAGTAGGACACCGCCGAACATACACAAAAACACCCCCATTCATTTGGGGGTGTTTTTGTATTTCAGGAATGGCGCACGATTGATATCTGGGAGCCCTATCGACAGCGCGCGCAACGGCTGTCGATTTCCGCGGTGCGGCCGGGACTCTCGGCCGCCCACTCGGGCGGCTCAGTCGAACAGTGTCGGCTCGGCCGGCACCCGTCGGCGTTCCAATTCGAGCAGCGTCTGCTTGCGGTCGAGTCCGCCGCCGTACCCGGTCAACTTCCCGCCGGCTCCGATGACCCGATGGCACGGCACGATGACGGCAATCGGATTGTGGCCGTTGGCCAGCCCGACCGCACGCGCGGCGCCGGGAGCGTCGATCTGCCGAGCGATTTCCCCGTAGGACCGGGTTTCGCCATAAGGAATCGTGGTCAATGCCGTCCAGACCCGGCGCTGGAATTCCGTGCCGCACAATTCCATCTCAATATCGAAATCGCTGAGGTTGCCGGCGAAATATGCATCGAGCTGTTTGACCGCGTCATCGAACGCGCTGTCGTCCAGTTGCCAATCGGCGCGACTGGGCTCATATGTCTGGTCCACCATGCGCAGATTGGTCAGCACCCCGTCCCGGCCGGCCAGCGTTAACGGTCCGATCGGGCTCTCGATAGTGCGATAGACGATCATGCGATCCTTACCTTTCTTGCAGGGTGTTCGGGGCCGATGGATTCTGGGGCGGCGAATTCTGGGACGACGAATCTTGGGGCGGCCACACATTGACCGGATGTTGCAGCGTGGTCCACAAATGCTGGGTCGCATAGGAGCGCCACGGCCGCCAGCGTGCGCTGTGCGCCACCAGGGCCCGCTCCTGTTCCGGCAGTCCGAGTGCTCTGGCTGCCGTCCGCAAGCCGAGGTCGCTGGCCGGAAAGGCGTCGGGATCACCCAGGCCGCGCATGGCGATCACCTCGGCAGTCCATGGACCGATACCGGGCAGATCGAGCAGTCGTTGTCGCGCGCGGGCCCAGTCGCAGCCGGGGTCGAGGATGACACGGCCCTCCGCCAACGCGTCGATCAGTCCGGTCACCGTCCGGCGCCGCGTCTTTGGCACGGCCAGATGGACCGGGTCGATGTCGGCGAGTTGCTCGACGGCGGGGAAGGTGTGGGTCAAACCGCCGGCGGGATCCGGCACCGGGTCGCCGTAGGCCGCCACCAGGCGTGCGGCGTGGGTGCGGGCGGCTTTGGTTGATACCTGCTGTCCGAGCACCGTCCGAATTGCCAGTTCGGACTCGTCGACCGTGCGCGGGATGCGTTGTCCCGGCGCCTTGGCAACCGCTGCGGCCAACTCCGGGTCGCTGCTCAGCGCTTCGACCACCGCCTCCGGATCGGCGTCGAGGTCCAGCAGCCGTCGGCACCTGGCCGTGGCGCTGGCCAGGTCGCGAAAGTCATCCAACACCAGCAGGCAGCGGACGTGGTCGGGGGCAGGTGTCAGGGTCACCACGCCGTTGCCGTGGGCGAGTCGCAACGTCCGGCGCAGCGAGCCGGCGCGGACCTCCTCGCACCCCGGCACCGCGGTGGCCGCCAGGTGGCCGAACACGCCCTCGTAGGCGAACGGGGTGCGGACCGCAAGACGCAATGAGAGCGCCCCGGCGGCGGGGAGCGCGGGGTAACGTCCCGCCGCCCGGGTGCGCAGCGCCGTCGGCGTGCTACCGCACGTCAGTCGCACCGTGTCATTGAACTGCCGGATGCTGGAAAAGCCGGCAGCGAACGCGACGTCGCCGAAGCGCAGGTCCGTGGTCTCGATGAGCACCCGGGCGGCCTGCATCCGTTGGGCGCGGGCCAGGGCGAGCGGGCCGGCGCCCACCTCCGCCTGCAGCAGCCGCTCCAGCTGCCGGGTGGTGTAACCGAGGCGGACGGCCAGTCCGGTGACGCCTTCGCGGTCCACCGTGCCGTCGGCGATGAGTCGCATCGCCCGCGCCACGACGTCGCCGCGCACGTTCCACTCCGGCGAACCCGGGGAGGCGTCCGGACGACACCGCTTACAGGCTCGGAAGCCTTCGCGCTGGGCGGCCGCCGCCGTCGGGAGGAACCGCACGTTGCGGGCCAGTGGCGGCGGCACCGGGCAGCTGGGCCGGCAGTAGATCCGGGTGGTCAGCACCGCGATGACGAACCAGCCGTCGAACCGGGCGTCCTTGGCCTGGACCGCCCGATAGCAGCGTTCGAAATCGTCGTGCACCCTTCAACAGTTACACCGTCGGGCCGACATGACTGGCGGAAAAACGACATCAGGGTGCAGCGGATCAGTCCCCGCCGCCGCACCCGCCCCCGCAACCGCTGTCGCCGCTGCAACCGTCGCCGCCACCGCCGCAACCTCCGTCGCCGTCGTTACGCCGGGAGCGGCGCCCGGCGTCCCAGTCGTCGCCGCGTGGATCTCGCAGGGCGCTGATCGCGGCCCTCGCGCCCAGCAGAACGAGGGATGCCAGCACCCCGCAGATTATCCAGCCGGCGCTGTCCATGGGCACAGGCTACTCGCATCAGCAAACACTGCAAGGGCGTATACCTGGCGCTTGCGCCCACTACCGCAACCGTCGGCGCCGCAACCGCCTGCGCCGTACAGCGGCCGCGCTACTTCTTCTGTTCAGCCTGCTTTGCGGGTTCAGCCGGCTCAGCGGGCGAGGCCAGCCGGGTGCGGTGATCGTGGCCACGCAGTTTGACGTGTCTGCCCAGCGTCCACCGCGCCTGCTCTTCCTCGCTGGCGTCTTCCACCGTCTGCGCCGACGCCAGCAACCGTCCCGGTTTGGATTTCGCCAACTCGCACAGCCGTGCGGCCTCGTTGACCGGCTCGCCGATCACCGTGTACTCGAAGCGCTCCTTGGCGCCGACATTGCCGGCGACCACCTGCCCGGCCGCCACGCCGATACCCGCTTTGCATTCGGGCATTTCCTTGGCCAGCCGGTCGGCGATCGACCGGGCCGCGGCCAGCGCCGAGTCCTCGGGGGAATCGAGATGATTCGGGGCTCCGAAGATCGCCAGCGAGGCGTCGCCCTCGAATTTGTTGACCAGGCCGCAGTGTGCGTCGACCTCCTCGACGACGATCGTGAAGAACCCGTTCAGCATCTGCACGACCTCAGCGGGCGGGCGTTTGCTCACCAACTGCGTCGAGCCGACGATGTCGATGAAGACGACGGCGACGTGGCGTTCCTCGCCGCCGAGCTTGGGTTTTTCGCGTTCGGCGGCCAACGCCACTTCACGCCCGACGTGGCGACCGAACAGATCGCGCACCCGCTCGCGCTCGCGCAGCCCGTCGACCATCGTGTTGAATCCCCGCTGCAGCTCACCGAGCTCGGTGCCGTCGAACACAACCAGGTCGCCGCGCAGGTCGCCCTGCTCGACGCGCCTGAGCGCTGATCGCACCACCCGCACCGGGGTGGCCGTCAGCCACGCCAGGATCCACATCAACGTGAAACCGAAGATCAGCGTGACCGTCGAGATGATCAGCACTCCGACCGCGAACTGGGTCTGAGTCAGGTTGCGCAGCACCATCTCGAAGACCGCCATCAGGCCGATGCCGACGACGGGCACACCCGAACCGAGCAGCCACACCAGGATGGTGCGCCCCATGATGCCCGAGGACAGTCGCCGGGGCGGGGGTCCGGCCTCGAGTGCTTTTGCGGCGACCGGCCGCAGGGCGAACTCGGTGAGCAGATAGCTGCTGGTGGTCACCAACAGCCCGCAAAAGCCAACCGCCACCAGGAATCTCGGGACGAACATGGTGTTGGCGATCCCGTAGAGGATGGTCAGCAGTGCGGTGCCGATGCCCCACAAGATCAGATGGCCGACCGCGACACGCCACGGGGCCATGAAGGTGTTGCGTTCATCCTTCTCGGTGGGTGCGCGGTCCTCGATCGCCCAGCGCAACGACTCCACGGTGCCGCGGGTGATCCCGTAAGTGCCTACCGCCAGTGCGACGACGACGTAGCTCGGGTTGACGATGAACGTGAGCCAGATCGGTGCGTCGTCGAAAATGCTCGGCACCGGCACGGCGACGGTCACCAGCAACACGGCGACGGCGATGCCGATCAGATTCGCCCCCAGAATGAGGACGGTCATGATCACCTGGATGCGGACCCGTCGGCGGTGCGGGTCTTCTGCGACACGTCCGAGCAGCCAGGAGCCGTACGCGGGGGTATCCGGTCGTCCGCTCTGCCGGGTCAGCTTCTCCAGCAAGCGGCCCAACCGCTGGGCAAAGGTCGGCTTGGACGGCATCGTGGCGCCAGCCTAGTTTGTCGAGACGTTGCAGGCTCGCTCGGGTTTCGCGGGCAGGCTCTAAGGTGGTCGGGTGCGTCTCGTCATCGCCCAGTGCACCGTGGACTACATCGGCCGGCTCACCGCGCACCTGCCGTCCGCTCGGCGGCTGCTGCTGTTCAAGGCGGACGGCTCGGTCAGCGTGCACGCCGACGATCGTGCCTACAAGCCGCTCAACTGGATGAGCCCGCCGTGCTGGCTGAGCGAGGAGCCGGGGCCGGTGTGGGTGGTGACGAACAAGTCCGGTGAGCAGTTGCGCATTACCGTCGAGGCGATCGAACACGACTCCAGCCACGAGCTGGGCATCGACCCGGGACTGGTCAAGGACGGCGTCGAAGCTCACCTGCAGGCGCTGCTCGCCGAGCACGTCCAGCTACTCGGCGAGGGCTATACGTTGGTGCGTCGCGAGTACATGACCGCGATCGGCCCGGTGGACCTGCTGTGCCGGGACGAGAAGGGCGGCTCGGTCGCGGTGGAGATCAAGCGCCGCGGCGAGATCGACGGTGTGGAGCAGCTCACCCGTTATCTGGAACTGCTGAACCGCGACAGCGTGCTGGCTCCCGTGCAGGGGGTGTTCGCCGCCCAGCAGATCAAGCCGCAGGCCCGCACCCTGGCCATTGATCGTGGGATCCGTTGTCTGACATTGGATTACGACAAGATGCGGGGTATGGACAGCGACGAGTATCGGCTGTTCTGATGACGCGGCGCCGCAAACCGCCACTTAGGGCGCCGTCGCTGGCGCCGCGCCGGCTGGAGACAGGGCCGGATGGCTACGAGTACGAGGTGCGCCCGATCGCCGCGGCGCGGGCCGTCAAGACCTATCGCTGTCCCGGCTGCGATCACGAAATCCGTTCCGGCACAGCTCATGTGGTGGCATGGCCAGCTGAAACGGCGGCCGCGGTGGCGGACCGGAGGCATTGGCACACGCCGTGCTGGACCAATCGGGCCAACCGCGGGCCGACCCGCAAGTGGTCCTAGCGCTCGGCCGGCTCCACCAACTCGATCAACACCCCACCGGCGTCCTTGGGGTGGATGAAGTTGATCCGGGAGTTTGCGGTGCCGCGCCGCGGCGCGTCGTAGACCAGGCGCACGCCCTGGGACCGCAGCTGCTCGCACATCGCGTCGAGGTCCCTGATCCGGCAGGCCAGCTGCTGGATGCCGGGGCCGCGCTTGTCGATGAACTTCGCGATCACCGAGGTCTCGTCGAGCGGGGCCATCAGCTGGATCTGTGCGCTGGTGCCGGGCACGGCCAGCATCGCCTCACGAATGCCCTGGTCGTCGTTGATTTCCTCGTGCACCAGGATCATGCCCAGGTGGTCGTTGTACCACTCGATGGCAGCGTCGAGGTCGGCGACTGCGATGCCGACGTGATCGAGGCCGGTAACCAGTGAGGTAGCCAGACTCTGACGGGCGTCAACTTGATCGGTCGTCATCTCCTAAAGGTAACCTCATAGAGACAAAACCACACTTCCGGGTTGGCGCGGCCAGCCCTTCGGTGTGCGCTGAGGAGGATTCATGACGACGTCGGTGATCGTTGCTGGAGCGCGGACACCTATCGGCAAGTTGATGGGGTCGCTGAAGGATTTCAGCGGCAGCGATCTGGGTGCCATCGCGATCAAAGGTGCCCTGGAGAAGGCGAACGTGCCGGCTTCCGCGGTCCAGTACGTGATCATGGGCCAGGTCTTGACCGCTGGGGCCGGGCAGATGCCCGCCCGCCAGGCTGCGGTGGCCGCCGGTATCGGCTGGGACGTGCCGTCGCTGACGATCAACAAGATGTGTTTGTCCGGGATCGACGCGATCGCCCTGGCCGACCAGCTCATTCGTGCCGGTGAGTTCGATGTCGTGGTCGCCGGTGGTCAGGAGTCCATGACCAGGGCGCCGCACCTGCTGATGGACAGCCGATCGGGCTACAAGTACGGCGACGTCACGGTGCGCGACCACATGGCCTACGACGGGCTGCACGACGTGTTCACCGATCAGCCGATGGGTGCGCTGACCGAGCAGCGAAATGACACCGACAAGTTCACCCGTCAGCAGCAGGACGAATACGCGGCGCAGTCCCACCAGAAAGCGGCCGCGGCCTGGAAGGACGGTGTGTTCGCCGACGAGGTCGTACCGGTGGAAATCCCGCAGCGCAAGGGTGATCCGCTGCAGTTCGCCGAGGATGAGGGCATCCGCGCGAACACCACCGCCGACTCGCTCGCCGGCCTCAAACCGGCGTTCCGCAAGGACGGCACGATCACCGCGGGATCCGCGTCGCAGATCTCCGACGGCGCGGCCGCGGTCGTGGTGATGAACAAGGCAAAAGCCCAGGAACTCGGGTTGTCCTGGCTGGTCGAGATCGGTGCGCACGGCGTGGTCGCCGGACCGGACTCGACCCTGCAGTCCCAGCCCGCCAACGCCATCAAGAAGGCGCTGGACCGCGAGGGTATCTCGGTCGAGGATCTCGACGTCGTGGAGATCAACGAGGCCTTCGCCGCGGTGGCCCTGGCCTCCACGCAGGAGCTGGGGATCGACCCGGAGAAGGTCAACGTCAACGGCGGTGCGATCGCCGTCGGACACCCGATCGGGATGTCCGGGGCACGCATCACGCTGCACGTGGCGCTGGAGCTGGCCCGCCGCGGATCGGGCTACGGGGTGGCAGCACTGTGTGGTGCCGGCGGCCAGGGCGACGCGCTGATCCTGCGGGCCGGCTAGCGCGCCGACGAGTTTGCTGGCGGACCACCGATCCGACACCTTTACAGTTTCTGTGAGATTTGTCATATGAGCTCCCGAAAGCCCCGGAGGGCGCCGTCGGTGGTGCGAAGCGGCGTGACAGACTTGACGGCGTGACACGTCCACGGCCCTCGATCGGGCCAGCGTTGGCCGGTGCGGTCGACCTGTCCGGTCTCAAGCAACGCGCGCAACAGAAGGCGGCGGCCCCCGCGGCCGCTCCGCAGTCCGGCGACCGAAGCGACCCCGGTGACGTAGCGGTCATTCAGGTCACCGAGGCCAACTTTGAAGACGAGGTGATCAACCGGTCCGACGAAGTCCCCGTCGTGGTGCTGCTGTGGTCACCGCGCAGCGAGGTCTGCGTCGAGTTGCTCGAGACGCTGGCGGGTCTGGCCGCCGCGGACAACGGCAAGTGGGCGCTGGCTGCGGCCAACGTCGACGCCGCGCCCGGGATGGCCCGGGTGTTCGGGGTGCAAGCGGTCCCGACGGTGGTGGCTCTGGCCGCGGCGCAACCGATTTCGAGTTTCCAGGGTCCGCAGCCGGCGGATCAGTTGCGCAGCTGGATCGACAAGCTGCTGGACGCGACCGCGGGTAAGTTGCGGGGGCCGGGAACTGTGGGAGAGCCGGCGCAGGTCGACCCGGCGCTGGCCCAGGCCCGGGCGGAATTGGAAGCCGGCGATTTCGCCGCGGCCAAAGCGTCCTACCAGGCGATCCTGGATGCCAACCCGGGCAGCGTCGAAGCCAAGGGCGCCATCCGCCAGATCGACTTCCTCACCCGCGCCACCGCGCAGCGACCGGACGCCGTCCTGGTTGCCGACGCCGCGCCCGAGGACATCGAGGCCGCGTTCGCCGCGGCCGACGTGCAGATCCTGAACCAGGACGTCGCCGGGGCGTTCCAGCGACTGACCGCCCTGGTGCGGCGTACTTCCGGAGACGAGCGCGGCAAGGTGCGCACGCGGCTGATCGAGTTGTTCGAGCTGTTCGACCCGGCCGACCCCGAGGTCGTGGCCGGGCGGCGCAACCTCGCCAACGCGCTGTACTGAGACCTGCGCCGGTTACTCGGGTTCCAGCCACAACGCCGACATCGGCGGCAGCACCATCACCGCCGACGCGGGGCGCCCGTGCCAGGGGTCCTCGGTGGCATCCACGCCACCGAGATTGCCGATCCCCGAGCCGTTGTAGACCGTCGCATCGGTGTTGAGCACCTCGCGCCAGCGGCCGGCGGCGGGCAGGCCCATCCGGTAGTTGGCGTGCTCGGCACCGGCGAAGTTGAACACACACGCCAGCACCGAACCGTCGCTGCCGTAACGCAGGAAACTCAACACGTTGTTGGCCGAGTCATTGGCATCGATCCAGGAGTAGCCCTCCGGGGTGGTGTCCTGACTCCACAGCGCCGGGTGGCTGGTGTAGATGCCGTTCAGGTCGCGCACCAATCGCAGTGTCCCGTTGGAGAATCCCTGCTCGTCGAGCTGCCACCAGTCCAGGCCGCGTTCCTCGGACCACTCGGCACGTTGCCCGAACTCCTGACCCATGAACAGCAGTTGCTTGCCCGGGTGGGCCCACTGGTAGGCGAGCAGGCTGCGCAACCCGGCCGCTTTGGCGTGGTTGTCGCCCGGCATCCGGCCCCACAGCGTGCCCTTGCCGTGCACCACCTCGTCGTGACTCAGTGGCAGCACGTAGTTCTCGCTGAAGGCATACAACAGCGAGAACGTCATCTCGTGGTGGTGATAGTTGCGATAGATGGGATCACGGCTGAGGTAGTCGAGCGTGTCGTGCATCCAGCCCATATTCCACTTCATCGAAAAGCCAAGGCCGCCAAGGTTCGTCGGGCGGGTGACACCCGGCCACGACGTCGACTCCTCGGCAATGGTGACGATGCCCGGCGCGGCCTTGTGTGCGGTGGCGTTCATCTCCTGCAGGAACTGCACCGCCTCCAGATTCTCCCGCCCGCCGTAGATGTTCGGCGTCCAACCGTCGGCCGGACGCGAATAATCCAGGTAGAGCATCGAAGCCACCGCATCCACCCGCAGCCCGTCGATGTGGAACTGGTCGAGCCAGTACAACGCGTTGGCCACCAGGAAGTTTCGTACCTCTGGTCGGCCGAAGTCGAAAACGTAGGTGCCCCAATCCAGTTGCTCGCCGCGCTTGGGGTCAGAGTGCTCGTAGAGGGGCGTTCCGTCGAACCGGCCCAGCGCCCACGAGTCCTTGGGGAAGTGGGCCGGCACCCAGTCCACGATGACGCCGACACCCGCTCGGTGCAGGGCGTCCACCACCGCTCGGAACTCGTCGGGTGTGCCGAACCGGGAGGATGGCGCATAGTACGAGGTGACCTGGTACCCCCACGACCCGCCGAACGGATGCTCGGCCACGGGCAACAGCTCCACGTGGGTGAAACCCTGTTCGACAACGTATTCGGTCAGCTCATGGGCGAGCTGCCGATAGGTCAGGCCGGGCCGCCACGAGCCCAGATGCACTTCCAGGGTGCTCATCGGCTCGAACACCGGGTTGCGTTGCGCGCGGCGGGCGATCCACTCGTCGTCGGTCCAGGTGTAGCGGCTCACCGTCACCCGCGACGCGGTCTGCGGCGGCACCTCGGTACCGAAGGCGAACGGGTCAGCGCGATCGGACACCACTCCGTCGGCGCCGTGCACGCGGAACTTATACAGGCCGTCAACGGGGAAGTCCGGCCAGAACAATTCCCATACGCCCGAGGAGCCCAGCGTGCGCATCGGGGCGTCGTTGCCCGTCCATCCGTTGAACTCACCAATCAGACTGACTCCGTTTGCATTCGGCGCCCACACTGCGAAGGACACCCCGTCGACCACCCCGTCGGGCGTGGTGAAAGATCGGGGATGAGCGCCGAGCACTTCCCAGAGCCGTTCGTGGCGGCCCTCGGCGAACAGGTGCAGGTCCACTTCGCCGAGGGTGGGCAGGAACCGGTAGGCGTCGGCAACAACATGTGGGGCGGCGCCTCGAGGATCTCCGTAGGTCACTTCCAACCGGTAGTCGACCAGGTCGACGAAGGGCAGCGCGACCGCGAACAATCCGGAACCGATGTGCTGCAACGGGAATCGCTGGTCGCCGACCAACGCGACCACGCTGGTCGCGTGCGGGCGGAAGGTCCGGACCACCGTGTGATCGCCGTATTCGTGGGCGCCCAGGACACTGTGCGGATTGTGATGCACGCCTGCCGTCAACCGGTCCAACTCGGCGGGGTCGGGCGCCAGGTGTGCCGTGGCGAGATCAGTTCGATTCATTTCCTGTCACCTCCTGCGCAGCAGGGTGCGTCGGGCCTCGTCGGGTATGACCGGCATGTTCACGATGTGCGCCACGGCCCGGCCCGGATCGAGGCGGACGTAATTGGCTTGCCCCCATTGATATTCCTCACCGGTGATCTCGTCGCGCACCCAGAACCGTTCGTAGGGCTCCATACCCAACGCCTCCATGTCCAACCACAGCGTCGACTCCTCGGGTCCGAACGCGTTGAGCGTCACCACCACCAGCACGCAGTCACCGGTAGCCGCGTCGAACTTGCTGAAGGCCAGCAGGGCGTCGTTGTCCAAGTGGTGGAAATGGATGGTGCGCAGCTGCTGCAGCGCGGGATGCAGGCGGCGGATCTCGTTGAGCCGGGTGATGAACGGCTCCAGCGAATTCCCTTCGGCCAGTGCGCCCGCGAAGTCCCGGGGGCGCAACTCGTACTTCTCCGAATCCAGGTACTCCTCGCTGCCTTCGCGCACCGCGCGGTGCTCGAACAGCTCGTATCCCGAGTACACCCCCCACGCCGGGCTCATCGTCGCGGCCAGCACCGCACGGATGGCGAACATGCCCGGCCCGTTGTGTTGCAGGATCGCATGCAGGATGTCCGGCGTGTTGACGAACAGGTTGGGGGTGCGGAAGTCGGCGAGTCTGGCGATGTCGTTGCCGAACTCGGTGAGTTCCCACTTGGCCGTGCGCCAGGTGAAATAGCTGTAGGACTGGGTGAAGCCCAGCTTGGCCAGGCCGTACTGGCGAGCCGGCGGAGTGAACGCCTCGGACAGGAACAACACGTCGGGGTCGACCGACTTGACCTGGCCGATCAACCAGGCCCAGAAGTTCGGCGGCTTGGTGTGCGGGTTGTCGACCCGAAAGAACTTGACGCCGTGGTCGATCCAGTACCGCACCACGCGCAGCACCTCGTCGTAGAGGCCGGCCGGGTCATTGTCGAAGTTGATCGGATAGATGTCCTGGTACTTCTTGGGCGGGTTCTCCGCGTATGCGATGGTGCCGTCGGGCAGCTCGGTGAACCAGTTGCGGTGGTCGCGGGCCCACGGATGGTCCGGCGCGCACTGCAGCGCCAGGTCCAGGGCAACTTCCAGGCCCAGGTCGCGGGCGGCGGCGACGAAGTCATCGAAATCGTCGATGGTCCCGAGCTCTGGATGCACTGCGTCGTGGCCGCCTTCGTCGCTGCCGATCGCCCACGGCGACCCGACGTCTCCGGGCGCGGCGGTGGGATTGTTGTTGCGGCCCTTGCGGTGCACCTTGCCGATCGGATGGATCGGCGGCAGGTAGACGATGTCGAAACCCATCGCGGCGATCCGGGGCAGCGCGGCCGCCGCGGTGGCGAAGGTGCCGTGCACCGGGTTGCCCTCAGCGTCCCAGCCGCCGGTCGAGCGCGGGAACATCTCGTACCACGAACCGAAACGGGCCAGCGGCCGGTCCACCCAGACGCCGAACTGCTCTCCGCGAGTGACCAACTCCCGCAACGGGAACGCGTCGAGCAGGTCTTCGATCTCAGGAGCGAGCGCCAACGCGGTGCGGGTGATCGGGTCACCCGGCGTCCGCAGCGCCGCCGCCGCGGCCAACAGCGGTTCCCGTTGCTGGCGGGGCACCCCCGCGGCCGCGCGGTCGAACAGCGCGGCGCCGACCAGTAAGTCGTTGGACAGTTCGCTCTCGCCTTGGCCTGCATCGAGTTTCGCCGTCAACCCGTGCCGCCAGGTGTGGATCGGATCACCCCAGCCCTCGACCCGGAACGCCCACAAGCCAACCCGGTCGGGCGCAAACTGGCCGTGGAAGACATATGGTTCCAGGCCGAGCGCCATCGGCAGGCGCAGCGGGCTATCGCGCTCGGACCCCTCGCTATCCGGGGCGGACTTGACCCCGCGCCCTTCGGTCACCTGCGGATAGCGCGTCCCCAGATAGCGCACCACCAGCGTGGCTGCCACCGCGTCATGGCCCTCTCGCCACACCGCGGCACTGACCGGGATCACCTCGCCGACCACCGCTTTAGCGGGGTACGTACCACACGAGACCACGGGCTGGACGTCGTCGATCTCGACACGACCGGGCACCAATCACTCCCATCCGATGTGCGGCCCCTGCTGCGCTGCATTGTCGCTGGAGGGTCCGGCTGCCCGGCTGCGTGGCGGCCCGGCCCTGGGCCGCATCGTGGCCGGAATATTCCTGAGCTGTTCACCCCGGTCGGCGCGTCGGTCGGTCATCGGGGTGTCGTTCTGGGTCGGTCTGTTGGCCTCTTTGCGCCCATACCCACCCTAGTGTCGGACTACACCGAAGGTGTCGAAGCCGACTGCCGGTCCGATCCCGACAGAAGGCTGCGGGCTGGGAAAACCTCAGTAAGGTGGAAATGCGTGAAAGCCCTCCGCCGCTTTACCGTCCGTGCTCACCTTCCCGACCGACTCGCCGCGCTGGACCAGCTGTCGACGAACCTGCGCTGGTCGTGGGAGAAATCCACCCAGGATCTGTTCGCGTCCATCGACGCTGAGCTGTGGTCCAGGTGCGGCAACGATCCGGTGGCGGTGCTCGGCGCCGTCAAGCCCGCGCGTCTAGACGAATTGGCGCTCGATGAGGATTTCCTGCGTCGACTGGACGCACTCGCCGCCGACTTGAACGACTATCTGACCAGGCCGCTGTGGTATCAGCAACAGGGAGACGAGGCAGCCCTGCCCACCGGAATCGCGTATTTCTCGATGGAGTTCGGTGTCGCCGAAGTGCTGCCCAATTACTCCGGCGGTCTCGGAATTCTGGCCGGCGACCACCTGAAATCCGCATCCGATCTGGGCCTGCCCCTGATCGCGGTCGGGTTGTACTACCGCTCCGGGTACTTCCGCCAGTCGTTGACCGCGGACGGTTGGCAGCAGGAGACCTACCCGTCGCTGGACCCGCAGGGACTGCCGCTGCGGTTGCTCACCGACGCCGCCGGCAGTCCGGTGCTGGTCGAGCTGGCCTTACCGGATTCCGCACAGCTGCGGGCGCGGGTCTGGGTCGCGCAGGTCGGCCGGGTGCCGCTGTTGCTGCTGGACTCCGACGTCCCGGAGAACGAGCACGAGTTGCGCGGCGTGACAGACCGGCTGTACGGCGGCGACCAGGAACACCGCATGGTCCAGGAGCTCCTGGCCGGGATCGGCGGGGTCCGCGCGATTCGCGCCTTCACCGCCGTCGAGGGGCTGCCGGCCCCGGAGGTCTTCCACATGAACGAGGGTCACGCCGGCTTCCTCGGGGTCGAGCGTATCCGCGAGCTGGTCACCGAATCGGGCCTGGACTACGACACCGCGCTGACGGTGGTGCGGTCGAGCACGGTGTTCACCACCCACACCCCGGTCCCGGCGGGCATCGACCGGTTCCCGGTGGACCTGGTGCGGCGCTACTTCGACGACCAGGGCGACGGCGTCCCGAAACTGCTGCCCGGGGTGCCCACCGCCCGGGTCCTGGCGCTGGGCGCCGAGGACGACCCGACCAAGTTCAACATGGCGCATATGGGCCTGCGGCTGGCGCAGCGCGCCAACGGCGTATCGCTGCTGCACGGTCAGGTCAGTCGCGCCATGTTCAACGAACTGTGGCCCGGATTCGACGCCGGTGAGGTGCCGATCGGGTCGATCACCAACGGGGTGCACGCCCGCACCTGGGCGGCGCCGCAGTGGTTACAGCTGGGCCGCGAGCTGGCCGGATCGGATTCGTTCAGCGGACCGGCCGTCTGGTTGCGGCTACAGCAGGTCGACCCGGGGCACCTGTGGTGGATCCGATGCGAACTGCGGGCGCTGCTGGTCGAGGACGTCCGGGCTCGGCTGCGCAGGTCGTGGCTGGAGCGCGGCGCATCAGAAGCCGAATTGAGTTGGATCGCAACCGCATTCGATCCGGATGTGCTTACCATGGGCTTCGCCCGACGGGTTCCGACCTACAAGCGGTTGACCCTGATGCTGCGCGATCCGGCTCGGCTGGAGCGGCTGCTGCTTGACGAGCACCGGCCGATCCAGCTGATCGTCGCCGGCAAGTCGCACCCGGCGGACGACGGCGGCAAGGCGCTGATCCAGCAGGTGGTGCGGTTCGCCGATCGACCGGAGGTGCGCCACCGCATCGCTTTCCTGCCGAACTACGACATGTCGATGGCCCGGCTGCTCTATTGGGGCTGCGATGTCTGGCTGAACAATCCGCTGCGGCCGCTGGAGGCCTGTGGCACCTCCGGCATGAAAAGCGCCCTCAACGGCGGCCTGAATCTGTCCATCCGCGACGGTTGGTGGGACGAGTGGTACGACGGCGAAAACGGTTGGGAGATACCGTCTGCCGACGGCGTGGCCGATGAACACCGGCGCGACGACCTGGAGGCGACCGCGCTGTACAACCTGCTCGAGCAGGCGGTGGCACCGAAATTCTACGAACGTGACGAGCACGGCACGCCGCCGCGCTGGATCGAGATGGTGCGGCACACGTTGCAGACCCTCGGACCCAAGGTGCTGGCATCGCGGATGGTCACCGACTACGTCGAGCAGTACTACACCCCGGCGGCCCAGTCGCTGCGCCGCACGGTCGCCGCTCCCGACGGCGGCCACGAGTTCGACGCGGCGCGCGAGCTCGCCGCGTACCGGCGCCGCGCCGAAGCGGCTTGGCCGAAAATCCACATCACCGACGTGGACAGCACCGGATTGCCCGACAGCCCGCTGCTCGGGTCGAAGCTGACGCTGACCGCGACTGTGCAACTGGCCGGACTGTCGCCCGACGAGGTAGCGGTGCAGGCGCTGCTGGGCCGGGTCGATGCCGGCGACGTGCTGCAGGATCCGATCGTGCTGGGAATGACCTACGCCGGCAGCGCCGACGGGGGCAACCAGGTGTTCTCCACCACGACGCCGCTGCCGATGGCCGGTGCGCTGGGCTACACCGTGCGGGTGCTGCCGCGGCATCCGATGCTGGCCGATAGCAGCGAACTAGGGCTGGTCACGCTCGCGTAGCCGTCGGCGAGCAGACGCAAAGGCCCCGGAAAAACGGCGTTTTAGGGTGCTTTTGCGTCTGCTCGCGCCAGGCGGGTGAGCGCCGCGCGGACCTGCCCGGCGTTGGTGGTCTGCCAGAACGGCGGCAGCGAGGCACGCAGGTACTCGCCGTAGCGTGCGGTGGCCATGCGCGAGTCCAGCACCGCCACCACGCCGCGGTCGCTGACCCGGCGCAGCAGCCGGCCCGACCCCTGCGCCAGCAGCAGCGCCGCATGGCTGGCCGCGACGGCCATGAAGCCGTTGCCGCCGCGGGCGGCGACCGCGCGCTGACGTGCGCTCAGCAGCGGATCGTCCGGCCGCGGAAACGGGATGCGGTCGATCAGCACCAACGACAGCGACGGCCCCGGCACATCGACGCCCTGCCACAACGACAAGGTGCCGAACAGCGACGTGGCCGGATCGGCGCTGAACTGCTCCACCAACGCTGAGGTGCTGTCGTCACCCTGGCACAGCACCGGGGTGGACAACCGGTCGCGCATCACCTCGGCGGTGGCCCGGGCCGCGCGCATCGAGGAGAACAACCCCAGCGTGCGGCCACCGGCGGCGGTGATCAGATCGGCGATCTCGGCCAGCTGCTCAGCCGATCCGGTGCCGTCCCGGCCCGGCGGCGGGAGATGCGCGGCGATATAGAGGATGCCGGATTTCGCATGCTGGAACGGCGATCCGACGTCAAGGCCGCGCCAGGACGACTCGCCGCTCAGTCCCCAGGCCGCGGCCATCGCATCGAATGTCCCGCCGACCGTCAGCGTCGCCGACGTCAACACCGTCGTCGACCGGGTGAACACGTGGCTGGCCAGCAACCCGGCCACCGACAGGGGAGCCACCCGCAGCACTGCGCGCGGTGCACCGCGGTTGTCCTCGTGGTCGAGCCAGACAATGTCGGTGCGGTCGACCAGGGCCGGGCCGAACGAGGCGAGGACTCGAGCGGCGGTGTCGGAGATCTCGAGCAACGCTGCCGCGGCCTCCGCGCGCGCCGCGGCCGCCCTTGCATCGCTGGTGCCTTCGATCGCCGAGCGGGCCGCGGCAGCGGCGTCGCGCAGCGCGGTCAGGTAGGTCGCCAACTCGTCGTCGAGGTGGTCGATACGACCGGGCCGGGCCTCGTGGATCGCCGACGCGAAAGTCGTCGAAGCCGCTTCCAGGCGCTGGACCAGCTCGGGAGCCACCAGGCGGGCGATGCGTCGGGTGGCCACTCCCAGCGTCGCCGACGTCAGTTCCGCGGTCGCCACCGAGGTCACGCGATCGGCCAGCTCGTGCGCCTCGTCGACGACCAGCAACTGATGTTCGGGCAGTACGGCCGAGTCGGACACCGCGTCGATGGCCAGCAGTGCGTGATTGGTGACGACGACATCGGCCGCGCCGGCGCGCCCCCGGGCCCGTTCCGAGAAGCATTCGGTGCCGAACGGGCACCGGGCCACGCCGATGCATTCCCGCGCCGAAACGCTGACCTGTGCCCAGGACCGGTCCGGTACACCGGGTTTGAGGTCGTCGCGGTCACCGGACTCGGTTGTCTCCGCCCATTCGGTGAGGCGTTGCACGTCGCGGCCCAGCGCGCTGACCGCCATCGGATTGAACAGTTCCTCCTGCGGTGCATCGGCATCCTCGGTATGCAGAGAACCATGGATCTTGTTCAGACACAGGTAATTTCGTCGTCCCTTGAGTAGGGCGAACGTCGGCCGGCGCGGCAGCGCGTCGGCCAGCGCGTCGGCCAGCCGGGGCAGGTCGCGGTCGACGAGCTGGCGCTGTAGCGCGATCGTCGCCGTCGACACCACCACGGGTTCGTCGTCGCTCACCGCCCGCAGGATCGACGGGACCAGATATGCCAGCGACTTGCCGGTGCCGGTGCCGGCCTGCACCACCAGGTGCTCACCCGTGGCGAAGGCCTGCGCGACCGCAGCCGCCATCTCCTGCTGGCCGCGGCGCTCACTGCCGCCGAGCGCCGCCACGGCGGTGGCCAGCAGCGCCCCGACCGCTTCGGCCTCAGACACCGTCAGGCCGGGATGATCTGGGTCGGTATCGCCGGTTCGCCGGGCGACAAACTCAGGCCCTCCCAGGGCAGGCTACGCAACCCCGCGGCCACCCGCTCACGGACCGCGGCGAGGTCCTCGGCGGCGACCACCCGACCCGCGCGGACCAGCGGGGTGGTCAACACCCGGTGCGGCTCGTCGATGGCGGGTGCGCGTCCCGCCGGATGCACGATTTCCTCGGTGATGGTGCCGGTCGGCCGCGCCAACCGCAGCGCCGCCTTGCGACCGCCGTGCGACTGCTTCTGGCTGCTGCGCTTCTGCACCGGAATGCCGTCCACCTCAACGAGTTTGTAGACCATGCTGGCCGTCGGCGCCCCCGAACCGGTAACCAGCGAGGTGCCCACGCCGTAGCTGTCGACCGGTGCGGCGAGCAGGCCGGCGATGGAGAATTCGTCGAGGTCGCCGGTCAACACGATGCGGGTCCGCGGGGCGCCGAGATCGTCGAGTTGAGCGCGCACCTGGTGGGCCAGCACCGCGAGATCGCCCGAATCGATACGGACCGCACCCAACTCCGGTCCCGCGGCTGCTACCGCGTTGGCCACCCCCGTCGTCACGTCATAGGTGTCGACCAGCAGCGTGGTGCCGGGCCCCAGCGCATCGACCTGCGCCCGGAAAGCGCCCAACTCTTGGGGCCCGTCCCGCCCGGTATGAACCATGGTGAACGCGTGCGCGGCGGTCCCCACCGCGGGCACGCCGTACCGTCGGTGGGCCTCCAGATTGGAGCTGCCGGCGAAGCCGGCCAGGTAGGCGGCACGGGCCGCCGCGACCGCGGCGCGTTCGTGGGTACGCCGGGTGCCCATCTCGATCACCGGCCGGTTGCCCGCCGCGCAGACCATGCGCGCTGCGGCCGACGCGATCGCCGTGTCGTGATTGAAGATGGATAGCGCCAGGGTCTCCAGCAGCACGCATTCGGCGAAGCTGCCGTGCACCGACAACACCGGAGAGTGCGGGAAATACAGCTCGCCCTCGGCGTAACCGTCGATGTCGCCCCCGAAGCGGAAGTCCCGCAGATAGTCCACCGTGTCGGGATCGAGGAACCCGGCCAGCAGATCGCAGGCGTCGTCATCGAATCTGAACTGCGGCAAGACTTCCAGCAGGCGGCCGGTTCCGGCTACCACGCCGTAGCGGCGGCCCGCCGGCAACCGGCGGGCGAACAGATCCCAACTGGTCCGGCGGTGGGCGGTGCCGTCGCGCAGCGCCGCCGCCAGCATGGTCAATTCGTATTTGTCGGTCAGCAGCCCAGCTAATGCCGAGTCATTCACGTCGCCAACGGTATCGGCTGACTGCCCCGGTGTGCTCTCGGTATCCTTGCCCCATGGTGGTTGCGATAGCGCCGGCCAAGCCGGGTAGCACCGGGCAGCGCGAATCCGCGCCGGTCGAGGCTACGACGAGCCCGTGGGTCACCATCGTCTGGGACGATCCCGTCAATCTGATGACCTACGTGACGTATGTGTTCCAGAAGCTGTTCGGCTACAGCGAGCCCCATGCCACCAAGTTGATGCTGCAGGTGCACAACGAGGGCAAGGCCGTGGTGTCGTCGGGTAGCCGGGAGTCCATGGAAGTCGACGTATCCAAGCTGCATGCCGCCGGATTGTGGGCGACGATGCAGCAGGACCGCTGAGACCCGGGGCGGCCGGAACACATCGTGCGCAAATGGAAGCGCGTCGAGACGCGCAGCGGTCCCCGTTTTCGGTCGTCGCTCGCCCCGCACGAGGCGGCGCTGTTGAAGAATCTGGTGGGCGCGATGATCGGGTTGCTCGACGAGCGCCAATCCACCTCGCCGTCCGACGAGCTCGAGGAGATCACCGGCATCAAGACCGGGCATTCCGAGCGCCCGGGCGATCCGACGCTCGGGCGGTTGCTGCCGGACTTCTATCGGCGCGACGGGGCCGACCCGCTGACTCTCGAAGCCTCCGAGACGCTGAACGCGGCGTTGCGAAGTGTGCACGAGCCGGAGATCATCGATGCCAAACGTGTTGCCGCCCAACAGTTGTTGGACACTCTGCCGGGCAACGGCGGCCGGTTCGAGCTGACCGAGGAGGGCGCCAACGCCTGGATCGCGGCCGTCAACGATCTGCGGCTGACCCTGGGCGTGATGCTCGAAATCGGCCCGCAGGGTCCCGAACGCCTACCGGCCGACCACCCGCTGGCCGCGCACTACGACGTCTACCAGTGGCTGACGGTGTTGCAGGAATACCTGGTGCTGGTGTTGATGGGGCCGCGATGAGCTCCATCACCGACGTGGGCGGTATCCGCGTCGGACATCACCACCGGCTGGACCCCGACGCATCGCTGGGCTCCGGGTGGGCCTGCGGTTGCACCGTGGTGTTGACGCCGCCGGGCACCGTCGGCGCGGTCGACTGTCGCGGTGGTGCGCCCGGTACCCGCGAGACCGATCTGTTGGACCCGGTCAACAGCGTGCGCTACGTGGATGCGGTGTTGCTGTCCGGTGGCAGCGCCTACGGTCTGGCCGCCGCCGACGGCGTGATGCGCTGGCTGGAGGAACAGCACCGCGGCGTGGCGATGGACGGGGGAGTGGTACCGATCGTGCCGGCAGCGGTGATCTTCGATCTGCCGGTGGGCGGCTGGGATTGCCGGCCGACGGCCGAGTTCGGTTACCAGGCCTGCCAGGCGGCCGACGACGCGTCGCCGCCGGTCGGGATTGTCGGCGCCGGAGTCGGGGCCCGGGTCGGTGTGCTCAAAGGCGGCGTGGGGACGGCGTCGGTGAGCCTGCCGTCGGGGGTGACGGTGGGCGCGCTGGTGGTGGTGAACGCTGCGGGCGAAGCCGTCGACCCGGCCACCGGTCTGCCGTGGCCGAGCGAACTGATCAGCGAGTTCGCGCTGTGCCCGCCACCGCGCGAGCAGGTCGATGCGCTGGCGCAGTTGCCGTCGCCGTTGAGCGAGTTGAATACGACGATCGCGGTGGTCGCGACCGACGCCGCGCTGAGCCCCGCCGCGTGCCGGCGGGTCGCGATCGCCGCGCACGACGGCCTGGCACGTACGCTGCGCCCGGCGCACACCCCGCTGGACGGCGACACGGTTTTCGCGTTGGCCACCGGTGCGGTCGAGGTGCCGCCCTCGGCGAACACCCCGGCCGCCATGTCGCCGGAAACCGGCCTGCTCACCGCGGTGGGGGCGGCGGCCGCGGACTGTCTGGCGCGCGCAGTGCTTGACGGGGTGATCGCGGCCGAATCGGTCGCCGGCGTCCCGGCCTACCGCGACGTGCTGCCCGGAGCGTTCCGGAGATGACAGCGTGCTAGTGATCAGGGCCGATCTCGTCGACGCCATGGTCGCGCACGCCCGCCGGGACCATCCCGACGAAGCCTGTGGCCTGCTGGCCGGCCCGGAATCCCGCGACCGTCCCGAGCGGCACATCCCGATGGCCAACGCCGAGCACTCGCCGACCTTCTACCGATTCGACTCCGGCGAGCAGCTCCGGGTGTGGCGCGAACTCGAAGCGTGCAACGAGGCGCCGATCGTCATCTATCACTCGCACACCGCGACCGAGGCGTATCCCAGCCGGACCGACATCGACCTGGCCGCCGAACCCGACGCGCACTACGTGCTGGTGTCCACCCGCGATCCGGACTGTCACGAGCTGCGCAGCTACCGGATTGTGGACGGCGTCGTCACCGAAGAACCCGTCGACATCGTTGCGCAATACTGATCCCGTCCACGTCACGAAAGGCCCGCATGACCGTCCACGTGTCCATCCCGACCATCCTGCGTCCGCACACCGGCGGCCAGAAGCGCGTCTCGGCGACCGGTGACACGCTCGGCGCGGTCATTCGGGATCTGGAAGCCAACTATTCGGGCATCTCCGATCGCCTGATCGACGGGGACAAGCTGCACCGGTTCGTCAACATCTACGTCAACGACGAGGACGTGCGGTTCTCCGGAGGACTGGACACCCCAATCGCCGATGGCGACTCGATCACCATCCTGCCCGCCGTCGCCGGGGGCTGAGCGCCACGCATGACGCGACAGATGGCCGGCGCCGGTAGCCTGGTGATGCCGAAAACGCTCTGAAAGGGCAGCTATGGGCATGAGTTCGAAGGTTCCGGCCAGACAGCAGAAGCCCGGCTGGGTGGTCGGTGCGACCACAATCATCACGTTCGTCGCCCTGTTGTACGTGGTCGAGTTGATCGACCAGCTCAGCGGAGGTCGGCTGGACCATAACGGCATCAGGCCGCAGACCACCGACGGTCTGTGGGGCATCCTGTTCGCGCCGCTGCTGCACGCGAACTGGCAGCACCTCATCGCCAACACGGTGCCGATGCTGGTGTTGGGTTTCCTGATGACGCTGGCCGGGCTGTCGCGGTTCGTCTGGGCCACCGCGATCGTGTGGATCCTGGGTGGCTTCGGCACCTGGCTGATCGGCAACGTCGGGAGCAGCTGCGGGCCGACCGACCACATCGGGGCTTCCGGCCTGATCTTCGGCTGGCTGTCCTTCCTGCTGGTGTTCGGGTTCTTCGTGCGTCGGATGCGGGACATTCTGATCGGGGTGGCGGTGTTGTTCGTCTACGGCGGCGTGCTGCTCGGCGCCCTGCCGCGGCTGCACATGTGCGGTGGCGTGTCGTGGCAGGCGCACCTGTGTGGCGCGGTCGCCGGCGTCATCGCGGCGTATCTGTTGTCGGCCCCGGAGCGCAAGGCCCGCGAGCGCAAGCGATCCCAGCGGGCGCCGCATATGAAGTCATGAGTTCGCCGCTGTCGCCGGTCGGAATCTTCGACTCCGGCGTGGGCGGGCTGACGGTCGCGCGCGCGATCATCGACCAGTTGCCCGACGAGGACATCATCTACGTGGGGGACACCGGCAACGGCCCGTACGGTCCGCTGCCCATTCCGGAGATCCGCGCGCACGCACTGGCCATCGGAGACGATCTGGTCAGCCGCGGCGTCAAGGTGTTGGTGATCGCCTGCAACTCGGCTTCGGCGGCCTGTCTGCGGGACGCGCGGGAACGCTACGACGTGCCCGTCGTAGAAGTGATCCTGCCGGCGGTGCGCCGCGCGGTGGCCACCACGCGCAACGGCCGCATCGGGGTGATCGGCACCCGTGCGACGATCACCTCGCACGCCTACCAGGACGCGTTCGCCGCGGCCCGCGACACCGAGATCACCGCGGTGGCCTGCCCGCGGTTCGTCGACTTCGTCGAGCGCGGCGTCACCAGCGGTCGTCAGGTGCTGGGCCTGGCCGAGGGCTATCTGGAGCCGCTGCAGCGCGCCGAGGTCGACACGCTGGTGCTGGGCTGCACCCACTATCCGTTGCTGTCGGGACTGATCCAGCTGGTGATGGGGGACAACGTCACCCTGGTCTCCAGCGCCGAGGAGACCGCCAAGCAGGTGCTGCGCGTGCTGACCGAGTTGGACCTGTTGCGCGAGCACCCGGACGGTCCGGGCGTCCCCGGGCCATCGCGGATGTTCGAAGCCACCGGTGATCCCGAGGCGTTCGTTGCGCTGGCGGCCCGCTTCCTGGGTCCCGCCGTCACGGGCGTCGACCCGGCCCGTCCCACACGCGTTCACTAGGCGGTATGCCGATGATTCTGGTCGAACAATGCGGCGATGTTTTCCCCATCGTGGTATCGGGCATGGCACAGTGGTGTCCGTGCGATTAACCGTGCTCGGATGCTCCGGTAGCGTCGTGGGTCCGGATTCGCCCGCGTCGGGTTATCTACTTCGGGCACCGGACACCCCGCCGCTTGTCATCGACTTCGGCGGAGGTGTTCTCGGCGCGCTGCAGCGCCACGCTGATCCCGGATCGGTGCACGTCCTGCTCTCGCATCTGCACGCGGACCACTGCCTGGACCTGCCCGGCCTGTTCGTATGGCGCCGCTATCACCCGACATCGCGGCCCGCCGGCAAGGCGTTGCTGTACGGGCCCAGCGACACCTGGTCGCGGCTGGGAGCGGCGTCGTCGCCCTACGGCGGCGAGATCGACGACTGCTCGGACATCTTCGAGGTACGCCACTGGGTGGACCGGGAACCGGCGTCGATCGGCGCGCTCACCGTGACGCCGCGGCTGGTGGCGCATCCGACGGAGTCGTTCGGTCTGCGTTTCACTGACCCGTCCGGGGCGTCGCTGGTGTACAGCGGTGACACCGGGGAATGCGACCAACTCGTCGAACTGGCGCGCGGCGCCGACGTCTTTCTGTGCGAGGCGTCCTGGACGCACTCGCCCAAACACCCGCCGGCACTGCATCTGTCCGGCACCGAGGCCGGCCGGGCCGCAGCCCGCGCCGGGGTCCGCGAGTTGCTGCTGACGCACATCCCGCCGTGGACGTCGCGGGAGGACGTGATCAGCGAGGCCAAGGCCGAGTTCGACGGTCCGGTGCACGCGGTGGTACCCGGAGAGACGTTCGAGATCCGGCAGGCTGGCTAGCGATTCCGGCACCCGCGGCCCGTCTCTGACCGCCAACGCTGACGGCTAGTCTGGGCATCGTGTCCAAACGAGAAGACGGCCGCCTTGACGACGAGCTTCGTCCGGTGGTCATCACCAGGGGATTCACCGAGAATCCAGCGGGTTCGGTGCTCATTGAATTCGGCCACACCAAGGTGTTGTGCACCGCCAGCGTGACCGAAGGCGTGCCGCGCTGGCGTAAGGGATCGGGGCTGGGCTGGCTCACCGCCGAATACGCGATGTTGCCCTCGGCCACCCACACCCGCTCCGACCGCGAGTCGGTGAAGGGGCGCATCGGCGGGCGCACCCAGGAGATCAGTCGCCTGGTCGGCCGATCACTGCGTGCGTGTATCGACCTGGCCGCGCTCGGGGAGAACACCATCGCCGTCGACTGCGACGTGCTGCAGGCCGACGGCGGCACCCGCACGGCTGCGATCACCGGCGCCTACGTGGCGCTGGCCGACGCGGTCACCTACCTGTCCGCCGCCGGCAAGCTCTCCGATCCCCGGCCGCTGTCGTGCGCGATCGCGGCAGTGAGCGTCGGGGTGGTCGATGGCCGGGTGCGCGTCGACCTGCCCTATGAGGAAGACTCACGCGCCGAGGTGGACATGAACGTCGTCGCTACCGACACCGGGACACTGGTCGAAGTGCAGGGCACCGGCGAAGGTGCGACATTCCCCCGGTCGACCCTGGACAAGCTGCTCGACCTGGCGCTCAGCGCCTGTGACGAGTTGTTCAACGCTCAGCGCGAGGCGTTGGCGCTGCCGTATCCCAAGGAACTGCCCGGGGGCGCGCAGCAGCCGAAGGCGTTCGGCAGCTGAGCGTGCCGGACGGTGATGAGCCGCTGCGCCCGGCTTCGCCGCGCTTGCGCACATCACGGTTACTGGTGGCCAGCCGCAACCGCAAGAAGCTGGCCGAGTTGCAACGGGTGCTGGACGGCGCCGGGCTGTCCGGGGTGACGCTGGTGTCGCTGGACGAGGTGGCGCCGTTCGACGAGGCCCCCGAGACCGGCGCGACCTTCGAGGACAACGCACTGGCCAAGGCCCGCGACGCATTCACCGCGACCGGCTTGCCCAGCGTCGCCGACGACTCCGGGCTGGAGGTCGCCGCGCTGAATGGGATGCCCGGCGTGCTGTCGGCCCGGTGGTCCGGAACCCACGGCGACGACGCCGCCAACACCGCGTTGCTGCTCGCGCAACTCGGCGACGTGCCCGACGAGCGGCGCGGTGCGGCGTTCGTCTCCGCGTGCGCCCTGGTCTCGGAATCCGATGAAGTGGTGGTGCGCGGCGAGTGGCCCGGCGTCATCGCCCGGGAGCCGCGGGGGGACGGCGGGTTCGGCTACGACCCGGTCTTCGTCCCCGATGGCTCGGACGGGCGCACCGCCGCACAACTGACCCCGGCCGAGAAAGACGCATCCTCGCACCGCGGACGTGCGCTGGCTCAGTTGTTGCCCGCGTTGCAGCGGTTGGCTTAGTCGCGGTCAGATGTTGAACTGCGCCTTGACTTCGCGGCTCTGACGACGCTCGACGATGATTCCCAGGATCGGGACGGTGCCGGCCAGCAGCACACCGATCGTCTTGCCGATCGGCCAGCGAACCTTGATGGCGAGATTGAACGCCGCCAGCATGTAGACGAAGTACATCCAGCCGTGCACGACCTCGATCCAGCGGATCTCGTGTTTGAACGCCAGGTGCGAGACGATCTCGCCGCACAATGCGATCAGCCAAATACCGGTGATCCACGCCATGATCCGGTACGCCGTCAACGCGGTGCGGATCTTCGCGACGGGGAAGATCGACGCGCTGCGTTCGGCCGGCGGAGTCTCGGGTGTGCTCATGCGGTGGTCCTGTTCTGCTTGTCAGCGTCGTGCTCGGCCAACTCGGCCAGGTATGCGTTGTACTCGCGTAAGGCGGGATCATCGGGCTGCTGCGGTTCGGGTCTGGGACGCTCGGGCAGCAGGCCGGGCGGGATCTCGGTGGCCGCGGTGCGCGGCTCGGGCGGCGCATCTTCGTAGCGGACGAAGTTGCGATACGCATAGACCCAGAACCAGGCGAAAAGCGGCCACTGCAGGGCGTAGCCGAGGTTCTGGTAGCTACCGGACACCGACTGGAATCTGGTCCACTGCCACCACCCCAATGCCAGGCAGCCGCACGCCGCAAGGATCACCAGCGCGATCAACGCGGGACGGTGGCGCCGTCGACGAGGAGCCTGGATGGACACCCCATGACGGTACCGCGCGGCACCCTGTCGGCCGGTTCGTCGGTAGGGGGAGCGGTACGATCGGCGTCGTCGCGGGCGTGATGAAATTGGCAGACATGCCGGCTTTAGGTGCCGGTGCTCGGAAGAGCGTGTGGGTTCGAGTCCCTCCGCCCGCACCAGAACGGAGGCACACATGTCGGTTGCCCAGCGAGAGCGCGCTGCTCTGGTCGAGACCATTCGAAGCACCGGGCCCGATGCGCCGACGCTGTGCGAGGGGTGGGCCACCCGGGATCTGGCGGCCCACCTGGTGATCCGCGAATACCGGGCAGATGCCGCACCCGGCATCCTGATCCCGTTCTTCGCCGGTCACACCGAGCGGTTGCAGAACAAGGTCGCGCAGGAGACGGACTGGGAAGACCTGGTGGACAAGATCGCAGCCGGTCCACCCAAGTACTCGCCGTTCAAGCTCATCGACGCGTTGGCCAACGTCGCCGAATATTTTATTCACCACGAGGATGTGCGGCGTGCCGGCGCGGACTGGGAGCCCCGCGATCTGGAACCGAAGCTGGTCGCCGGCCTGCGCCGGACCCTGCCGTTGATGGGCCGGCTGACGTTGGCCAAGGTGCCCGGTCGGGTCGCGCTGCGCACCGACGACGGCAAGACGGTGCTGATCGCGGGTCACGGTCCCGCTGTCACAGTGACCGGCGACCCTGCAGAACTGCTGTTGTTCGCGGTCGGTCGGCAGGCTCGCGTCGACTTCGACGGTGACGAGGCGGCGGTTGCGGCTGTCCGGGACGCGCCCAAGGGGCTGTAGCGCGCCTGAGTTTGACCATCGGTAAGGTAACCCTTAGTTTGTGGGGGTAACTTACTAGCTCGGGGTGGCAGCTGATGAAGACCGCGACAGCGCGGGTGGGTGGCCGTCCACCACTCATCACGGTGAACGACGTGATTCGTGTCGGACGCGAGCTGGGGATGCAACGGCTGAGCATCAACGCCGTCGCCGCGCAGTTGAACGTGTCGGCCACCGCCTTGTATCGGCATGTGGAAAGCCGTTGGGCGCTCGAGCGCCTGGTGGGTGAGAGTCTGCTCGCCGAACTCGAGCTGATCGACGATCCGAGTCACGGCATCGAGCAGCACCTGCTCGCATTCGGGCTGCAGCTGTGGCACTTCACTGTGGACCATCCCGGGCTGGCGTCTTACCTGCAGGTCCTGTTCCCCCGCGGTGACGCCGGGGTCGAGCTGCTGGTCGCCGAAGTCAACTCGTTGCAGCGGCGCGGGTACACCACGGATGCGGCCATGGTGCTGGGCAGCGCCGTGGCGACGCTGGCGCTCAGTCTGGCGGCCCGCGAGGTGAGCAACACCAGCAGCACCGGCGGCGAACAGGCCATGCGGTTCGCGCAGGAACGCGACGCCGTTGCCGAACGGTTGACAGGTCACCCGCGGTTGGGTTCGGCATACCGCGGGTTGCCGGAGCTGTCGAGTACGCAGTACGTGCGGCTGTTGCTGGCCGCGTCGATTCGGGGTCTGGTGGCCGAAATTCCGCCCGGCCGGCCAATAGTGGAAGTCGCGGCGGATCACGCCGTCGCGGGAGAGGACCGTTGATGGCACGCGGTTTTTCCGGCGTCGTAATGAAAAGCTATGGGGCGCGCGATCATTCGGCAACGGTTCGCGAGACCGTGATGATCGCACCGCATTTCGTCCGAGTGCGGATGGAATCAGAGACCTTGTTCGACGAGGTCGAGCCCGAGCCGGCCGCCTGGCTGCGATTCTGGTTTCCCGACCCGAAGGGCTCCAAGACCGAATTCCAGCGCGCCTACACACTTTCCGAGGCCGACCCGTCCACCGGTCGGTTCGCCGTCGATATGGTGCTGCACGAACCGGCCGGCCCCGCCTCGAGTTGGGCCCGCGATGTGCAGCCCGGCGCGAGCATCGCCGTCATGGTGCTGATGGGCTCCACGCGTTTCGACCGCCCTGAGGAACAGCCGGCCGGCTATCTGCTGGTCGGCGACTCGGCGTCCATTCCCGGGATGAACGGGATCATCGGGACCGTTCCGGACGAGGTGCCGATCGAGATGTACCTCGAGCAGCACGACGACAACGATCGGCTCATCCCGATCGCGCCGCACCCCCGGCTGCGGGTGCACTGGGTGCCCCGACGCGACGAGAGGTCGCTGGCCAACGCGATCGAAAGCCGGGACTGGTCGAACTGGTACTGCTGGGCCACGCCGGAAGCCAACGCGCTCAAGAACGTCCGCAAACGGTTGCGCGACGATTTCGGCTTCCCCAAGTCCGAGATCCACGCACAGGCGTACTGGAGCGCGGGCAAGGAGATGGGCAAACGCCGCGGCGACCAGCAGGACGTCGTCGACACACCGGAGCTTGCGACCCGCACTGAATCCGAAGATGTTGTGACACAGCCGGAAACGCCGCGGCGAGGTCGCTGGCGTGCGCAGGCCGCCGGTGAGCTGCTGGCTCCGCTGCGCTCGGCGCTGATCGCCTCCGGGGTATTGCAGGGCATTGTCACGCTGGTGCAGCTGGCGCCCTTCGTGCTGCTGGTCGAGCTGGCCCGGCTGCTGGTCGCCGGCGCCGACGAATCCCGGCTGTGGAACCTCGGCCTGTGGGCGGTCTCCCTGCTGGGCTTGGGTGTCCTGCTCGGTGCCGCGCTGACGTTGTGGCTGCACGTCGTCGACGCACGGTTCGCCACCGAGCTGCGGTCGCGGTTGCTGGCCAAGCTGTCCCGGCTGCCGCTGGGCTGGTTCACCGCGCGTGGGTCGGGGTCGATCAAGCAACTGGTCCAGGACGACACCCTGTCGCTGCACTACCTGGTCACCCACGCGATCCCTGATGCGGTCAACGCAGTCGTGGCGCCGGTGGCGGTGCTGATCTATCTGTTCGTGGTCGACTGGCGCGTGGCGCTGGTGCTGTTCATTCCCGTTCTGGTCTACCTGGTGACCATGTCGGTGATGCTGGTCCAATCCGGGCCGCGGATCGCCCAGGCCCAGCGGTGGGCGGAGCGGATGAACACCGAAGCGGGCGCGTACCTGGAGGGCCAGCCGGTCATCCGGGTTTTCGGTGGCGCTGCGGCATCCAGCTTTCGGCGTCTGCTGGACCAGTACGTTGGTTTCCTCGTCGCCTGGCAGCGCCCGTTCACCGGCAAGAAGACGCTGATGGATCTGGCCACCCGACCCGCGACGTTCCTGTGGCTGATCGCGACCACCGGCACGCTGCTGGTGGTCACCAATCAGATGAATCCGGTGGATTTGTTGCCGTTCTTGTTGTTGGGCACCACGTTCGGCGCCCGACTGCTCGGCATCGGTTACGGCCTCGGTGGTATCCGGGGTGGGATGCTGGCCGCGCGGCGGCTGCAGATCGCCCTTGCCGAACCAGAACTCACCGTCGCAGCGTCGCCGCCCCAGGCCTCCGACGCGAGCGTGGTGTTCGATGCGATCAGCTTCGGCTACCGGCCGGATGTGCCGGTGATCCGCGACGTATCACTGGAATTGCACCCGGGTACGGTCACCGCGCTGGTCGGGCCCTCCGGATCCGGAAAGTCCACGCTCGCCGCACTACTGGCGAGGTTCCATGACGTGCAGGACGGCTCGATAAGGGTGGGCGGCAACGACATCAGGTCGCTGACCGCAGACGAGCTCTACACCCGGGTCGGGTTTGTGCTGCAGGAGACGCAACTGGTGCACGGAACGGTCGCCGAAAACATCGCGCTCGCCGTGCCGGACGCCACCCTCGAGCAGATCCAGGGCGCGGCGCGCGAGGCGCAGATCCACGACCGCATCCTGCGCCTGCCGCAGGGCTACCACACGGTGCTGGGCGCCGGCAGCGCGCTGTCCGGCGGGGAACGGCAACGGCTGACCATCGCCCGCGCCATCCTGGCCGACACGCCGGTCCTGATCCTGGACGAAGCCACCGCCTATGCGGACCCGGAATCGGAATACCTTGTGCAACAGGCACTCAACCGGTTGACCAAGGACCGCACCGTGTTGGTGATCGCGCACCGGTTGCACACCATCACCGGGGCGGATCAGATCGTCGTGCTTGACCACGGCCGCATCGTCGAACGCGGCACCCACGACCAACTGCTGGCCGCCGACGGACGCTACCGTCGGCTCTGGGATACCGGGCGGCCCGCCGTCAGCGTCGGGCAGGAGGTGACACGATGATCCGCACCTGGCTCAGTCTGGTACCGGCCGCTCATCGTGGCAGAGTGATCGCCTATGCCACACTGACTTTCGTCTCGGTGGTGATCCGGGCGGTGGCTACGGTGTTGCTGGTACCGCTGGTGGGGGCGTTGTTCGGCGACACCCCGCAACGCGCCCTGGGGTGGCTGGGCTGGCTGACCGCGGCGACCGTGCTCGGCTGGGTGATCGACACCACGACCGCGCGAATCGGGTTCGACCTGGGTTTCGCAGTGCTGGACCACACCCAGCACGACGTGGCCGACCGGCTATCCGATGTCCGGCTGGACTGGTTCACCGCCGAAAACACCGCGGCTGCACGGCAAGCCATCGCCTCGACCGGACCTGAACTCGTCGGTCTGGTGGTCAACCTGCTGACGCCGCTGATCAGCGCGGTGCTGCTGCCCGCGGTCATCGCCCTGGTGCTGTTGCCGATCTCCTGGCAACTCGGGGCTGCCGCGCTGGCGGGTGTGCCGCTCATGCTGGGCGCGCTGTGGGCTTCGGTGCGGTTGTCGCGCAAGGCCGATGCCGCCGCCGGGGCGGCCAACAGCGTGCTCACCGAACGCATCATCGAATTCGCCCGCACCCAACAGGCTTTGCGTGCCGCGCGACGGGTGGAACCGGCCCGCAGCATGGTCGGCGACGCACTCAACGCGCAACACAGCGCCACGATGCGATTGCTGGGCATGCAGATTCCGGGTCAGCTGCTGTTCAGCTTCGCCAGCCAGGCAGCGTTGATCCTGCTCGCCGGTGTCACCACGGCTTTGACCGTGGGTGGCACCCTCACCGTGCCCGAGGCCATCGCGCTGATCGTGGTGATGGCCCGCTACCTGGAGCCCTTCACCTCCGTCAGCGAATTGACACCGGCCTTGGAGAGCACCCGCGCCACCCTCGACCGCATCCGTTCGGTGCTGACCGCCCCGCAACTCCGGGCGGGCACCGGGGAGCTGGGCTCGCCGGCCGCGCCGCGCATCGAATTCGACCGTGTCACTTTCAGTTACGACGAAAGTAGCCATCCGGCGTTGGACAACGTCAGCTTCGCGCTGGAACCGGGAACCGCGACCGCCATCGTCGGGCCGTCGGGTTCCGGCAAGAGCACGGTGCTGGCGCTGATCGCCGGACTGCATCACCCCACCCGCGGCCGGGTGCTGATCGACGGGGTCGACGCGGTCACCCTGGATGCCGCGGCGCGCCGTGGCGCGAGCAGCGTCGTCTTCCAGCATCCCTATCTCTTCCACGGGACCATCCGCGAGAACGTGCTGGCCGGTGCTCCCGGCGCCGACGAGGACCGCCTTGACCGCGCCCTCCGGCTGGCCCGGGTCGACGAGTTGATCGGCCGGCTTCCCGATGGAGCAGCGACGGTGGTGGGCGAGGCAGGCTCGGCGCTGTCCGGTGGCGAGCGGCAACGGGTGAGCATCGCGCGCGCACTGCTCAAAGGCGCTCCGATCCGGTTGGTCGACGAGGCGACGAGTGCCTTGGACAACGAGAACGAGGTCGCCGTCGTCGACGCGCTGACCGATGAGCCGGAGTCGCACACCCGGGTGATCGTGGCGCACCGGCTGGCCAGCATCCGCCACGCGGACCGGGTGTTGTTTGTGGAGAACGGGCGCGTGGTCGAGGACGGCGCCGTCGATGAGTTGCTCTCCGCCGGCGGGCGATTCAGCGAGTTCTGGCGTCAGCAGCACGAAGCCGCGGAGTGGCGGATTCTGGCTGAGTAGGACGCCGGCCCGGACTGGGTACCGAAAGACATGCGGTATGACTTACAGTCGATGGGCTGGTGCTGTCGACTGCTGGTGGAGGCCTGTAATGAGTGTCCTGATGTCGATCCCGCGGTACCCCACCGATGTCACTGCCGAGTGGCTGTCGGCGGTGCTGAGCCGCAGTGGTGCAGCCGTCGAAGTGACCGACGCCGACGTCACGGCGATCGGCACCGGCCAGACGGGCGCCACCTACCGAGTGAGCGTGCGGTACGGCTCGGAGCCGGCGGGGCTGCCGCCGACTTTCGTGATCAAGCTGCCGGCCCAGGACGACGCCGTGCGCGACCGGGTCGTCATCGGGTACCGCAGCGAATGTGCTTTCTACGCGTCGGCCGTCGATCGGGTGCAGGTGCCGACGCCGCGGTGCTATTACTGCGAGATCAGTGCCGACGCGCTGGATTACGCGCTGCTGTTGGCTGATCAGGCGCCGGCGGTGCAGGGCGATCAGCTCCGGGGCTGCGCTGAGCAAGAGGCACGACTGGCGGTGACAGCGCTGGCCGGCCTGCACGGACCGAGCTGGTGTGATCCGTTCTGGCTGGGATTCCCCGGCGTCGCGTTCGCCCGGCCGGACCAGGCCGGGGCCCAGGGTATGGGCGAGGTGGCCAAGATGAGTGCCGAGATCACGCTAGCCAAGCTCGGTGATCGGATGAGTGCTGAGGATCGCGAAACATTCACTGCGACAATGAATTCAGTGGCCCCCTGGTTGATGGCCGAGCATGACCGATTCGCGCTGCTGCACGGTGACTACCGGCTGGACAACATGTTGTTCGATCCCGGGCACACGCGGATCAGCATCGTCGACTGGCAGACTCTCGGCGTGGGTCTTCCGGCGCGGGATTTGGCCTACTTCACCGCGACCAGTTTGGACTCGGCACTGCGCGCGAGCCTGGAGGAAGATCTGGTCGCCGATTACCACCGGGCGCTGCAGGGTTACGGAGTCACCGACTACGACCGCGAAACATGTTGGCGCGACTACCGGCTCGGGGTCGTGCAGGCGCCGCTGATCGCGGCGCTGGGTTTTGCCTTCGCCAGTTCCACCGAGCGCGGCGACGACATGGTGCTGACCATGCTGTCCCGGGGTTGCCGGGCGATCCGCGATCTGGGGACGTTGCAGCTGATCTGACGCTGCGCTCAGGGCGCGGGTGACTCGCAATCGGTCGCCGCCGGCGCAGCGTCAACGTGCCCGCTGCGCCGCCTTCACCAGATTCGAACCGATGATCAACTGTTGAATCTCGCTGGTGCCCTCGTAGAGTCGCAGCAGCCGGACGTCCCGATAGATGCGCTCCACCGGTACCCCCCGCATGTAGCCACTGCCACCGTGCACCTGCACCGCGAGATCGGCCACTCTGCCGGCCATTTCGGTGCAGAACAGCTTGGCCGCCGACGGTGCGATGCGCCGGTCTTCCTCGGCGACCCAGGCCCGCGCGGTGTCGCGGACCAGCGCGCGCCCGGCCAGCACCCCGGTCTGCATATCAGCCAACATCGCCTGCACCAACTGGAAGCTGCCGATCGGCGCGCCACCCTGGGTCGCGGTCGCGGCGTAGGCCACCGACTCGTCCAGGGCGCGTTGCGCGGCACCTACTGCGAGGGCCGCGATATGGACCCGGCCGCGCGCCAGCGACGTCATCGCCGCCCGGTAACCGATGTCCTCGCTACCGCCGACCAGGGCGCTGTCGTCGACGCGGACGTCGGTGAAGCTGACGTCGGCGGTCCAGGCGCCTTCCTGACCCATCTTGGCGTCCTTGGCGCCCACCTCGACCCCCGGCGCATCGGCGGGGACCAAGAAGACGGCGATGCCGGGACCTTTGTCGTCGGCTGGCCGGGTGCGGGCGAACACCACGAACAGATCGGCGGTGGGGGCGTTGGTGATGAAGCGCTTCTGTCCGTCGATCACCCAATCCTGCTCGTCCCGAACAGCTTTGGTTTTCAGTCCGGCCGGGTTCGAGCCTGCGCCGGGCTCGGTGAGCGCGAAGGAGGCTACGACGTCACCGGAGGCGATCGCTTCCAGCCAGCGCGACTTCTGCTCGTCGGTGCCGAACCCGACGAGAACCTGCCCGGCGATGCCGTTGTTGGTGCCGAACATCGACCGCAGCGCCAGCGAGGTGTAGCCGAACTCCATCGCCATTTCGACGTCCTGCACCAGGTTCAACCCGAGACCACCCCATTCCTGCGGGATCGCGTAGCCGAACAGGCCCATCTTCGTGGCCTGGTCACGCAGATCGTCGGGCACCCGGTCGTCGTCGAGGAACTCCTGCTCCCGTGGCACCACTGCGGTACGGACAAAGTGGCGCGTCTGCGCCAGGATCTCGCGGAAGTCCTCGTCGGAGACCTCGGCAGCGGACATTGTTCGGTGCTCCTTCGGACGGCTGATAGGATACGCAATATCATATATGCAATATGATCCGGGACGTTTGTGGCGCCCGACTCCGGGCCGGAAAGGGATGAGTGATGTCGTTGCTGGAGGGTCAGACCGCGGTGGTCACCGGCGGTGCGCAGGGTCTCGGTTTCGCCATTGCCGAGCGGTTCATCGCCGAGGGTGCGCGGGTAGTCCTCGGCGATGTCAATCTGGAGGCGACGCAGGTCGCGGCCGAGAAGTTGGGCGGTGATCAGGTGGCCGTCGCGGTCCGCTGCGATGTCACCCAGGCCAACGAGGTGCAGAACCTGATCGACACCGCCATCGACCGTTTCGGCGCCTTGGACATCATGGTCAACAACGCCGGCATCACCCGCGATGCGACCATGCGCAAAATGACCGAAGAACAGTTCGACCAGGTGATCGACGTACACCTGAAGGGCACCTGGAACGGGACCCGCCTGGCGGCGGCGGTCATGCGCGAGGCCAAGCACGGGGTGATCATCAACATGTCGTCGATCTCAGGCAAGGTCGGCATGATCGGCCAGACCAACTACTCGGCGGCCAAGGCCGGCATCGTCGGAATGACGAAGGCCGCTTCCAAAGAGCTTGCCTACCTTGGTATCCGAGTGAATGCGATCCAGCCCGGCCTGATCCGCTCGGCGATGACCGAGGCCATGCCGCAACGGATCTGGGACTCCAAGGTGGCCGAGGTGCCGATGGGACGGGCCGGGGAGCCCAGCGAAGTCGCCAGCGTCGCCCTGTTCTTGGCTTCCGACCTGTCCTCGTACATGACCGGCACGGTCATGGAGATCACCGGCGGTCGGCACCTGTGACCGAGGCCGTCATCTGCGAGCCGATCCGCACGCCGATCGGCCGGTACGGCGGAATGTTCAAGTCGCTCAGCGCGGTTGATCTCGGCGTCGCCGCTCTGCGCGGTCTGCTGGACCGCACCGGCATCGCCCCTGAGACGGTGCAGGACGTCATCCTCGGACACTGCTATCCCAGCGCCGAGGCACCTGCGATCGGCCGGGTGGTGGCCCTCGACGCCGGTCTGCCGGTCACTGTTCCCGGCATGCAGGTCGACCGCCGCTGCGGATCTGGGTTGCAGGCGGTGCTTCAGGCGTGCCTGCAGGTGAGCACCGGCAACAACGACCTGGTGGTCGCCGGCGGCTGCGAGAGCATGAGCAATGTGACGTTCTATTCCACCGATATGCGATGGGGCGGAGCACGTTCCGGAGTCCGCGTGCATGACGCGCTGGCCCGCGGCCGCAGCACTGCTGGTGGCCGTAACTACCCGGTCCCCGGCGGCATGCTGGAGACCGCCGAGAACCTGCGCCGCCAGTACGGCATCTCCCGGCAGGAGCAGGACGAGCTCGCGGTGCGGTCACACCAGCGGGCGGTGGCCGCCCAGCGGGACGGCCTGCTGAACGACGAGATCGTCCCGGTCGCCGTACGCACGCGGGCCGGTGCGGAACTGGTCGACACCGACGAGCATCCCCGCGCCGACACCACGGTGGAATCCCTGGGCAAGCTCAAACCCGTGCTGCTCAACGATGATCCGGAGTCGACGGTGACGGCGGGCAACGCCAGCGGACAGAATGACGCGGCGGCGATGTGCGTGGTGACCACGCCGGCGAAGGCGGCCGAACTCGGCCTGCGTCCGTTGGTGCGGCTGGTGTCGTGGGGTCAGGCCGGCGTCGCGCCCAACATCATGGGAATCGGACCGGTGCCGGCCACCGAAGTCGCGCTGGCCAAGGCCGGCCTGCAGCTCAGCGATGTGGACCTGATCGAACTCAACGAGGCCTTTGCCGCCCAGGCCCTCGCAGTGATGCGGGAGTGGAATTTCGGTGCCGCCGACCATGATCGGACCAATGTGCTCGGCTCGGGCATCTCGCTCGGGCATCCGGTCGGAGCGACGGGCGGGCGGATGCTGGCCACGCTGGCACGTGAACTCGACCGGCGCCAGGCCCGATTCGGCCTGGAAACCATGTGCATCGGCGGCGGGCAGGGATTGGCCGCCGTCTTCGAGCGGGTCACGTGACCGGCCCGGCCCTGCCGCTCAGCGGCCTGCGCATCATCGAGGTGTCCAGCTTCGTCGCCGCGCCGCTGTGTGGGTTGACGCTCAATCAGCTTGGCGCGGAGGTGATCCGCATCGACCCGATCGGCGGCGCCTCGGATGTGCAGCGCTGGCCGTTGACCGAGGACGGCACGTCCATCTACTGGACCGGGCTGAACAAGGGGAAGCGTTCGGCCACCATCGACCTTCGGGCACCCGAAGGCCAGGATCTGGTCCAGCGGTTGATCGTCGCGGGTGACGGCATCGTCGTCACCAATTCGGCGGGGCTGCCCTGGCTGAGCCATGAGGCGTTGGCGGCCAAACGATCCGACGTCATCCATGTCCAGTTGCTGGGCCGGGGCGACGGATCCACCGGGGTGGATTACACCGTCAACGCGGCCATCGGCTTCCCGCTCGTCACCGGCCCGGCCGAACACGCGGGCCCGATCAACCACGTGCTGCCCGCCTGGGACGTCAGCTGCGGGCTGTACGCCGCGCTTGCCGTCGTCTCCGCCGTGCACCGTCGCGCCCGGTCCGGGTTGGGCGCCCGGATCAGCCTGGCTCTCGAGGACGTCGCCTTGGCCACTGCGGGCAATCTCGGGCTGCTGACCGAACCGCAGGTGCTCGGAACCCAGCGGCCGCGGGTGGGCAACTCCATCTTCGGCCAGTACGGTCAGGATTTCGTCAGCCGCGACAATGCCAGATTCATGGTGGTGCTGTTGACGCGCAGGCATTTTCGTGACCTGGTGGAAGTGACGGGGACCGGGGCGGCGCTGACCGCGTTGGCCGAGGCGCTGGGAGCGGACTTCGCGGCCGAGGGTGACCGCTACCGCTACCGCGACGTGCTGTCCGGGCTGTTCGGCACCTGGTTTGCCGAGCACACCGCCGACGAGATCGATGCGGCGTTGTCCGGCACCACCGTGCTGTTCGAGCGCTACCGGACCTTCACCGAAGTCGCCGTGGATCCGAAAGTCACTGCCAACCCGTTGTTCTCCCGACTTCATCAACCCGGAGTCGGCGACTACCTGGCCCCGGCCATGCCGACGGCGTTCGACGGTGTGCACCCCGCCAGCGCGGCCGCGCCGGCGCTGGGCGCCGACACCGCCGACGTGCTGATCGAGTACCTGGGATTGACGGACGAGGACATCGCGCGTCTGGCGACCGCGAAGACGATAGGGACGAAAAGCGCATGACACGCCTAGCCCAGACGCTCGGCCTGACCGAGATTCAAACCGAGATCATCGCCACGGTAAGGCAATTCGTCGACAAGGAGATCATTCCCGCCGCAGCCGAACTCGAACGCAGCGACACCTACCCGCAGGCCATCGTCGACGGCTTGCGCGACATGGGCCTGTTCGGTCTGATGATCCCCGAGGAGTACGGCGGCCTGGGCGAATCACTGCTGACCTACGCGTTGTGCGTGGAGGAGCTGGCGCGCGGCTGGATGAGCGTCTCCGGTGTGCTCAACACCCACTTCATCGTCGCGTACATGTTGCGCCAGCACGGAACCGCCGAACAGAAGCAACGATTCCTGCCGCGGATGGCCACCGGTGAGACCCGTGGCGCGTTCTCCATGTCCGAACCGGAGCTGGGGTCCGACGTCGCCGCCATCCGCACCCGCGCGACCCGCAACGAGGACGGCACGTACACCATCGACGGCCAGAAGATGTGGCTGACCAACGGCGGCAGCTCGACACTGGTCGCGGTGCTGGTGCGGACCGACGAAGGCGCCGACAAGCCGCACCGCAACCTGACCGCGTTCCTGGTCGAAAAGCCCACCGGCTTCGGCGAAGTGCTGCCCGGCCTGATCATTCCCGGCAAGCTGGACAAGCTGGGTTACAAGGGCATCGACACCACCGAACTCATCTTCGACGGTTACGGGGCGAGTGCCGAAGACATCCTCGGTGGCACGCCGGGGCAGGGCTTCTTCCAGATGATGGACGGTATCGAAGTCGGCCGGGTCAACGTGTCGGCACGGGCCTGTGGGGTCGGAATCCGGGCCTTCGAGCTGGCGGTGCGGTACGCCCAGCAGCGGCAGACATTCGGCAAGCCGATCGCCGAACACCAGGTGATCGCCTTTCAGCTGGCCGAGATGGCCACCAAAGTCGAAGCCGCACATCTGATGATGGTCAACGCGGCCCGGCTGAAGGACTCTGGGGAACGTAATGACGTCGCGGCCGGGATGGCGAAGTATCTGGCCAGTGAATTCTGTTCGGAGGTGACCCAACAGAGCTTCCGGATCCATGGCGGTTACGGCTACTCCAAGGAGTACGAGATCGAGCGGCTGATGCGCGATTCGCCGTTCCTGCTCATCGGCGAGGGCACCAGCGAAATCCAGAAGCAGATCATCAGCAAGCGCCTGCTCGACGAGTATCGGATGTGACGCCATGACGGTTCCGGATTTCGGTTCGCGGCCACAGCTTTCCGAGGAGATCGCGGCCTTCGTCCGAAAGAGGATCTTCGAAGGCAGCTACGCCGCCGGCCAGTACGTCCGGTTGGACCAGCTGGCCGCGGAGCTGGGTATCAGTGTCACACCGGTGCGGGAGGCGTTGTTCGCGCTGCGCGCCGAGGGCCTGGTGGCCCAACAACCCCGGCGCGGTTTCGTGGTGCTGCCGCTGACCCAGCGCGATCTCGCCGATGTCGCCAATGTGCAGGCCCACGTGGGTGGTCAGCTGGCCGCGCGCGCCGCCCACAGCATCACCGAGGACCAGTTGCGCGAACTCCAGGACATTCAGCTGCAGCTGGAGCAGGCCTACGCCGCCGACGACGGCGAGCGGACCGTCTGGCTGAACCACGAGTTCCACCGCGCCATCAACATCGCGGCGGATTCACCGAAGCTCGCGCAGGTCATGTCGCAGATCACCCGCTATGCGCCCGAATCGGTGTTCCCGATGATCGAGCACTGGCCAGACCAGGCCATCCGCGATCATCGGCGGGTGCTGGCCGCGCTGGGTGCGCACGACGAGGAGGCGGCCCGCGCGGCGATGTCGGAACATCTTGCCGCCAGCGCGATTCCGCTGATCGAGCACCTCATCGAGCGGGGAGTAGTTGCCCCGGCGACGCCGGCTGGTTCGTCGGCGCCGCGACAGTAGCCGCAGCAGATGCCTTGCGTCGGCGGTTGAACATGCGCTGCTCGATCATGCGCTCGACTTCTCGTCGCACGTCCCTGCGCACCGTGCGCCACAGTTGGCTGCGGTCGACCTCCGGGTTGTGCGCGGCCGCCGCTATCCAGCCGATCAGCCGGCGTGGGGTGAAAACCTCTGCGGGCAATCGGTTTCGGGAGAAGACATCCAGGAGTTGCATCGCTCCGTCGGGTTGGCGCGCCAGCCAGTGGTAGGCCGCGTCCTCGATCGGGGACACCGCGTCGCCGCGGCCGAGCAGATTCGCCCACTGGTACATCGGCAGGCACTGCTCATCGCGGTCCAGCTCCCAGGCGGCCAGCGCCGCGTCCAGAGCCTGCGGATCGTCGAGGTGCGCCGCCGTCGTCTCGCCCAGCAGTCGGCCGAATCGCAGTGCGTCCCGGATACCCTGAGCGGTCACGGGATCCTTGAAGTGGCCGGAGTCTCCGGCCAGCGCCCACCCTGGACCGTGTGAGTGACGGAAGTAGGACGGGTGCTGGTAGGAGACCCGGATCTTGCCGACCCGGGTGCAGCCGGTCAGCCGCGCGGCGAACGGCGGGATACGCTGCACGGTGTCGGCGAACGCCTGCTCGGCGTCGGCGCGGAACTCGTCGGCGCGGCGCACCGGCGGCATCAACAGCGCCACCAATTGGCCGCCGTCACAAGGGAATACGGTGACCAGATCATCGTCGTACCGCCATTGCATGGCGACGTGGCGCAAGGACTCGTGGGCATCTTCGTGGTAGGCGTCGTCGTAATAAGCGAAGGCCATCATGCGCTGGTTGTCCCAGTGGTGGTGCTCGGTGGCGCCGACCAGTCGGGCGACCGTGGAACGGCGTCCGTCCGCCCCGATTACGAGCTGGGCGGTGATGGTGCCCTCGGCGCCGTCGCGGCCGCGGTAGTGGACTCCGGTGACGCGACCGTCGTCGTTGCGCAGGAGATCGGTGACCCGCGTCCGTTCGCGGATCTCGGCGCCGGCGGCCCGTGCCGTCTGTACCAGCGCGAGGTCGAGGCCCGGCCGTCGGACGCAGGCGCCGGCGGTGAATCCCTGGGCAGCGCCGAATTCGCCGACCACTTCCACGCCCGGCCCGGCCAGTCCGGCTCGGGTGTGCAGCGGCGGGCCCAGTTTGAGCACCCGGTCGCGCGCGCCCAGCAGTTCCAATTCGGCCCAGTGATGGGGGAAGAAGAGGTGTGTCGACAGTGTGTCCGAGGGAAATGACGCGCTGTCCAGCGCGATCACGTTGCGTCCGCGTCGCGTCAGCGCGATCGCGGCCGCGGTGCCCGCGCACCGGCTTCCGACAATGACGACGTCCGTGTTCTCCCGCATGACAGAGAGAATGCCAGGTCAGTGTGCTCTTTTCAAGAGGGTTCAAAAAATGAATTGACTTATAAATATCTCTACTGTTTATCATGGGCGCGTGTCAGTTGGCAGCGCTCCCAGCACAGCCGAGCGCGCGGCGGCGCGCGGCGAACGCCGGCGCGCCCGCACGCGCGCGGCCATCCTGGATGCGGCCGAAGAGGTGTTCAGCCGCGAAGGTTACGACGGCGCCCGGATCGAGGAGATCGCCGATTCCGCCGACATCTCGGTCGGGTCGATATACACGCATTTCGACGGCAAACGCGGCGTCTACCTGCATCTGGTCGACAGATCTCTGGAGCTGTTCGCCGAATACATGAAGCGCGGCGAGGACCCGACGCTGACGCCGCTGCAGCGCGTGCTGGCCGGCGGCGATGCCTATCTTCGGTTCCACTTGGAGCATCCCGGCGCTTTCCACTTCCTGGCCAATCGCAACCCGGGCACGGCGCCGCTGTCGGCCCCGGACGGGCCCGAGGCCAAGATCCGTGACCGCGTCGGCGAGTTGCTGCACCGCTTCGCCGGTGTGATCGACGACGCGATTGCGGCGGGCGAGGCACGACCGGTCGATTCGACGCGCCTCACCCAATTCCTTTGGGGCGCCTGGAACGGGGTGATCTCGCTGCGACTGCAGCCGGCAGGATTGCGGTTGTCGGAGACCGAGATCGCCGAAACGTTGGAGCTCGCCCGCTGGTTGCTGCGCGAGGGATTGGCGTCCTCGGCGTTGCGCGACGACAACGGTGAGGTCGGTGACCGTGTTCCGCTACCCAAGATCGGGTGACCGGACACAGCCGGGCGGGCAGTGACGCATACTGTGTGTCGGGGGTGGCACGAGAGGAAGTGCAATGCCCCGTACACGTGCGCTACGCGCAACTGCCGCACTGGTCGCCGGCCTGTCCGTCATTGCGCTCGCGCCGCCGGCCGGCGCCGACCCATTGGACCCGATCCCGGGTAACGGCGTCTTCGTCGTCGGGCCCGACATCGTCCCCGGCCTCTACCGCACCAGCGGATCGGCGTCGACCATCGGCGTCTGGATCAACAATGTGCCGACTCAGGACTCCATGTGCGCCTGGTTCACCTACAGCACGCCGGACGCGAACAAAGAGCATGTCCTGCAGACCAATATCTCCGTCGGCCCGATGTTCGCCAATATCAACACATCGGTCAAGGCTTTCGAGTCGCAGAACTGCCAACCCTGGACGCGAGTTCCCTAACGCCCCGACTCGGTCAACATCTCCCGTAGCCGGCGCACATCTATTTTGCCGGTACCACCCCGCGGCAATTGCTCGTCGGAGTCCAACACCAGCCACACCGTCGGCACTTTGAACGCGCTCAGCACCCGGCGGGCGGCGTCGCGCAACGCCGCGGTGTCGAGCCGCCGGCACACCACCGCCGCACCCACCCGCTTACCAGCCGGGCCGGGAACATCTGTGACAACGGCACTTTCGACACCCTCGATGCCCCGCAACGCGCGTTCCACCTCACTGGGATAGACGGTGGCGCCGCTCACCTTGAACATGTCGTCGCAGCGACCGTGATAGAACAGGAAGCCCTCGGCGTCGAGGCGGCCGAGGTCGCCGGTGGGGTAGAAGCCGTCCGGGGTGAACACGTCTTCCCTGCTGCGACGGCAGATTCCGCGCAGCGTATGCGGTCCGCGGAACTGGATCATGCCGGTGGTGCCCGCCGGCAGCGGCGCGCCGGTATCCGGATCGACGATGCGAACTTCCATGCCGGGGAACGGTTTTCCGCAACTGCCCCGCGCCGCCGCGGGCAGATCGGTATCGGCGGGATAGCCGCAGTAGGGCCCGAATGACTCGGTCATACCGAACAGGGTGGCGCGGGCACCCGATGGTGCACGCTGTGCGGGCGGCAGCAACGCATCCAGGCTGCCCGGCCGCAGCGCAGACAGGTCGACCTCGGCGCGGCGCGGGTGTCGGGCCAGTGTCTGTGCCTGGTCGGGCCAGCCGCGGAACAGCGTGACCCGTTCGCGCTCCAGCAGGCGCAGGGTGGTGTCCGGTTGCGGCACTTCTTCGGTCACCAGGGTGGCGCCGGCCAGCAGTGCCGACAGGATCCCGCTGCCGAAGCCGCCCACCCAGAAGAACGGCATCGGCAGGTAGAGCCGGGTATCGGCGGTGATGCAACGGGCCGTCAGTCCGGACCGCACCGCGCCCAACGCGCTGCCGTGTGAGTGGATGACCCCCTTGGGCGACCCGCTGCTGCCCGAGGTGAAGATGATCACCAGCGGGTCCGCCGCGGTGACGGTGGCGGCCATCGTATCGACGCTCCGGCGGTCCGCCGCCGCGCTGCCGTCCAGTCGATCGATGGACCAGACCTGTTGCAGTGCAGGCAATTCCATCCGGGGCACCGCCGCGAGGTCTTCGAGGTAACGGTGCCCGCGAAATTCCGCCACACTCACCAGAACCTGCACCGAGGCCGTCCGCAGCTGCGCGACGAGTTCCGCGGGCCGCAGCAGTGTGCTCAACGGAACCAGCACCGCACCGATGCGGGTCACCGCGACGGCGATCTGCACCCAGCGGACGCTGTTGGGCATGATCAAACCGACCCGGGTGCCCTTGGCCACCCCGGCCTGAATCAGGGCAGCGGCCAGATCGCCGGTGGTCGTGTCCAATTCGGTGTAGCTGATGCGCCCCGCGGGGTCGATTACCGCAGCCTTGGCGGCGTCGCGGGTGGCGCGCAGTCGCACCAGCCGGTCGATGGTGTCATCCATCGAAGAGCTCCTGCAGTCGTCGCAGGTCGACTTTGCCGCTGGACAACAGCGGAAGCTCGGTGCGGGCCAGGGCGATGAACCGCTTCGGGATCTTGTAGGACGACAATTCGCCCGTGAGCCGTGCGCGCAGTGCTGCCTCGTCGAAGTGCGGGACACCGTCGGGCAGCACGATCACCGCGCCCACCAGCTGGCCGCGCGCGGCATCGGGAACGCCGACCACATGTGCGGTGAAACCTGCTCGGGCGATGGCCTGCTCCACCTCCGCCCCGGAGACATTGGCGCCGGCGGTCTTGATCATCCCGGCCAGCCGGCCGAGGTAGTACAGGTAGCCCTCGTCGTCGGCGCGCACCAGGTCGCCGGTGTGAAACCAGCCGTCGGCGTCGAAGCATTCCTCGCGGCTGCGTTTGTAGTAGCCCTGCATCACGTACGGTCCGCGGATGCACAGCTCGCCGATTCCGTTGTCCGGGTCGAGGATCGAGGTCTCGAAGCCCGGTGCCGGGCGGCCGTAGGAACCGCGCCGGTGTTCGGGTTGGTCGGATTCGTCCCCGCTGATCAGCAACACGCTGCCGGCCTCGGTCATCCCCAGCATGTTGTGCCGTAGCTCCGGATCGGCCGGTCGGACTTCGGGTGCCATGATCGGGTAGAGGTTGCCGCGCCGCGCCGAGCTCAGGTCCCGGCCGGGGTAGCTGGGGTGCTGGGCCAGATGGGTGACGGCGGCCACGAAACCGTTTGTCACGGTCGGCTTTTCGGTCTCAATCAGATCCAGCGTCCGGCCGGGATCGGTGGCGTTGGAGCACACCAGGGTAGATCCGGCCACCAGGGTGGCCAGCAGGGCGAACGCGAACCCGCCGATCCAGAAGAACGGCGAGTTGCAGAACAACCTGTCGGTAGCGGTGAGGCCGCGGATCGTGTTGAGGTTCCGCTGGTGGTCCAGCAGCGCGGCGTGCGTGTGCACCACGCCTTTGGCGACGCTCGTGGAGCCCGACGTGTAGACGATGGTCAATACCGCAGAGCCGTCGACATCGTCTTCCAGCGCGGTGAGTAGCCGGGGATCGATATCGTCACCGCATCGCCGTAACCAGTCCCAGTCGAAGACGCAGTGCCGCAACAGGGGTGCGGCATCGCCGGCGCCGGCCAGCCGTTCGGTGTAGTCGTGCGATCGGAATGATCTGGCGCTCAACATGATTGCGGTGTCGCTGTGTACCAGCTGCTCGGCCAGTTCACGGGCGGTGGCGAAGGTCGAAAAAGGTATCACCACCGCGCCGATGCGCGCGGCGGCCAACATCGCGACGACGAACTCGGTGCCGTTGGGGTACAGCAGGCCGACGTGGGTGCCCTTACCGGCACCCACACCGATCAGGCCGCGGGCAAGTTCGGCCGAGCGGCGGTCTGCCTGCGCGTAGCTGAGCCGGTCGTCATCGCAAACCAGTAGGGGGTGGGCCCCGCGCCGGGCGGCCTGCTGACGCAGGGTCGCGGCGATGGTGTTGCCGTCACCGGGCATGGTCAGGTGTGGCACTGAAGAAAGCCTTGACGGCGCCCAGATCGGCCTTACCGGAGGATGTCCGCGGGATGGCCTCGACCGTCGCGATCTCGGTGGGAATCTCGTAGCGCGCCAGCCGTGTTCGCAAGTGATCCAGCAACTCGTCGGCCGTGGCAGGTGCACGCAGTTCCACCATGGCCACCGGTGTCTCGCCGAGGCGTTCGTCGAAGACGCCGACCACCACAGCACCCGCCACCGCGGGGTGGGCCTCCAGTGCGGTGCGCACCTCGTCGGGCATGATCTTGAATCCGCCGCGGATGATCGCCTGGTCTGCGCGCCCCAGGATCCACAGGAACCCGTCACCGTCGAGACGCGCCAGGTCGTTGGTCTGCATCCAGTCGGCCGTCGGCCCCAACTGGGCGGGCTTGACCTGGAGTCGGCCCACTCGATCGGGTTGCAGCGGTGTGCCGTCGTCGTCGACCACCCGCAGCCGCGCGCCGGGGTTGGCCCGCCCGACGCTGCCCCGCTTGGTGCGCCAGTACTGTTGGTGGTCGGCCAGCGTCCAGCCGGCCACCCCGCCGCCGAATTCGGTTGCGGCATAAGAAGTCAGCACCGGGATACCGTACTTTTCGGTAAACGCGTCGGCATCCTCGGCGGACAGCGGCGCGGTGCCGCAGGTGACAGCGCGGATGCCGGCCAGGTCTGCTCGCGTGAGGTCGGAATGCAGTACCGTGCGCAGCGCGGCGGGCACCAGCGACACCGCACGCGGTCGGTGTTCACGTACCGCGTCGGCCCACGCGTTCAACTCGAACCGCTCCAGCAGGACGAAGGGTCGACCCTCGGCGACGCATTGCAGCACCCGGAACACGCCCCCGATATGCACCAGCGGCGAATTCACGATGGCCACCCCGCGGCGCAGGGCGCTGGGCTCCGGTGCGTGCTGGTACCCGGCGCCCAACACACTGTGCGCCAGCATGCGGTAGCTGAGGTCGATGCGTTTGGGCGGGCCGGTGGTTCCGCTGGTCAGCATCCGGACCGCGATGTCGGATGCCGGCGCCTCCGGCGACGGCGGGCCCGGTTGGGCACCGTCGTCCAGGGTTCCGGAGATGGCCAGGGTGGCGGATCCGGACGCCACGAATTTGGCGAGATCGGCGGACTCGCCGATGACCAGCGGAAGTCCGAGTGCGGCGAGGTCGGCCCTGGTGCGGTCGTCACCGCGTGCCGGGTTGAGGGTCACGATGGTGCCGCCGCCCAGCAGCACGCCGAGCAACGCCGCCACGTGCCCCGGCCGGTTACGCAGCAACACACCGATTTCCGGGTGCTGGGCGGTCAACGGCGCGATGCGCCGGGCGGCGTCACCGATCCGCGCCCAGGACAACCAGTGCCCGGCGTATTCGACGGCGCGCGCACCGGGCTCGAGTTGCAGGACGTGATCGATACGCCGGCTCAGAGCGTGCATCACCGGACCCTGGGTACGCCGGTCGGCTTCGGTTGTGCGCCGAGCTCAGCAGTGCCCAGCGGATTACCCAGCCGGGTGTAGATCAGTCCCTGCTCCATCGCGGCCCGGTACGGTTTGTCCAGCGACTCCCAGATCGCCTTGACGGTGCCTTGCGTCGCCGACGGCGGCTTGGTCGCTATTGCCGACGCTATCTCGTGCGCCCGAGCCCATAATTGTTGCGAGTCAACCACTTCCGATACCAGCCCGATGCGCAGCGCGGTGTCCGCGCTGACCCGTTCGTCGTTGCCCAACAGCGCGATCCGCAGTGTCTCGCCCAGCCCGATGCGGCGCATCAGGCCGATCGGTTCCAATGCGCAGACCAGACCCGCCGATACGTGCGAGTCGAAGAACGTCGCGTCCGCCGAACAGATCACCACATCGGATTCGTTGAGGAAGTAGTACGCCCCCGCGGTGCACATGCCCTGCACCGCGCACACCACCGGCTTCCACATCTTTTGCCATTTGGGGCTGAGCAGTTCGCCGGGATCTTCGTGGTTCCAGACGTTGTCGGGTTGTCCGTAGGGTGACTTGATGTCCAGTCCGGCGCTGAAGGCGCGCTCCCCGGCCGCGCGCAGCACCACTGCGTGCACCGCGTCGTCGAACTTGATGCGGCGCCAGGCTTCAGCCATCTCCGTGCACATGGTGCGGTTGAAGGCGTTGAGGTGCTGTGGGCGGTTCAGCGTGATGGTGGCAACGTGGTCGGCGGTGTCGACGTCGAGCAGGATGGTTTCGAAGTCCGTCGACCCACTCATTTGCACTGCCAATCCGGTTTCCGCTTCTCCACGAACGCCTTCGGGCCTTCCTGGGCATCTTCGGTCCGCAACACCCGCTCGCGGAACGTCTCAGCCATGATCTCCGCCTCGTGCAGCGGTACGTTGAGTCCTTTGAGGATGGCCAGTCGGGTACCGCGGACGGCAAGGGGCGCATTGGAATTGACGATGTCGGCGATCTCCCGGGCCCGTTCCAGCAAGCACTCGTGTTCGACGACTTCGCTGACGAGTCCGAGTTCGTACGCGCGTTGCGCGCTCATCCGTTCGTGCTTGCCCATCAGGGCCATGCGCAGCGCAATCGAGCGGGGCAATGCCCTTGACACGCGGACCATCTCACGACCGGCCACCAGTCCGATGCTGACGTGCGGGTCGAAGAAGGTGGCCCGCTCGGATGCGATGACGATGTCGGAGGTGGTGACCCAATCCATGCCCGCCCCGCAACACAATCCGTTGACCGCGGTCAGCACCGGTTTCGCTGCGGTGCGAAACGGCGGGGTGCCTTCCTGCGGTGCCTCCCACTGGTCGTAGGTGGACAGGTAAGGCCGTTCGTAGATCACCTTGCCGTCTTCGGGAATGGCTTTGACGTCGGCCCCGGTGCAGAACGCCCGCCCGGTGCCGGTGACGATCGTCAGCCACACCTTGTCGTCGTTTTCGGCCTCCTGGTAGGCAGCCCGCAGTTCGGTGATCATATGCGGGCTCAGCGCGTTGAGAGCGTCGGGTCGGTTCAGCGTGATGGTCGCGGTATGCCCGTCGACGTCGTAGCCGATGGTGTCGAACGCGGGCATCGATGTTCCCTTCGTGGTGGTGGTCAGCGGCCGTCGAAGCCCGGTGTGCGCCGGTCCCGGAATGCCTGCAGACCCTCTTTGAAATCCGCTGTGCGGCAAGCGAGTTCCAGATTGTAGAGCTCCTGCGTCATGGACTCGGACAGGGACGCCTGCTGACCGTGGTGCAATGCCTGTTTGGCCAGACCCAGTGCCACCGTCGGGCCGGCCGCCAGCCGGGCCGACAGTCGTTCGGCGGTGTCGTCGAGATCGGGCAGGTTCACCGCCTGGTGGATCAGTCCCCAGTCGGCGGCGTCGGCGCCACTGACCTTCTCGCCGAGCAGCAACATCCGCCGGGCCCGCGCCAGGCCCACCAGACGGGGCAGCAGCCAGCTGGCCCCTGAATCGGGGCTGAACCCGCGGTCCACGAACGGTTCCCAGAACGTGGCGTCGGTCGCGGCGACGGTGAAGTCGGCGGCCAGCGCCAGATTGGCGCCCATTCCCACCGCCCAACCGCGCACACTGCAGACCACCGGCAACTGGATGGTGTGCAGCAGTTCGATCACCCGGTGGGTGGCGTGCGGCACCCGTCGTACCAGGTTTCCGGTCCTGGGGCGTTGCCCGCCGCCCCGGTTGGTGGCGACCCAGTCGGCTCCGGCGCAGAAGTCGGCACCGGCGCCGCGGAGGTGGATTGCGCGCAACGAATCATCGGCGGCGGCGTCGGTCAGCGTGTCGACCAGAGTTTCGATCATCAACGGTGTCAACGAATTACGCCGAGCCGGTCGATCCAGGGTGAGTTGCAGTACCGCACCGGTGCGGGTGACTGCCACCGAGCCCTGGGCATCGGCCGTCTCGGCATCGTGGCTCACGCTGGAATCCGACCCTTCCCATCCATACGGTTACCCATACAGTATGCAATACGATTGCTACCGTGTATAAGTTAGCAACAAACCCTACCGGCGGAAACGGGGCCGGTGGAATCGGCAACCAGAGGGGCGACATGGCTGAGGGCACCAGCCCTGCTGCAGGTACCGGTAGCGCCCGCTTCGGTGAGGCGCCGCTCGCCCAGACAATCGCCGCCGCCGGTGCCATGCGCCGGCTCAGCTCGTTGCTGCTGTCACTGGAGAGCCCCCACCCGACGGTGGACGAGATGCTGACGAAGTTCGCCGCATGGGAAACCGAGCTCGCTGCCGCCGCGCCCACCGACAGCGCGCCGCGGATCGGTGACGCCGAGAACGATCCCAGGCGCGTCTATCTGAACCATGCGACCGACATCGGTGCCTACAATCCCTGTTTTCCCGAGTACCGCTTCGAGTTACTGGAGTCCGACGCCGCCGCGGGTAGGGTCACTTTTCCGCTGCTCTACGAGGGACCGCCCGGTCTGGTGCACGGCGGGTTCCTCGGTGTGTTCTTCGATTGTGTTATTCAGCATCACAATTGCTGCACCGGTCTGTCCGGCAAGACCCGTTCGCTGGGTGTGACGTTCCGCCGTCCGACGCCGCTGCAGGTCGAGCTGGACTTCGAAATCGAGCGCGCGGCAGCGGCGCGCGGGATCACGTCGACGGCGCGCCTGCTGCTCGACGGAGAGGTGCTCTGCATCGGTGAGGTGAACACGTTGGCCTCTCGACCGGACGAGCTCTCCACTACCCGATTCGGCAGGCGCAGAACGGAGGCCGGCGCATGACCGATACGGGCACAACCGATGATCGGGTACTTTTCGAGCTCGATCCCGACCGGCGGATCGCCACGATCACGCTGAACAATCCCACGCAACGCAACTCCTATGACGCCGCCATGCGAAACGCGGTGTCCCGCTGCCTGGATCAGGTCGCCGACGACGACGACATCACGGTGGTCCTGTTGCGGGGGGCGGGTGGGGTGTTCAGTACCGGCGCCGACATGAACAACGCCTACGGCTGGTACGGCGAATCCGGCGGGTCAGCCCCGCAGGGCAAGCAGCGCCGGCCGAGTCAGCGCCGGCGACTCACGGTGGACCGCAAGTCATTCGGCTTCTACCACAACCTGATGGGCTTTCCGAAGGTGACGGTGGGTGAGATCGCCGGCTACGCCCTCGGTGGCGGGTTCGAGATGGCCTTGATGACCGACATCTCGGTGATCGCCCGCGACACGAAGATCGGGATGCCGGCGACGCGGTTCCTCGGACCCGCGCTGGGCAGCCTGCATATGTTCTTCCACCGGCTCGGCCCGGTGCTCGCCCGACGGTTGCTGCTGACCGGGGACATCATCGACGCGGGACAGCTGGAGCACCTCGGAATCTTCACCGACACCTGCGATTCGGAGTCGGTTACCGCGCGGGCACGCTACTGGGCGGAGAAGGTCGCGAAGATGCCCGCCGACGGAGTGGTGATCGCCAAGGAGGCGTTCCGGTTGGTCGAGCAGACCCAGGCCTACAACGGCGAGGAAGTCGCGAGCTATCTGTTCCACGCCTACGGCACCAATCTGCAGTTCGGCCCCGGCGAGTTCAACTTCGTCAAGACCCGCGCAGAGCACGGCACGAAAGAGGCATTCCGGTTGCGCGACGAGCACTTTCACGTGCCCGACCCCGGTGGCGCCTAACCCGAAGTGGGCCTGGCCCGACGCGCGGTCGACTTGGCCGCCTTGCGGGGCCGGGGCGCCTTACGGCCCTCCTCGATCAGCCGGCCGGCATGGTCGAGAATGCAGTCCAGGCCGTATTCGAAATTGGTCTCGTCCGGTGCCCCGATCCGGTGACCCTTGCCGGTGACCTGTGCGATCAACGGGGTGGTCTGCGGGTCGATGCCCACCGCGTCCTCGATGGAGCGGGACCCGCTCTCGGCGGACTGGTTCTTCTCGAAAAGCCGTTGCAGCACCACCGATCCGCGCACGTGCAGCGAGACGGCGGAGTAGGTGTCGAAGGCGTCCTCGGCTGACAAACCCGCTTCCACCAGATTGGAGATGGCGCGCTCCATCTCTTGCGCCCCCATGCGGGCCGCCTTCGGACTCAGCGCCGCGCGGATCAGGATCAGGTCGCACAGAATCGGGTTGCCCATGAAGGTCTTTCGCATCGAGCGGGCGTGATTGCGCAGGGTCTCCCGCCAGTCACTGGCTTCCACGTACGGCGTGGAGAACACGTACTTGCCCAGGGCGCGATCGGTCATCGCGTTGAGCAGATCGTCCTTCTTGCGGAAGTACCAGTAAATGCTGGTAACCCCGACACCGAGGTGTTTGCCGAGCAACGGCATGCTCAGATTGTCGATCGACACCTGCTCGGCGAGTTCGAACGCGCCGCTGATGATGTCGTCGGGATTGATGGAACCGCGTTCGCGCCGCTGCCGCTTTTCAGCGGTTGCCTGCTTTGCCACTACCGGCACCTCTCTGACGATCTGTGCTGCCTGACCTACCGGCAGATCAGCTCTGACCTGCGACCGACAACCTTACCGGTGACCATCGGTAATGCTCGATTCCTGCCTCTGTTCGTCTGCTACTGTAATCCCTATCGTAGGCATTGTGGTAACACGTTTCCGGAAGCCGTTCTGAGGTTGCGCTCGGCACGGGAACCAAGGCCGGCCACGAGGGTTCGGACCAGAGGAGTGCGCGGTGGCGACGGCTGCTGAAGCGCGCGCGTGGGCGCGCGAAGCTCTGCGCGGGATCGGCAACTCGCTGTACACGCCGTTCTGCGGCACCGACGGCGACGACATCGACTGGGATGCCTACCGCACGTTGGTGCGGTACTGCGTCGGTGACCTCGGGCACCCGATGTTGTGGTGTACCAGTGGGATCGCCGAGTTCTGGGCACTGACCATCGACGAGCGCAAGCGTTTGCTCGAGGTGGCCATCGAGGAGGCTCGCAGCATCAACCCGGACGTCGTCGTCCAGGCGTGCACGGCGGCGATCACCGCCAAGGACAGTCTGGAGCTGACTCTGCACGCACAGCAGGCGGGCGCCGACATCGCCTATCTGCAAACGCCGATGATGGAAGTGCACGGCGGCGCCGGGGTGCTTCGATACTTCAAGTACATCGCCGCGCGGACCGACATCGCGCTGGGCATGTTCAACTCGCCGTCGTCGGGCTATGTGCTGACCCCGGCCGAAGGCGCGCGGATTTTCGACGAGATACCGGCGGTCTGCGCCACCAAGGAGGGCGCGTTCCGGCCGGCGGCCAGTCGGCGGCTGCACGAACTGGCCCCCGAACTGGTGTTGTGGGAATGCGACAAGACGGTATACCGCGCGGGCTGGCTACGCGACGGGATCGTCTGCCCGGCGCAGCTGGGCACCGCGGGCTATCTGTACGAAACTCCTTCGCGGCGAATCTTTTCCGAGTACTGGGATCTGATCCAGAGCGGCCGACTCGTGGCGGCCATGGACTATGCGCGAGAATCCGGACTGGACCAATTCGAACTCGATATGGCCTCGTGGTTCACCTGCTACCCGGGACGACCCGACTACTTCACGCACTGGGGCGGCGGATTCAAATACGCCGCCGGCCTGCTGGGCCTGCCAATCGGTGCGTATCCGCATTCGCGTCCGCCACAGGTGGAATTGCCGCCCGAGGCCAAGGTCCAGATGCAGGCCGCCTACCGCCGGCTCGGCCTCGTCGACGCATGAGCCGAACGCAGACTGCGATTATCGGCCCGAGAAGCGGGCATACCCCTCACATCGGGTGCGGCGCGACCCGGGCCGGTAACGGAAGGGATGGAAATGCTTACTTTGGGCATCATCGGCTGGATCATCATCGGCGGGTTGGCCGGGTGGATCGGCAGCAAGATCATGGGCACCGACGCCCAGATGGGGGTGGTCCTCAACATCGTGGTCGGGATCGTCGGGGGACTGCTGGGCGGCTTCCTGCTGCGCGGATTCGGAGTCGACGTGCAGGGCGGCGGACTGCTGTTCTCGTTCGGTACCTGCCTGCTGGGCGCGGTGATCCTGCTGGCCATCGGCAAGCTGATCACCCGGGGACGCGTGTCGCGGTAGCGCCTCCGGACGCGGCAGTACTCAGGCGATGGCGCCTGCGTCCTTGAGTTCGGCGATGCGGTCCCAGTCCATGCCGAGTTCCATCAGCACGAGCTCGGTGTGCTCGGCGGCCTGCGGGGCTCGGGTGGTGACCAGCGGTTCGTGGTTGAACTGCACCGGTCCGCGGACGACTCGGAAAGGCGCGCCGCCGCTGGCGAGTTCGACTTCGGCGATCATGTCGTTGGCCAGGGCTTGCTCGTCCTCGGCCAGATCGATGAGGCTCTGGAAGGGCGCCCACTGACCCTTCATCGTCTTCAGGTGTTGCCGCCAGTAGTCGAAAGGTTTGGCGGCGAACGCTTCGGCGATCAATTCCGCTGCCGCATTGGCATTCTGGATCAGCGGCAGCACCTCGGCGAAGCGCGGATCCTGGGCGGCGTCCGGGATACCGAGGTGGGTGAAGGTGTCCTCGATCAAACCGGTCGGACTGATGATGCAGAGGTTGATGGTGCCGCCGTCGGAAGTCTGGTAATTGCCCATGAACGGATTCACCAGCAGCGCTTCGGTCCCCGGCATCGGCGTGCGCATCACCTCGCCGGCTTCCATGCCCTGGGTCACGCTGGCGCCCGCCGCCCACCAGGCGGTGCTCAGCAACGACACATCCAGTTCCAGGGCCTCGCCGGTGCGTTCGCGATGCAGTAGGGCGGCGGAGATGCCGCCGGCGATGAACATGCCACCGATGGAGTCGCCGAAGGCCGGAATCCCCTGCGACAGTGGAGCGCCCAGCTCTGCCGGTGTCAATGCGTGACCCACGCCGCTGCGTGTCCAGAACACCGTTCCGTCAAATCCGCCGACGTCACGTTCAGCGCCCTTGTCGCCGTATGCCGTGCCGCGCGCGTAGACGATGTTCGGATTCACCGCGCGGATGTGTTCCACGTCGAACTTGTTCTTCTGCCGCACCCGGGGCATGTAGTTGGTGAGGAACACGTCCGATGCCTTGGCCAGTTCGTATATCACTTCCTGGCCGCCCGGCGTGGACACGTCGATCCCGACGCTGCGCTTGCCCCGATTCGGGTGCTCCATCAACGGGTGCCGCTCCGGGTCGACCTGGATGCCGCCCATGTTGACGAAGCCGCGTTGGGTGTCACCGCGGAGCGGATGTTCGACTTTGATGACGTCGGCGCCCCAGTCCGCGAGGATGGCTCCCGCGGCGGGGACGAACGTGAACTGCGCGACCTCCAGGACCCTAAAGCCCTGCATTACCTTGATCATTGGCAACCTCGATGTTGACTCTGTAGCGACGAACGCCATCGGTAGCGCGGGTCGCTGACGTCGGCAACCGGGCTGAGGTCGTCGACGTGGCAGGGCACCTCAAAAGCGTACTGCACATCCGCCGTGCGCTGTACTGTTGGAGCAACAGTATCACCGCGGTTCGCGCCGGGTGACACCGTATTGACAGTTGTCAGAATTCATTGACTCACGTCAAAAACCGGTGTTAACCTCCCGGGATGACGACCCGTCCCCGCACCGCGGTCATCGGCGCCGGCATCAGCGGCCTGACAGCCGGCAAGATGCTCAAGGACTACGGGGTGCCCTACACGACCTTCGAGTTGTCGGACCGGATCGGCGGCAACTGGGCGTTCGGCAACCCCAACGGCCACAGCAGCGCCTACCGGTCGCTGCACATCGATACCTCCAAACACCGGTTGTCGTTCAAGGACTTTCCGGTGCCGGAGAATTTCCCGGCCTTTCCGCACCACTCCGACATCAAGACCTATCTGGACTCCTATGCGCAGGCGTTCGGGCTGCTCGAGCACATCGAGTTCAACAACGGTGTCGAACACGCCCGTCCGGTCGGGGACGGGTGGGAGATCCGCGATCAGTCCGGCGCGACCCGTGAGTTCGACCTGCTCGTCGTCGGCAACGGACACCACTGGGATCCGCGAACGGCGGATTTCCCGGGAACTTTCAGCGGCGAGACGATCCACTCGCACCATTACATCGACCCGCATACGCCGCTGGAGTTGACCGGCAAACGCATCCTGGTAGTGGGCATCGGAAACAGCGCCGCCGACATCGCCGTCGAGTTGTCCTCGCGGACACTGCAAAACACGGTGACCTTGTCGACGCGATCCAGCGCGTGGATCGTGCCCAAGTACCTCGCCGGCCAACCCGGTGACAAGTTCTTCCGGACCACGCCCTACCTGCCGTTGTCCTGGCAGCGCAAGGTGGCGCAGCTGATGGCCCCGATGCTGGGCATCGATCCGACCCTCTACGGACTTCCGCCGGCGAACCACAAACTGTTCGAGGCGCACCCCACCCAGTCGGTGGAACTGCCGCTGCGGCTCGGCTCCGGCGACATCACGCCCAAATCCAATGTGGCTCGACTCGACGGTGACACAGTGCATTTCGACGACGGCACCAGCGGGGTTTTCGACGTGATCGTCTACGCGACGGGTTACAACATCACCTTCCCGTTCTTCGACGCCGACTTCATCAGCGCGCCGGGCAACGACATCCGGCTCTACAAGCGGATGTTCAAGCCGGGCGTGCCGAACCTGGTCTTCATCGGCTTCGCTCAAGCGATTCCGACGCTGTTCCCGTTCGTCGAATGCCAGTCGCGACTGCTGGCCGCCTACGCCGTCGGACGCTACGCGCTGCCGTCGGTGGCCGAGATGGAACGGGTGATCGACGCCGATCAGCGGCTGTACACCGGTCACTGCGTCGACCGTCCCCGCCACACCCAACAAGTGGATTACTTCTACTACGAACACGATCTGCGGGCCCGCGAGATCCCGGCCGGACTCAAGCGGGCTGTCGGCGCTGCGCTGTGACCAGGGCACGCACCGACCGCCGGTCCGTGCAGCGCGGCGATCAGCGGCGCGAGGCCATCCTGGACGCGCTCGAAATCACCTTGCAGCAACGTGATTTCGACGATGTGAACATCGCCGAGGTGGCGGCGCGTGCGGGCGTCACCCGGTCGGCCTTCTATTTCTACTTCGAGAACAAGGCCATAGCCGTCGCCGCGTTGATGGAGCGCATGGTCGACGACACCATGTTCGTCAACGACGTATTCACCAGCAGCGACCGCTCTCCGCAGGACCGGGTGCGCGGCATGCTCGAGGGGTTGTTCGACACCTGGGAACGCCATCGGTTCATGTTCAAAGCGGCGCTGCAGGCCCGGGGTCGCAGCGCCGCGGGACGGGAGATGTGGGACCAAGCCCGTGCGTCGTTCGTGGCGTCGGTGGCCGGCATGATCGGCAGTGAACGCGCGGCCGGTACCGCACCGGACGGGATCGATGCGACGGTGTTGGCGACCGTGCTGCTCGAGGTCAACGACAGACTGCTGGAACGGATGACCCTGGGTTGCCCGCTGTCCCGGACCGAACTGCTGGACGGCGCAGCCGCGATCTGGCTGGGCGCCGTCTACGGAATTGTTGCGAAAACCGACCACTGAGGAGCACGACATGAGCTATCAGGAACTGGCCTTCCAGTCACACGGATCAGCCTGCAGCGCATGGCATTTCACCGGCGATGCCGCCGCCGGGCGCCCGGTGGTGGTGATGGCACACGGGTTCGGCGGAACCAAGGACTCGGGTCTGCAACCCTTTGCGGAAAAGCTCAGCGGCGCCGGCTTCGACGTGCTGGCCTTCGACTACCGGGGCTTCGGCGGATCCGAAGGGCAGCCGCGGCAGTCTATTTCGATCGAACGGCAGGAGCAGGACTACGCAGCGGCCGTCGAGTTCGCCAAGACGCTGCCCGACGTGAACCCTGAAAAGGTGGTGCTGTGGGGGGTATCGATGTCAGGCGGGCAGGTGCTGCGGGTCGCTGCCGGTCGCGACGACATCGCCGCCGTGATCGCGATGACGCCGCTGACCGATCCGCTGGCCACCAGCCGTGCGGTGCTCAAGCAATACACCCTCACAACGGCCCTGCGGGCGACCGTCGATGGTGCCCGCAGCCGTTGGGCCGTGGCGCGCGGACGGCCACCCGTGTGGATGAAACTGACGTCGCGCCCGGGCGAGCATGGTGCGCTGTCCCTGGACGGGGCGTACGAGAACTACCTGTCGATCGCCGGACCGTCCTGGCGCAACGAGGTGGATTCCGCCGTCGGATTCGAGCTGGCCAAGATCAGGACCAAGGCCGCAGCCAAGCGGCTGCGGTCCGAGCTGCTGATCCAGATCGCCGACTTCGACCGCTTCGTGCCCGCTGCCTCGGTCGCGCGCACCGCCGTGCACGGTCGGGCGCAGGTGCATCACTACCCGTGCGACCACTTCGACGTGTGGCCGGGCCACCCGTGGTTCGAGCAGGCCTCGAGAGACCAGATCGGCTTCTTGACCAGGGTGCTGGGACCGGTCGCTGCGAGGTCCGCCGAGGTCGGGTGAGCGGGCCGCTGATCAGGCATTTGACGGCCGGATGCCGCCCGGGAGCCACGTTGCAGAAAGATGTACCGATAGGTATACAGTATGTACTAATCGGTCATCCTGGGGCGGCCGGCAGACGATGAAGGGATGGCTCCGAATGAGCACCGACGGCAGCGTGGTCGCGGAGCGGCCGACCGCGTCGAGCGAGGCGGTGCTCTACCGGATCTCCGCTGCCGGCGTAGCCGTCATCACGCTCAACCAGCCGAAGCGGATGAACGCCTGGGGCCAGCCGATGATGTCGATGTTCTACCGCTATTTCGAAGCCGCGGAAGCCGACCCGGCCGTTCGGGTCATCGTGCTGACCGGCAACGGGCGGGCGTTCTGCGCCGGGGCGGACATGGGTGGCCTCGATTCGATCTCGTCGACGACGGTCGGCTCCGCGAGTAAGACCGATATCAGTGCGTTGGTCGCCGAGAAACACCCGTATTTCCTCACCCAGCTGCGCAAGCCGGTGATCGCGGCGATCAACGGGTCGGTTGCCGGCATCGGACTGTCGCTGGCCCTGATGGCCGACGTCCGTTTCGCCGCCGCGGGTGCGAAGTTCACCACGGCGTTCGCCCGCCGCGGGCTGGTCGCCGAGTACGGCATCTCCTGGATTCTGCCGCGACTGGTCGGCTGGGGTGCGGCCACCGACCTGCTGCTGTCCGGCCGGACCTTCCTCGCCGAGGAAGCGGCCGAGCTCGGACTGGTCAAGGAGGTGGTGGCCCGCGAGCAGTTGCTGGACCGCGCGCTGGCCTACGCCGAAGACATGGCCCGCAATTGCGCGCCCAGTTCGCTGGCCGCGATGAAACAGCAGCTCTACGCCGACGCGGGCCTGCCCATCGTCGAGACCAGCAACAGAGCCGAGCAGCTGATGCACGAGTCCATGACACGCCCCGATTTCATCGAGGGCATCACCGCGTTCTTCGAAAAGCGCGCACCGAACTTCCCGTCGCTGCCGTCGCCCCAGGAGGTCCCCGAAGGTGGCGACACATGAGGGGAACCAATGACTTCGAGGACAAGGGAGGACGTCGACGATGAGCACGTTGGACTACCAGGCGATTGACGTCGACAATCACTACTACGAGCCGATCGACTCGTTCACCCGCTACCTGCCCAAGGAATTCAAGCGCCGCGGTGTGCAGATGCTCAGCGACGGCAAGCGCACCTGGGCGGTGATCGGCGAGCGGATCAACCAGTTCATCCCGAACCCGACCTTCGATCCGATCATCGAACCGGGCTGCCTGGATCTGTTGTTCCGTGGCGAAATCCCCGAGGGCGTCGACCCCGCCTCGTTGATGAAGGTGGATCGGATGGCCAACCATCCCGAGTACCAGAACCGGGACGCCCGGATCAAGGTGATGGACAACCAGAACCTCGAAACCGTGTTCATGCTGCCGACTTTCGCGTGTGGGGTGGAGGAGGCCCTCAAACACGACATCCCGGCAACGATGGCATCGGTGCGGGCCTTCAACCTGTGGCTGGACGACGACTGGGGTTTCGACCGGCCCGATCACCGGATCATCTCGGCGCCGATCATCTCGCTGGCCGATCCCGAAAAGGCGGTCGAGGAAGTCGATTTCGTACTCGGTAAGGGCGCCAGGATGGTGCTGGTCCGGCCCGCTCCGGTGCCCGGCCTGGTCAAGCCCCGCTCACTGGGGGATCCGCTGCACGATCCGGTGTGGGCGCGGCTCGCCGAAGCGGGCGTCCCGGTCGGGTTCCACCTCAGCGACAGCGGCTACCTGGCGATCAATGCGCTGTGGGGCGGCAAGGCCACTTTCGAGGGTTTCGGCAAGAAGGACCCGTTGGATCAGGTGCTGCTCGACGATCGGGCGATCCACGACACGATGGCGTCGATGATCGTGCACCAGGTCTTCACCCGTCATCCCAAGTTGAAGGTCGCCAGCATCGAGAACGGTTCGTACTTCGTCTACCGGCTGATCAAGCGCCTGAAGAAGGCTGCCAACACCGCGCCGTACCACTTCAAGGAAGACCCGGTGGAGCAACTGCGCAACAACGTCTGGATCGCACCGTACTACGAGGACGACGTCAAACTGCTCGCCGAGACGATCGGTGTGGACAAGATCCTGTTCGGCTCGGACTGGCCGCACGGGGAGGGGCTGGCCGACCCGATGGCCTTCACCGCCGACATCCCGCAGTTCCCGGAGTTCAGTGCAGAGGACACCCGCAAAGTCATGCGCGACAACGCACTTGACTTGCTGAACGCGAACGTCCCGGCGTCGGTGTAACACGCCTGATGAGCGAATGGACGATCGGAGCGGTGCTCGATGCGGTCGCCGAGGCCGTGCCGGACCGGTTGATGACGATCTGTGGCTCCCGCCGCAGCACCTTCGCGCAATCCGCGGAGCGCACCCGTCGTCTCGCTAACTATCTGGCGGACAACGGTTTCGGCGCTCATGCCGAGCGTGACGCGCTGGGCAACTGGGAGTGCGGACAGGACCGGGTGGCATTGATCATGCACAACGACCTGTACCCCGACATGGTGATCGCCTGTCTGAAGGCGCGGGTGGTGCCGGTCAACGTCAATCACTACTACACCCCGCGCGAAGTCGCCGACCTGCTTGACTACGTCAAGCCGCGGGGTGTGATCTACCACCGCGCGCTGGGTGCGAAGTTCGCCGATGTGCTGGCAGGGATCGATCTGTTGATCTCGGTCGACGACGGTAGCGACGGCTCCGAGCTGGCCGCTGCCGTCACGCTGGAAGATGCCGTGGCACAAGGCGATTGCGATCATTCCAATACGCCGTCACCGGACGACCTGCTGATGATCTGCACCGGCGGCACCACGGGGCGACCCAAGGGTGTGTTGTGGCGACAGGCCGACATGTACGTGGCCTCGATGAACGGCGCCGACCACGCGGACGTCACCGAGATCCGCCAGCGGGTACAGAACGCCGGCGCGCCGTGGTTCGCGGTGTCGCCGCTGATGCACGCCGCCGGATTGTGGACGGCGTTCTCGGCGGTGCTGAACGGGCAGACCGTCGTGCTGTATGACACCCGCCAGAAGTTCGACCCGGCAACGGTGCTCGAGACCGCCGAGCGGGAGAAGGTCGGCCTGATGACGATGGTGGGCGATGCCTACGCCGCACCCCTGGTCGACGAACTGGGCCGCCGCGACTACGACCTGTCCGCTCTGTTCGCCATCGGCACCGGCGGGGCGGCCACCAATGTCAAACATCAGCAGGCGCTGCTGAAGTACTTGCCGCACATCACGATTATCAACGGCTACGGTTCTTCGGAGACGGGCAACATGGGTTACGGGCACAGCCGGTCGGGCACCCAGGCCGACACCTTCGCCATCCGCCCCGGTGGTCTGGTGCTCTCGGAGGACTACCGCCGATTCCTGGACCCGGGCGACTCGCAGATCGGCTGGGTGGCCCGCAGCGGTCGTATTCCGTTGGGCTACTTCGACGACGAGGCCGCGACCACCAAGACATTCCCGGTGGTGAACGGGCAGCGGGTGGTCATCTCGGGGGACCGTGCATCGGTGGACGCTGACGGCACGCTGCGCCTGTTCGGCCGGGATTCGTTGGTGGTCAACACCGGTGGCGAGAAGGTGTTCGTCGAAGAGGTCGAGGAGGTGCTGCGCGCGCACGCTGCTGTCGCCGATGCACTGGTGGTGGGGCGGGACAGCGAACGGTGGGGCCAGGAAGTGGTGGCCCTGGTCGAGTTGCGGGCGGATGCCCAGCCAGACAGCGATGCGTTGCGTGCGCACTGCGCGGCGGAGCTGGCCAGGTTCAAGGTGCCCAAGGCGTTCGTCGCGGTGGACAGGGTGCGCCGGCTGGGCAATGGCAAAGCCGACTACCGGTGGGCCAAGAGCGAAGCCGCACAGACCGCGAGGACCGGCCAGTGACGTCATCAAACGCCCGCCGAGTCATCGACTGCCTGGTCAACGTGCACTTCGGTGAGACCGAGAAGCAGCCGGAATTCATGAAGCGGGTCCGCGACGACTACTTCAAGGGACCCGCGTCGATGTTCGACCCGGTGGATCTCGCCGAACTACTCGACGAGATGGACGAGCACGGGGTGCGCAAGGCGATCCTGATGGACAACCTCGCCAAGCCCTCGATCACCGCCCGCAAGTTCGCCGCAGACCGCCCGGACCGGTTCGCACTGGCCTTGGGCGGGGTCAACCTGCTGCGCCCGGTGGCGTCATTGCGGGAGCTGACCGCGATGGTGGCGGACCTTCCGGTCGCCTACACCGTTGTGGGACCGAGCTTCTGGGCCGACGGCCAGTACCCGCCCAGCGACGCGGTCTACTATCCGCTGTACGCCAAATGCGCCGAGATCGAGTTGCCGTTGTGCGTCAACACGGGCCTACCGGGCCCGCCGATCCCCGGCGAGGTGCAGAACCCGATCCACCTGGACCGGGTGTGCGTGCGGTTCCCGGAATTGAAGCTGTGCATGATCCACGGTGCCGATCCCTGGTGGGACGTGGCGATCCGGATGTTGATCAAGTATCGCAACTTGCGGCTGATGACGTCGGCCTGGTCCCCGAAGCGGTTGCCGGACAGCCTTATCCACTTCATGCGCACCCGGGGACGGGACAAGGTCATCTTCGCCTCCGACTGGCCGGTGCTGCGTCAGCACCGGGTGGTGCCGGAGGCCAACGCCCTCGACCTTCCCGCGGATGTGCTGGACAACTACCTCTACAACAACGCCAACGAGTTCTTTTTCAGGAGTGCCGATGGACCGCTATGAACTGCGCCGGGTTGACTACAGCCTGACCGACGACCATAAGGCGCTACAGGCCGCCTACCGGCAGTTGCTGGACACCCACTGCCCGATCGAAACAGTCTGGGCCGCACAGGAAACCGGGTTCGAAAAAAGCCTATGGGAGCGGTTGTGCGCCATGGGTGCCACGTCGATGGCGGTGGGGGAGGACGCCGGTGGGGACGGTGCGACGCTGGTGGACCTCGCGCTGGTCGCCGAGGAACTGGGCCGGGCGCTGGCGCCGGTGCCCTGGATCGACCACGTCTGTGCCGTGCGGCTGGCCGAACGCCTCGGCGCGGTCGAGGGTGATGCAGTCGAGGGCAGCCGGATCATCGGGCTGGACGTGACGTCGGAAACCGTTGCAGAGCAACGACTTATCGCCTCTGCGGCTATCGCCGACGCGCTGGTAGTCGCCGACGGGGACGAGGTGGTGCTACTCGAATTCGCCACCCGGCCCGCGCGGGTGCCCAACCTGGGACAGTTGCCGATGGGCTGGGTGGACCCCGGTGCGGCCGATTCGCGCACGGTACTGGGTTCGGGCCCGGAGGCGGTCGCAGCCTACCGGCGCGCGGTCGACGAGTGGCGGGTGTTGACCGCCGCGGCCCTGACCGGCCTGATCGAGCAGACCATGACGATCGCCGCGGAATTTGCCAAGTCGCGCTACACGCTCGGCGTGCCGATCTCGACGCTGCAGGCCATCTCCCATTCACTGGCCAACATGGCGATCGTCGTGCAGGGTGGCCGCAACCTGGCCCGGCGTGCCGCCTGGTACCTGGACAACGAGCCCGAGGTGCGTCCGGAACTGCCCGGGTGCGCGTTCGTGTTCATGGCTGAGGAGGCGCCCAAGGCGGCGACCATGGCGGTACACATCCAGGGCGGGCTCGGGGTCTCCGTCGAGGCCGCGGCAACAGCGTATCTGGTCCGGGCAAGGGGCTGGGCGCTGGCCGGTGGCGATCCCGGCTTGGCGGCCAAGCATGTCGGTGTGCTCGTCGCTGAGCGAGAGAGCGCCTAGAACAATGGATTTCGCATTGGTTGAACTGGACGACGACGACAAAGCATTCCTGGCCGAGGTGCGTAACTTTCTCGCCGAGCATGTCACCGACGAGGTTCGCCGCCGCGACCGCGACACCGGTGACAACTTCGACGAAGGCGTCCACCTGGCGATCGGAGCCGCCGGTTACCTGGAAAAGGAGTGGACGCCGTCTACCCAGGGTGGCTTCAGCCGGGTGCGGCGACGCATCTGGGAGCTGGAGAAGCGCCGGGTGCATACGCCGTGGGTGACGTGGGGGACCACCGCGATGGTGGCGCGGGCAGTCGCGGCGTTCGGAAAACCCGAACTCGTCGAAGAGGTGATGCCCAAGGTCTTCAGCGGAGAAGTGCGGATGTGCCTGGGCTACACCGAACCCGAAGGCGGATCCGACGTCGCCACGTGCAAGACGCGCGCGGTGCGGGACGGCGATCAATGGGTCATTAACGGGTCCAAGATGTTCACCACCGGCGCGCACAACTGCCAGTACGTGTTCCTGATCACCAATACCGACCCGGACGCGCGGAAACACAAGAGCCTGACCATGTTTCTGGTGCCGCTCGACCTGCCGGGCATTGAAATCCAGGGCATCCGCACCGTCGACGGAGACCGGACCAACATCGTGTACTACAGCGATGTCCGGGTCGACGACAAATACCTGCTCGGTGAGGTCAACGGCGGCTGGACCGTGTTGCGCGGACCGTTGGATGCCGAGCACGGAGCGGTGTCGGCGGCGCCGGACGGGCTGCAGGACGTCGCGATCATGGCGCACCAGAGCGGGTTCATGTCCGCCGCGGTCGACGCTGTCGCGGCCCGGGTAGGCCAACCGGGACCGGACGGGTCCCGCCGGGTGGACGACGGATCGGTGGCCTTCCGGCTCGGGCGTAGCGCCGCCCGGCTGGAAGCGGCGCTGTCGACACCGGGTATCTTCGGCCGGGTCGCGCAGGCGCAGACCATGCGTGACATCGGAACCGATCTGATGGACATCGCCGGTCCCGCCTCGGTACTGCCGATCGAGACCGACGGCGCCGCCGACAACGGGACGTCCGAATATCTCTACCGATTCGCCCCGCTGGCCGGGATCTACGGCGGCACGTTGGAGGTGTTCCGCAACATGATCGCCCAGCACGTGCTGGGACTCGGCAAGCCGAACTATTCGCCGCCGGCCACCAAGGTGTCCTGAGGTCCCTCAGGCGTGCGAGGTCGGACTCTGCGGAGACTCCCACTTCGCGGCCAGCGATCTCTTGACCGTGGTGCCCGCCGCCAGTTCGAGCTGGAAGGTTTCACCGCTGTCGCCCTCGAGCGTGACGACGTATCCCTCATCGGTGGCGTCCTTGAACACCACTTTGCACGTCTGCTCACCCGTAGCGCGCACGAGCGCAATGAGATCGCCGGGGGAGACGTCATCGATTCGGTCGTTTCCGGAGATTTCAGCCATGTTCCCGACGCTAGTCGATGGGTCGGATGCCGACTGAGTAGGGCTCAGTCGCGTCTGCCCCGGGTACGGCGTAACCACCGGCCGCGTTTGATGTCCTTTTCCTCGGCGGCCTCGTTCTTTTCGACGACGCGGGTGTCGCGCGGTGGCAACTGCAGTTCGCGCTCGGCGGCGATGCCGGCCTGCAGTTGCCGGCCCCGCTCCAGTTCGGCGTCGAGTTCGGCGCCGAACAACAGCGCCAGGTTGGTGATCCACAGCCAGAGCAGGAACACGATGACGCCGCCCAGCGCGCCATAGGTCCGGTCGTAGCTGCCGAAACGGCTTACGTAGCAACCGAATCCGACGGAAGCGGCGGACCACACCACGATCGCGACCCCCGCGCCGATGCTGAGCCAGCGAAACTTCGGTTGCTGCACATTGGGTGTCGCGTAGTAGAGGATCGCGACTACCAGCGTCACGATCGCCAGCATCGCCGGCCATTTCAGGACGGCCCAGGCGGTCTGCGCGGCACTTCCCAACCCGGTCGCGTTGCCCACCGCCTCGGTGACCGGCCCGCTGACCACGAGCATGACGGCCACCGCCGCGGCCAGCACCAGGCCCGCCAACGTCAGTACCAACTGCAGCGGCCGCAACTTCCACACCGGGCGCCCCTCGGCGATCTCGTACACGCGGTTCATCGCCCGACCGAACGCACCGACATATCCCGACGCCGACCACAGCGCCGCGAGTGCGCTGATGATCAGCGCGAAACCGGCGGACGGGTTGTCGACCACCTGCGCGATGGGTTGACGCAACATGTCGACCGCCGACGCGGGGGCCAGGCCCGCGACCACCTCGAGCAGCGCGTCGGTGGTGCGGCGTCCCTCACCGAAGACGCCGAGCAGCGAGACCATCACCAGTAACGCCGGAAAAACCGACAACACGGCGTAGTAGGTGAGTGCGGCCGCCAGATCCAGGCATTGGTCTTTGCGGAACTCGTACCCGGTCTTACGCAGCACGAACAGCCACGAGGCCTTGGTCAGGTCGTCCGGCGATTGCGGCTTGCTCGGATCGTCGGGATCGAGCGCCCGTTTGCGTTCGGCGCTCGGCGCATCGTCGGTGTCGGATCGGGCCATATCTTCCGGTTCCCGCCGGCGCACTGATTCACACCCCGCGGCGGCCCCCGTCGATGCCAAGAATTCGTTGAGAATCCTCCAAAGCCGCCCGACCAACATGGGGTCAACGCACACAGCATCTCGGCCGAGCAGACCTGGAGAAATCACGAATGACCCTCAACGGCTTCCCCGAAGTTCGGCCGCGTCGATTCGATTGGATGCACCCTCGGGGCCGGGTACTCGCCTACAGCGGATTGCTGGCGTTCAACGCGGGTTCGGTGAATGCGGTGGCGCTGCTGGTGCTGGCGGTGCCGGTCGGCAACCTCACCGGGGTCACCACCCAGCTCGGCATGGACACCGCCCACCCGTGGCGATACGAGAGCCACGTGCTGACCGCCATCCTGCTGGGCTTCCTGGTGGGGGCGGCCGTCGCCGGTGCGCTGTTGGCATCGGTTCGGGCCCCGCTGGCCAGCCGGCATGCCCTGATCCTGTCGGCGCAGGCGGTGTTGCTGCTACTCGCCGCGGCGGCGTTTCCGTCCGACACCCCTGGCTCGGACGCACTGCAAATCAATGCGGTGAAGGTGCACCTGGTCGGACTGGGTTTTGAGAAAACTGCCGTGCAAGCGTTGCTGGCCGCAGCGGCCCTCGGCCTGCAGAACGGGCTGACCTCCAGCTTCCGCGGCATGGCCATCCGCACCACTCACTTCACCGGCACCGTCACCGATCTCGGGCTGATGCTGGGTCGCAGCCGTCAGGACGGCATCGACACGTGGAAGATCGTGACCCTCACCGTGACGCTGTTGCTGTTCCTGTCCGGTGGTATCGCCGGGATCCTGATCGGTGCTCAACTCGGCGGGTGTGCGCTGCTCGTCCCCGCCTCGATCTGTGTGGCGGTCGCCGCGGCCAACATGGTGCAGGGCCGGGAGCGCCGGGCGGTGTTGGTGCCCGCCTGACCTTTGCGGCTCGCGGACGGCCCGCGCGGACGGCTTACGTGGTGAGCACGCTCGCGGCGGCGGTGCCCGGCGCTCCGTACAACTGGGCGAAGCCCACCTTGGGATCGCCGGGAACCTGACGATCGCCCGCCTGTCCGCGTAACTGGCGAACGATCTCGTGGATCTGGCGCAGCCCCGAGGCCCCGATCGGTTCGCCGTTGGCGATCAGGCCGCCGTCGGTGTTGACCGGCATCGGCCCGCCGATCTCGGTGGCTCCGTCGGCCAGCAGCTTCTCCTGCTCTCCGTCAGCGCAGAAACCGCACTCGGCCAGATGGATGATCTCCGCACCGGCGTCGGTGTCCTGCAGCTGAATCACGTCCACGTCAGCCGGGCTCACGCCCGCCTTCTCGAACGCGGCGCGCGCCGCGTAGACCGTCGGCGAAACATCCTCCTGCACCGGCGCGCAGGTGGTGTTCACCTCATAGGCACCGTACTTGCGGGTGCGAACCTCGACCGCCTTGAGGTACACCGGCTTGTCGGTGTAGCGGTGGGCGATGTCCGCGCGGCACATCACCACCGCGGCGGCGCCCTCGTCCGGCGCGCAGAACATGTACTGGGTCAACGGATAGTTCAGCATCGCCGAGTTGAGGATGTCGTCCTCAAGGATCGGCTTGCGCCGGAACGCATTCGGATTCAGCGCACCGTTGCGGAAGTTCTTGGCGGCCACCCTGGCCAGGGTGCGCTGGGAGATGGCGTGGTCGTGCAGGTAGCGGTTGGCTTTCATGCCGAAGAACTGGGTGGTGAGGTACTGGCCGTTCTCGGCGTACCAGCGCGGCATCCCGACCAGCGCGGGATCCTCAGTGAACGCACCCCTGGGGTGCTTGTCCAGTCCGACCGCGAGGCCAATCTCGTAGTCGCCTAACCGAATTCCGTCCGCACAGGCCTTCGCGGCGCTGGCCGCGGTGGCGCACGCGTTGAAAACGTTGGTGAACGGTATCCCGGACAGCCCGACCATTCCGACGATCGCGTCCGGATTGGCCACCGTCCAGCTGCCACCGGTGGCGGCTTGAATATCGGCCCACTGCACACCGGCGTCGGCCATTGCGGCGAAGATGGCGTCGACACCCATCTGCATCGCGGACTTGCCCTCGAACCGGCCGAACGGGTGCAGGCCAACCCCGATGATGGCTACCTCGTGCACTACCCAAACACCCTTCCTGCCGCGATCGGAGGGAACGCTATGACGACAGACTTGTCTATACTACTGTAACCGTTACCGTTGATCGTTCCGAAAGCGTAGCCAACCAAGAAGGGGTCGCCCGTGGGCAAGCACCGCATCGACCGCTTGACGGCGTTGGTCCTGGACAACACCGACGCGTTCGTCGGGGCGATGAGTGCCGACTTCGGAACCCGATCCCAGATGATTCCCTCGGCGGCACCGTTCGGGGGAGTCGGCCGCAGCGGCATGGGGGCCTACCACGGCACAGCCGGTTTCGACACCTTCACCCACTACCGCACGGCGGTCGGTTCGGATCTGCCGTTCAGCATCACCAGCAGCTCGGCGCTACCGTTCCGCAGGTCGATGAAGAGGTATGTCGACGGGCAGTTGTGGTTGGCGCGCAACAGGACTCGCCGCCGTATCAAAAGGGCGCAGTCCAGGCAGGGGGCGGGTTCATGACGACGGCGACGGTGGTGTTCGACCCGTTCTCCGAAGACTTCTTCACCAATCCCTACGACATCTACCGACGGATGCGGGCGGAAGCGCCCGTCTATTACAGCGCCGAGTACGACTTCTACGCGTTGACCCGCCACGCGGATGTGGCGGCGGCGTTCAAGGACTACCAGACGTATTCGTCGGCCTACGGGGTCGACCTGGCGCAGGTGCGCACCGGTCAGGTGGCCGAGCACGGATCGATCATCGCGATGGATCCGCCGGCCCATCGCCGGATGCGCGGCCTGCTGAACAAAGTCTTCACCCCACGCGCCATCCAGGCATTCCGTCCGTTGGTGACCCAGTCCATCGATAAGCATCTCGCCGCGGTGAACCGGAACGGTTTCGACTTCGTCCAGGACTTCTCGGCACTGTTCCCGGTGGACGTGATGACGACGTTGCAAGGTGTGCCCGAACCGGACCGGCAACAGATCCGGCTCTGGATCGACGACCTGCTGCACCGCGAACCAGGCCAGGTCGAAGCGAGCGAGGCCGGCATCAAATCGGCCATCGACATGTCCATCTACTACTACCGGATGATCAAAGCGCGCCGCGAGAACCTGGCCGACGACCTGTTGAGTAAGCTGATCCAGTCGCAGATCGAGCGTGACGACGGTGCGGTGACCCCGCTGAGCAACCTCGAGATCACCGAATTCGCAACGTTATTGGGTGGTGCCGGCGCAGAGACGGTGACCAAGTTGCTGGGTAACGCCGCAGTGGTGTTCGCGCGCAACCCGGATCAGTGGCAGAAGCTGTTGGACGACCGCAGCAAGATTCCGCTGGCGGTCGAGGAACTGCTGCGTTACGAGGCGCCATCGCAGTACAACGTGCGCCACTCGATGCGCGATGTGACGTTGCACGGGGTGACGATTCCCGCCGGCAAACCGGTGTTTCTGGTCGGGGCGTCGGCCAACCGGGATCCGGCGGCCTGGACCGACGCGGACACCTTCGACCTGGACCGTGACCGCACTCAGGCGCAGAATCTGGGTCTCGGCTACGGAATTCACAGCTGCCTGGGTGCGGCCCTGGCCCGGCTGGAAAGCGTGATCGCGCTGGACCGGATGCTGGACTTCATGCCGCGCTACGAAGTCGACTGGTCGGGGTGCCGACGGGTCAACATGCAGAACGTCGCCGGCTGGAGCAATGTGCCGGTGCGGGTGCTGGACTAAGGTCCGGGATCGCGACGCCAGACCAGGGTGCTGTGGATGGCCCTGCCCCGGGCCGAGCGCTGGCTCACCGACAGCGTCAACCGGTCGCCGTCGATGCGGGCGTGCCGAAGTTGAGGCTGTTCCAACAACTCTGGCATGGTCGCGATGACGACCTCGTGGGTCACCGTCGACGCCTGCTCGTCGACGTGGAATCGTCCACCGTAAGAGACGAATTCGGCACCCGGACCCGGCGTCAGCTGTGCGGACATGTGCCCGTCGGTGGTGTAGAGGATGAGCCCGCACGGGTGCTCGCCGAACGGATGCCGCAGTTCGCCGGTTTCTTCGTCGCGGGAGACGAACGATTCCAGTCGCCACCCACCCAACAATGCCGCATGCAGCTCGCCCACCCGGTTGACCCTACCGAATCATTTACAGTACCGTCCACGTTCATGGGCTGTAGGCGTCTGCGGCGATGATCGCCGCGGCCGGTGGCGCGATCAAGATCGATGGGGGCATTCCCATGGAGCTGACGCGCGTACCCTCGGCTGCGACCGAATTGGAAAGCCGCGGCTACGACGGCGGTTGGACCGGGGAGATCAATCACGACCCGTTCCTGCCCATGCTGTTGGCCGCCGAACACACCTCGACAATTCAACTGGGCACCAGCATTGCGGTGGCGTTCGCGCGCAGCCCGATGACGGTCGCCAACGTCGCGTGGGACCTGCAGTCCTTCTCGGCGGGCCGGTTCGTCCTTGGCCTCGGCACCCAGGTCCGGCCACACATCGAGAAGCGGTTCAGTATGCCGTGGAGCCGGCCGGTGGCCAGGATGCGCGAGTTCGTCATGGCGTTGCGCGCCATTTGGAACTGTTGGCAGGGTGGCGGCCGGCTGCGTTTCGAGGGCGACTTCTACACGCACAAGATCATGACGCCGATGTTCACCCCCGAACCGTTGACCTGTGCGCTGCCACAGGTGTTCGTGGCTGCTGTCGGTGCCGCGATGACGGAGATGTGCGGGGAGGTCGCCGACGGGGTGATCGCCCATGCATTCACCACCCGTCGCTATCTGGACGAGGTGACCTTGCCGGCGTTGAACAACGGGCTCCTCCGGGCCGGGCGCGACCGGAGTGACGTCGCCGTGTCCTGTCCGGTGTTCGTCGTGACCGGCCGCACCGAGGCCGAAATATCCGACGCCGCTGCGGGAGTCAGAAAGCAGCTCGCGTTCTACGGTTCCACACCGGCCTACCGCAACGTGCTCGATCTGCACGGCTGGGCCGATCTGCACACCGAACTGCACCGGCTGTCGCGGCAGGGCGAATGGGACGCGATGGGCACGCTGATCGATGACGACATGCTGGCTGCTTTCGCCGTGGTTGCACCCGTCGGCGAACTGGCCGCCGCGCTGCGCGTGCGCTGCCAGGGCGCGGTCGATCGGGTGCTTCCGGCGTTCCCGGCGGTCCTGCCGCGGGCAACGGTCGTGTCGATCCTCGAGCAGTTGCGCTAGAAAGGTACGGCCATGTTGGACAGGGGCACAGACAGGGTCAGGGGCCGCACGGTCGTCGTCACCGGTGGCGCCCGCGGCATCGGATTCGCCACCGCGAGAGCACTATTGGCCCGCGGCGCGCGGGTGGTTATCGGCGACCGCGACGGTGCGGCGCTGGCGGCCGCGGTCACGGAACTTGGTGCTGCGGGCCAGCTTTCCGCTCACCTGCTCGACGTCTCCGATCGGGCGTCGTTCGCCGCGTTCCTGGACCGGGCACGAGGCGACAGCGGCGGCCGCATCGACGTGCTCGTCAACAACGCCGGCGTAATGCCGGTAGGTTCGTTCATCGGGCAATCGCAGCAGGCGTTGCGGTCCGCCATCGAAGTGAACCTCTGCGGGGTGCTCAACGGTTGTCAGCTGGTGTTGCCCGAGATGGTGGCACGCCGGCGCGGGCACATCGTGAACATCGCCTCGATGGCGGGCGTGATGGCGATCCCCGGACAGGTGGTCTACGCGGCGACCAAGTTCGGTGTGGTCGGACTCAGCGTCGCGATGGCCGACGAATTCGCCTCCCGCGGTGTCGATGTCACAGTGGTGCTGCCGCCGTTCACCCAAACCGAGCTGATCGCCGGGACGAACGCCGCCGGTATCGGCAAACCGGTGCGGCCCGAGGTGGTGGCCGCGGCGATCGTCGGCGCGCTGGACAGGCCGCGCACTCATGTGGCGCTGCCGCAACCGACCCGGTTCGTCGGACCGGTGGTGGCGATGCTCGGGGCGCGCGGCCGGCGCTGGTTCAACAAGCGAGTCGGCGCGGACACCCTGTTTCTCGACGACATCGATCACGCGGCGCGGGCCTGCTACGAGCGACGGGCCGAGGCGGCGGTCGGTGTAGTGGACGCCTAGCCACCGCTCGAACACGTTGATTCTGCGGTGAGGGTGTGGCGCACTCGCACTCTTGCACCCTGGACGCAGAGCCAAGGCGGGCGGCGCCCGCCTAACCCGCTTCGGCCTGGGCTCGCGCCCACCGGTAGTCGGCCTTGCCCGACGGGCTGCGCTGGATGACATCGCGAAACACGACCGATTTCGGAAGCTTGTAGCGCGCCAACGACGTTGCGGCATGTGCGATCAACTCGGCGGCATCGGCGCGGGCCCCGTCAGCCAGCGCCACTACGGCCACCACCTCTTGGCCCCACCGCTCGCTGGGACGTCCGGCGACCACCACGTCGGCCACGGCGGGATGGGAGGCGACCGCGGTCTCGACCTCTTCGGCGAAGATCTTCTCCCCGCCGGAGTTGATGGTCACCGAGTCGCGACCCAGCAACTCGATGTGGCCGTCGTCGCGGTGACGGGCACGGTCACCGGGAATCGCGTAGCGCACGTTGTCGATGACCGGGAAGGTCGCGGCGGTCTTGACCGCATCGCCTTTGTACCCCAGCGGAACGTACCCGCGTTGGGCCAGCCAGCCCAGCCCGTCGTGGCCCGGGGGCAGGATCGAGCCGAGATCCTCAGCGGCCACGAAGGTGTCCGGCCCGGCATTGAAGGTACCGGTCGACACCGCCCCCGACATGGACATGTGGTGCATCTGCGCGCCGGTCTCCGAGGATCCGACGCCGTCGATGATGATGGCGTTCGGCAGCACCTCGATCAGCCGTTGCTTGACGTACGGCGTCAGCAGCGCCCCGCCGTTGGCAACGACGGCGAGCGACGACAGGTCGACGTTCGCATTCTCGATCGCCGCGACCAGCGGTCTGGCGATCGCGTCGCCGACCACCGTGACCGCCAGGACCCCTTCGCGTGCGATGGTGCGGACCACCTCGTCGGCATCCAGTCGGTGCACGGTTGCGGGAAACACCACCGACTGCCCGGTGGTCAGCGCCGTCATCACACTCCACTGCGCGGCGCCGTGCATCAGCGGCGGCAACACCATCAGCCTGGTACCCGGGCCGGCCGTCACCCGCGCCACAACGTCCTCGACGGAGCCGACCGGTTGACCGGTGACCAGGTCGCGCCCACCGAAGGAGGTCATGAAGATGTCGGCCTGACGCCACAGCACACCCTTGGGCATCCCCGTCGTGCCACCGGTGTAGAGCACATAGAGGTCGTCGGGCGAGTGCTGTACGGGCGGGGCTTCGGGGCTGGCAGATGCCAGCGCCTCTTCGTAATCGACTGCGCCATCCAGCAATTCGTTGCCCGAGTCGTCGGCGATCTGGATCAGCACTCGCAGCCCGGGCAGATCGGGCAGTATCTCTGCCACCCGCGGCGCGAACTCGGCGTGGTAGATCAGGGCGGTGGCGCCGGCGTCGGCCAACAGGTATTGCAGTTCTTGCCGGACATAGCGGAAGTTCACGTTGAACGGCGCGACGCGGGCGGCGAACGATCCGAGCAGCGATTCGACGAACTCGTTGCCGTTGTAGGCGTAGATGCCCAGCAGATCCTGCCCGGCTTCGTGGCCGGCCAACTCTGCGCGCTCGGTGTGGCAACCCAGTCCGCGCGAATGCAGATAGTTGGCCAGGCGGTTGGCGCGATCGGAGATCTGGGCGTAGCTGAACCGCCGGTCGCCCTGAATTATCAGGTCGCGGTCCGGGATCGCGGCCGCGACGGCCGCCACGACCGCGGGGACGGTGAATTCGGTCTCGGGCACGAGTGTCCTTTCTGCCGAGCAGACGCAGAATCGCACGGATGAGCTTGCCGCAGTGCGATTCTGCGTCTGCTCGCGCCTCAAGGCTGGTGGGGTAGCAGGCGGACCATCAGCCCGTTGGCTTCGGTCAGCACCGTGCCGTCGGTCGCCGTCATGGTAGCGGCAATGAAAACCTTGCGGCCGTCGACTTCGCTGATGCGCCCCGCAGCGGTCAATGGCTCGCCGATCGGCGTGATCTTGCGGTAGTCGACGTGCAGATAGGCGGTGCGGGTGGGCCGGATCTCGGCGGCGGTGACCACCATGCCGAACAACCAGTCGTACAGCAGCGGGATCATCCCGCCGTGCACCGCGTTGTTACCGCCGACGTGGGCTTGGGTGAAATGTCCGTGCATCACCACCCCGTCCGGGCCGGATTCGGTGACGCTCCAGGGCGGCAGCAGGGGATGGCCCAGGCCGGGCAGGCTCAGCACCCGACCGGCCACCGCGTCGACTTCGGGAACCTGGTGGCCGTCCAGGAGCGCGCACGCCTGCTCGATATGACCGGCGGCGGCAGCCCACAGTGCGCTGTCCGGGCGGGTGGAGACGGTCAGATCCTGCAACCGCCGCAGGGCGGCCGCGAAAGGACCCAGTTCCTCAGGTGCGTCTTCGACGGGTCTGACATCGGGGAATCCCCCGCGGGCCGGGGATGCGGTCTCGGTCATTGCGCCGTCCAGGTCTGCACCAGGTCCTCGGTGGTGGTGACGGTGGCCAGCAGCGAGAGCGTATTGGCGATGACGGCCTCGCCGTACTCGGTCGGGATGCCGGCCACTGCGTCGCGGGGCACCACCACCCGGTATGCGGCGTTGACGGCGTCCATGACGAAGTTGGGGATCGCGATGTTGAGCGAGACGCCGACCACCACGACCGTGCTGACCCCCAGGTTGCGCAGCACCGCGTCCAGGTCGGTACCACCCATCGGGCCCACCCCGTGCCAGCGGCAAAGAACCAGATCGGTTGGCGCGGGCCCTAATTCGGGGAGCAGCGCCGCACCCGGGGTGCCCGGGGTGATGTCGACCCGGCCCTGCCCGAGGGTGAAGATCTTGGCGTTGCGGTTGGAGCCCAGCCCGTCCGGACGCTTGTGCACCAAGCAGTGCACGACGTGCACGCCGGCCGCCCGGGCCGCGGGCAGCAGGCGCGCGATATTGGGCAGTGCGACGCGACGGGCCTCCTCGGCGAGCATCGCCAGTCCGGCGTGCGGGCCGATGACCGCACCCTGGCACTCCTGGGTGACGATTGCGGTGTGCCCGGGTCCGACGAGACCGGCAAGTTTGTCCGTCATCCCCGGGCGCCCACTGCCGGTGCCGCGTCATAGAATTGTGTCGCCCATTTTCGCAGTGCCATATAGCCTTTCGCGTCGGTCTTGGACAGCGCCGGGCGTTCCACATATTTCTGGTACCGCCAGATTTCCAGGTCGTCGAAGACGGTGGACAGGAACTGCCTTTCGATCAGCTCGCGCAGCTTGCCCGCAGGCACCGGGGCGTCGTCACCGGGGACGCGCGGCCACCAGATCGAGTAGAACAGGTCGGAACGCTCGTCGTCGACCGGCGTGCAGGTGAAGATCAGCCGATGGTTCTGGGCGCCCTCGAAAACGCTGATCGCCCCGCCGAGGCCGAACAGGTGGCTGTGAAAGATCAGGGCCAGGGCGTCCGGGTCATCGCTGCTCGCGTCCGGCCATCCCGCGGTGAACTGCCATTCGTGCTCGACGATCTTCCAGTCCAACACCCGGGGCGTGACGGTGGCGTGGTGCACGTACTCGAAATGCGCGCTGTCCGGGGCGTTTTCGGCCACGATCTGGGGATGCACCGGTTCGCGTTCGGCGCGCCGGGAGAACTCCGGGTACGCCCGGTAGTAGGCCGCCGGGTCGGTCTCGAACTGCGGGAACTTTTTGAAGATATCGGGCATTTCCCACTGGGGTTCTTTGCCGTCCGGGTGGTGCCAGATGAACACGCAGTCGTACTGCTCCCGCACCGGGTAGACCTGCAGCCGCAGCGCGCGGTTGGGCCGCTCCGGCTGGTAGGGGATGTACCGGTTGGTGCCGTCCGGGCCCCAGCGCCACCCGTGGAACGGGCACTGGAGGCAGTCGCCGACCACCTTGCCGCCATGGCCGAGGTGGGCGCCGAGATGTTTGCAGTGCGCTTCCAGGATGTGCAGTTCGCCGGAGTCGTCGCGGTAGGCGACCAGGTCCTCACCGAAGTACTGCAACGGCCGAGCCTCGCCGACCGGGAATTCCGGGGACCACCCGACCATGAACCACCCGGTGACTTTCCAGGTGAAAGGGACCTGCACGGCGGCGCCTTTCGACTATGGGCTGATACTTAATCTATTACAGTATAGATTTCAGCAACTTGACACCATTCGTCCGGCGCGGGCAAGGAGCTCTATGTCTGGTCACGACCTGCGGGGGAGCCGGTGATTCGGCAGCTCAAGACTTGTGCCAGACCGGAGGTGACGGGTGGATCTTGACGTTCTGGTGATCGGCGCCGGGTTCTCCGGCCTGTACATGCTGCACCGGCTGCGCCAGCTCGGTGTGCGGGCACGGGTGCTGGAGATGGCCGAGAACGTCGGCGGCACCTGGCTGCTCAACCGGTATCCCGGGGCACGCTGCGACATCGAGAGCATCGAATACTCCTACAGCTTCTCCGAGGAGATTCAGCAGGAATGGGTATGGACGGAGTCCATGCCGGCCCAGCCCGAGATCGAGGCCTACCTGAACTTCGTCGCCGACAAGCTCGACCTGCGCCGTGACATCGCGTTCAACACCGAGGTGGTCGCGATGCGTTTCGACGAGGACGCCGCGGCGTGGGAGGTGCGCACGAAGGCGGGTGAAACGCTCACCGTCCCGTTCGTGGTCGCTGCGTCCGGAATCCTCTCGGTCCCTGTGGAACCCGATATCCCCGGGATGGCGTCCTTCGCCGGGACGTCGCTGTACACCAGCCGCTGGCCGCGCGAGGGCTTCGATCTGCGTGGTAAGCGGGTCGGTGTGATCGGCACCGGCTCCACCGGAGTGCAGCTCATTCCCGTCGTTGCGCAGGAAGCCAAGCAGCTCACCGTGTTTCAGCGTTCGGCACCGTACACGCTGCCGTGGCAGGTGCACCGGTTCGAACCCGGGGAGTTGGACGAGATGAAGGCGCGCTACGCCGAGATCCGAGCCGCGCAGCGCGAACATCCGATCGGGGCGGCACGGCTGAGCGCGTTCTCGGTGCTGCTGGAGATGCTGGCCAGCCCGCCGCTGAAGTCAGCGACCCGCGAGCAGCAGCTGCGCGCGATCGAGGAGAACGGCGTGCTGGGCGCGCTGAACTGGAGCGACGTCTTTTTCGATATCGAGGCCAACCAGATGGCCGCGCAACTGTACGGTGAAGCCGTTGCCCGAATTGTGCGAAACCCCGAGACCGCGGCCGCCCTGGTGCCGCGACACCCGTTCGCCTGCAAGCGGCCGATCATCGACCAGGGCTATTACGAGACGTTCAACCGGGACAACGTCACCCTCGTCGACCTGCGCAACGACCCGATCCAGCAGGTGACCCCCACCGGCATCCGCACCGCCCGCGCAGAGCACGAATTGGACGTGATCGTCTATGCCACCGGGTTCGACGCGATGACCGGGGCGTTGAGCCGCATCGACGTCCGCGGCCGCGACGGCATGTCGCTGGGTGAATTCTGGGCCGAGGCAGGCCCGCTGTCCTACCTCGGGTTGGCGGTCGCCGGATTTCCCAATCTGTTCACCGTCCAGGGCCCGGGCAGCCCCAGCGCAGCGACCAACTTCGTGGCTGCGCTCGAACAACACGTCGAATGGATCGGGGACTGCATCGCGTATCTGCGGGGCAACGGGATCCGTACCATCGAGGCGCTGGACACCGCCCAGCAAGAGTGGATCGAGCACGCCACCGCGCTCGTCGCTCCGACGGTGCTGGTACACCCGTCCTGCAGCTCCTGGTACAACGGGGGCAACGTTCCCGGCAAGAAACGGATGTACATGGGCTACACCGGTGGCATCCCCGAATACCGCCGGCGGTGCGACGAAGTCGCGACCACCGGGTACGCCGGATTCAAGCTGAGGTAGGTGATTGGTCGTGTCGTTGGCAACCCGCGGGCTGGGCATCAGCCGGGAACTGGGCATGCTGCTGCCGCGCACCGTGTCCGGGGTCAGGGGGCAGCCGTTCGGGGTGCGCCCCTTCGGCGAGGTGTTCCTGGATGAGCTTGTGCTGACCGGCTTTTCGGTGCTCAATGACGGCAGGCCCACGACGGTGCGGACGGCGCAGGAGTGCGCCGCGGCAGCCGAGGAGCTGTCAGCGCTCGGCATCGACGGAGCCCACGCCGAGCCCGCGCCACTGCACGTGCGCGCCGTCCGACGCCGCCGCATCGCAGGGCTGGCGTACGAGCGCATGACCTTCGAGCACGACCCCGCACTGCCGCAGACGCTGGTGGACGAGGGCTTCGGGGGCGCCGCGCGGGCGGCGGTGCACCTGTGCCGGCACCGTGACGGTCCGCGGCCATGGCTGATCTGGATCCATGGCGCCGGTCAGGGTGGTGCGGAGGACATGTTGATGTCGCGCATCGACCGCGTGCACCGCGGCCTGGGCTACAACGTGGCGATGCCCGTTCAACCCGGGCACGGCTGCCGGCGCGGGTATTGGCCGGCATATCCCGACACCGATCCGCTGGGCAATGTCGCAGGCATGATGCGGTCGGTGTCGGAAATCCGCGCGGTGCTGCGCTGGGTGCGCAAACAAGCCACCACCGTTGTGGTGGCCGGAGTGTCGATGGGCAGCCCGGTGGCCGCACTGGTGTCGCATCTCGAGCGCGACATCGACGCGGTCGCGTTGTACACCCCGATCCTGGGGTTGAACTCGATGATCGCCCGGCACCTGAGCAGGTCGGGTTCGTCGCGCCGGGATTACTGCACGTTGCTGCAATCCGACGTGGTGTCGCAGCTGACGTCGGTGATCGACCCGCTGCGGGCCGACCCGGCCCCGCCGCCGCACCGGCGGCTGATCGTCGCCGCCCGGCATGACCGGATGGCGATGCTGGAACCGGCGCTGGTGTTACAGGAGAGATGGGGCGGGCAACTGTACTGGTATGCCGGCGGACACGTCAGTCACGTGTTCTCCCGCCGGGTTCAGACCGTCTCGGAGCGGTTCCTGCGCGAAGTCAGGGGTTCGGATGAGTGATCGCGTTCTCGACGAGTTGGGCTACTACCTGCTGGCCGGAGCGGGGGGAGAGGGTCCCGCGACCCTGATGGACGAGGCCCGCCGGGGCGAGGAACTCGGCTTCGGCACCGCGTTCATCTCCGAACGATGGAACGTCAAGGAAGCCTCGTCTCTGGTGGGAGCGGCGTGCGCAGTGACCAGCCGCATGCAGATCGCCACCGCCGCAACCAATCACAACACCCGTCATCCGCTGATCACCGGTTCGTGGGCGACGACCATGCACCGGTTGTCGGGCGGCCGTTTCACGCTGGGCATCGGCCGGGGCATCGCCGCGATCTACGGGGCGTTCGGCATCCCGGCGGTGACCACCGCCCAGATGGAGGACTGGGCGAACGTCATGCGCCGGCTGTGGCACGGCGAGCTGATCTTCAATCACGACGGCCCGATGGGCAAGTACCCCATTCTGTTTCTCGACCCGGACTTCGACGAGGACATCCGGTTGGCGTTGGTGGCGTTCGGTCCCAACACGCTGGCGCTGGGCGGTCGGGTGTTCGACGACGTCATCCTGCACACCTACTTCACCCCGGAAACGTTGCAGCGCTGCGTCACCACGGTGAAGACGGCCGCGGAAAAGGCCGGCCGCGACCCCGACAGTGTGCGGGTGTGGTCGTGCTTCGCCACGGTCGGCGACCACCTGCCCGAGCAGCTGCGCCTGAAGAAGACTGTTGCCCGCCTTGCCACCTACCTGCAGGGTTACGGCGACCTGCTGGTGAACACCAACAAGTGGGATCCCGCTGTGCTGCAACGGTTCCGCGAAGACCCGGTGGTGACGTCGATCGCGGGCGGGATCGACCACAAAGCCACGCCCGAGCAGATCGAGCACATCGCGACGCTGATTCCTGAGGAGTGGCTGGAACCGTCGGCCACCGGGTCGGCGCAGCAGTGTGCCGAGCGGGTTCGCCGCGAGTTCGACTACGGCGCCGACGCGGTGATCCTGCACGGCGCCACACCCGACGAACTGGAACCCGTCGTGGCCGCCTACCGGGCCGC